>CAZHUE010000022.1:17769-24197 GCA_964535875.1 uncultured Methylomarinum sp.
ACGAGAACAATTAATCGTAAAACACCACCCCCTTTCTATTTTCTTTTAAAAGCCATACCGTTTCGTAGGCTGTGCTAACAGCTCTATTTTTAGTCTACTTACGTTGGGTTGCCAAAGAGACGGCAGCCGAACCTACTCGTCTTATTTCTATTGGATTAAAACCTATTGGTTCAACCTACTAAAATCATACTTTAAAAAAAACAAAAGCTTTTTCGATCATCTCCACATCATTTTCAATCAAAGCACATTGCTTTTTAAGCCATGTAATCTGTTCTGCTTGATTAAACATTCCATGCGGTAAAATCACTTCCACTTCAATCTTTCCATCCAGATAATGAATCCTGAAGTTCTCTACCGAATGAAGGTACTCTGAAAAATATTTGTCTAAATAGATCTGAATTTGTTGCCGAGATAATAGTTTTTTTTCGTTGCCTTGAAACTCATCATCTTCAGGGTCTGTATGGACCAAAACATCAGCAACATCAGCAAACTCAGACTTTATATTATCTCTAACTGCATCGCCAATCATATGTGCTTCAGAAACACTAATTCTTGGATTCACTACAATATGAGCATCGACACAAGCATCCTCTCCCATTTGTCGGGTGCGTAAAAAATGAATACTTTCTACACCACTGGTCTGCTTTATTGTTCTCTTTATTTCTTTTACAAAATTTTCAGGCAAAGAAGAGTCTACCAACTCCTTAATACTATCCATTACTAATGATAAGCCCATTTTTGCAATCATTAAAGCAACTACAATAGCCGCAACAGCATCTGCGAAAGGATACCCCAACAATACCGCGCCAATTCCAAACAATACGATTATAGAAGAAAGGGCGTCACTTCTATGATGCCAAGCATTTGCTAACAATAATTTTGACCGTGTTTTTTTACCGATTCGTTTAGTGTAGTGAAACAACCATTCATTTGCCAGAATCGAAATAACTGCAATACCTAATGTTTCATTGGTAGGAATAAGTAATTTAACGGGATTAAGTAGTCGGTCACTCGCATCCCATGCAATCCCACCTGCAACTACTATTAGTCCCAACCCCAACATAACCGTTGCAATTGTTTCAAAACGACGATGACCATAGGGATGATTATGATCTGCTTCACGACTCCCCAGCTTAATCGCAATAATAACTAAAAAATCACTGATTAAGTCTGATAATGAATGAATACCATCAGCAATTAAAGATGTTGATTGGCCTAAAAAACCAAAGCCAATTTTTAGTACCGTTAAAAAAACATTAACCAGGGCACCAACATAAGTAACACGAGTTTTTAGTTTTTGAATTTCATTCGCATCATAAGCTTTTGCCATGCTTACCCCACTTCTACGATAATGGTGTATTCCATTTCCTCTGATAATGTTTCCAATACCTTATGTCCATTAATTCTGCACCATGCCGGAATATCCTGCATAACGCCCGGGTCTGTGCAAACAACTTCCAGTACATCACCTGTATTCATTGTTTTAACCTTATCTTGTGTACGAATAACAGGTAAAGGGCACAATAACCGCCTTGCATTCAATGTTTCTTTAGCCATTAAACAAACCACTCCTGAGGGATTTTGTCTGCTTTAAACGGTTGTACTTGTATTTGTCTTTCAGCACCATCCTTTTCTCTGATTGTTACATCTACCGTTTCTGCATCACGCCCTTGACCATAACGAGCAACTAATTGAGCGGCCACAACCACATCTTCTTCTGTAGGTACCCCATCGATTAATGCCAAAGGACCTCGATGACTTGCACAATTCATATTAAGGAATTCTTTTTTGTAACCTTGCATAAACCGAGCTTCACCATCTTCTCTGGCAACAATAACTTTAAAGTTATTATTAGGGCGAATATGACGGCCTACTTTCAATAGCATAATATCATCCAGATCATATTCTTTGTCGCCCCTGGCAGACCATAAATCAACCAATTTATCAGAATATTTTTTATCCGTTAAAAAGCAACAGCCACCTGCAGGTTGAGCAAAATCTTCAAAGCCAAATTCATTGGCTAATGCCATTTGAGGTTTTCTGGTTCGACCACTAAAACCATATAATTTTTCTCTATCAACCCAACCTTCACGTTCTGGCAAGGTCATAGGTAAATTTTTTGCACATAATGGACGCAACAATAAATCGTCAGCACCTGACTCTTCAGCAATCACTGGCATAGTATCTTTTCTTTGGGACATAGGCCGCTGTCCAATCACTTCACCGGTAATAATAAAATCAAAATCATTTTCATTAATCCATTCCTTTGCTTTATGAACCATAAATATTTTACAGTCCAGACACGGGTTCATATTGGCACCATAGCCATGCTTCGGATTAATTAAGACATCTTTATATTCATCTATTACATCAATAATATTTAATTTTATGCCCAATTGCTCTGCTGACCACAGTGCATTATTTCTTTTAGGCTTAGCTTTGTCTTTTTTTCTGATTGCATGAGTATGTCCTTCTACACAAAAACCGGTAAAAAAGTTAATTCCTTCAACATGAATCCCTTGCTCCAAGAGAGTTTTTGCAGCTAATAAAGAATCCAGGCCTCCCGAAATCAATGCCACTGCTTTTCTTTGCTTACTCAGCTTACTCATAATACCTAATCAATTTTTAAATAGGCTTAATTATACCTTGCACTGACTATTTATAAAATCTTCTTCCTGTGAAAACTAGAGCAACAGGTTGTGAGTCTGCCAATTTAAGCTACACTTAAATTCATTACTATTATGTTTAATTAAGTATTTGCGTTACCCTTCATTAAACACAATAAATACCATACAAATCAACGGAGTTCTTAATGGAAAGAAATGAAGCGATGTCTTTTATGCTTAAACTGCTTAAAATTTTACTGCATAAAGAAGGATCGGATTTATTTATAACGACTGGCTTTCCTCCTGCAATAAAAGTTAAAGGTGTGATGACTCCAGTTTCACAAGACCCTTTAACTGCTGAAGATTCCAAAGCTCTGACTCAGTGCATTATGAACGATAAACAGCTAAAAGAATTTGAAGAAACACAGGAATGTAATTTCGCGATTTCCCCTGCTAATTTATGTCGTTTTAGGGTTAATGCTTATGTTCAACAAGGGAGCCAAGGTCTTGTATTGAGAGTTATTGCTGCGGAAATCCCTAACTTTGACGATCTAAAACTCCCCCAGGTTTTAAAAGAGATTATATCTCATAAAAATGGTCTGATTATTATGGTCGGTGCAACCGGCTCTGGTAAATCAACCTCTATGGCAGCCATGATCGATCATCGTAATGAAACCAGTTATGGCCATATCATTACCATTGAGGATCCAATTGAGTATGTCCACCCTCATAAAAATTGCATCATGATGCAACGAGAAGTAGGTGTAGATACCGATGATTGGGAAATAGCCCTGCACAATACTTTACGTCAAGCACCTGATGTTATTGTTTTAGGTGAAATTCGTGACTCTAAAATCATGGAGTTTGGAATGGAATTTGCCCAAACCGGTCATTTAGCAATGGCAACATTACACGCCAATAATGCTAACCAGGCAGTCGATCGTATTTTAGGTTTTTTCCCTAACGAAACACATGAGAAATTGATGCAAGATATTTCTCTTAATCTTCGCGCCATTATTTCTCAACGTCTGGTTAAAACTGTCGATGGTGGGCGCACAGCAGCGATTGAAATTTTGATTAATACGCCTTTAATTGCTGATTTAATCGCTAAAGGTGATATTAATGGCATGAAGCCGATTATGGCAAAATCTCGTGAATTAGGGATGCAAACTTTTGACCAGGCCCTTTTAGAACTTTATCAGGCAGGCACAATAGATTATGACGAAGCCTTGAAAAATGCCGATTCTCAAAATGAATTACGTTTACAAATAAAACTAGCTGGGGGAGAAAGCAAAGAAACCGGCGGACTTTCATTAGAAATAACTGAAGATCAAGACCTTGATAATCATATGGCATAGCTCCATCAGTTAGATAGAATTAAAAAGGTTTTCTCTAGTGAACTAAAATTTACTCTTTATCGAAATATTTTTACAAAAATAATAAGGCATATACCCCATGGATTTATCACCTTATCTAAAGTTAATGTTAGAGAAAGATGCTGATTCTCTACATTTAAAGGCAAATGAAGTACCAAGCCTACAATTAGCGGATCAAAAAAAAGCAGTTGGAAACACAACAGCAACTAATGAATTTATTAATCAATTTGTTGCCAATTTACTGGATGAAAACCAAAAGAAGGATCTAAATAATTATAAAACTGTTCGTCTAGCTTATAAACCAGCGGGTAAAACTTTTATCGTTCAAATTGATAAAGATAGTGATGAATCAATTATTATACTGATAAACCCTGATAAACGTACCGCTAGAACGGAAGTAGATCTTAGTAACATTCAGGTATTAGGAGAGTCGCCAGAATCGACACTAGACATCATGCCTTACTTGATAGAAATGGTTAAATTAGATGCATCAGATTTATTTTTAACTGCCGGTGCATCTATCAAAGCTAAAATATCTGGCACAGCTGTTGAATTAGATAAATACCTATTAACACCAGACCTAACTCAATCTGCTGCTTTTGGTATTATGGATGAAGAGCAACAAGCAGAGTTTACAAAAAGAAAAGATTTAGATTTTGCCATTAGCTTAGAAGATGGCAGTGCTCGCTTTCGAGTCAACGCATTTTATCAGCGAAAAACTGTAGGTCTGGTGCTTCGTTTGATTCCATCTGTTATCCCTAAACCTAGTGACTTAGGATTACCAGACACTTTGCTAGAATTAATTCTAGCAAAGCGTGGTTTATTATTAATGGTAGGAGGAACTGGATCAGGTAAGTCCACCTCACTTGCTGCAATGGTTAACCACCGAAATGAAAACTCTGCTGGACATATTTTAACCATTGAAGACCCCGTAGAGTTTTCTCACCCTAATTTAAAATCAATTGTAAACCAACGTGAAGTAGGGATAGATACAGAGTCTTATGCTCGTGCCTTAAAAGCCAGTTTACGTGAAGCCCCAGATGTAATTTTAATTGGTGAAATCCGGGACAGAGAAACCATGTCTGCTGCATTAGAATTAGCAAATACAGGACATTTATGTATTTCTACTTTGCACGCCAACAATGCCAATCAGGCAATGGAAAGAATTATTAATATGTTCCCTCAAATAGAACATAAACAGCTATTTATGGATCTTGCTATTAATATGAATGCTGTTATTTCCCAACGCTTAATCCCTACTCCAGATGGTAAACGATGTGCAGCGATTGAAGTATTAATAAACACGCCGCACATTTCAAACTTAATTCTTAAGGGCGCTTTAAATGAAATTAAAGAAGCGATGAAAACCAGTGGAACTAAAGGGATGAAAATTTTTGATGATGCCCTGAATGATTTATATCAAGCACAAAAAATTAGCTTAGAAGAAGCTTTAAAAAATGCTGACTCTCGTAATGATTTAGAAGCTAAAATTAATTTTGGATAGGGCTATACTTCGCGCAGTTACAGATGTAGAGTTTATAGGGCATCTATGTGAGTGAGTTAATTTTGTCAATAGAAAAACGCTGAAATGGGCGCACAGCAAAAAACTACACACCCCTTTTAGCAACGTGTGAAGCATATTAGTAAAGCTACAATTCATTAGCTTTTCTCAAAAAAGAATAGTAAACATGATTTGAATACCACCTTCCTTTTGAAATCATTTCATCAAGAAGAGGTTTGACATCAGTAATGACATTCATTTCTTTGGCTTTCAATAAAATTGATAATGTTCTGATTACATTAAGCCCTGATTCTTTAGCAATAGTGTATCCAGAATTTTCATCTATAATCGTATTATCAGCATTTATTTCTTTTGAAAGTACAATGGCTTGTGCTTCACCAATATCTAATTGGTTTAGTAAGTGTGTTTGATGATCTATATTTCGAATTGTTTGTACCGTTATAAAGCTTAAATCCACCTCATTGTATCCATAACTTTTTTTGGCTTTAATTTCTTCATAAACTGCCTGAGGGATAATGATTTCTTGAAATATATCGTTTAGAATTTCAATTTTACCAATAGAGCTTAAAGAAATTATAGGCGTGGTATTGGATACCGTTTTCACTTTATATCGGCTACATCAGAAAAAATATCATCAATTTCTTCTTCTGAATAGTCAAAAATAAATTCTTTTTCCTCTTGCAACTTACTTATAAAGTCTAATTTAGAATATCCGGCAAGTTCAGCCGCTTTTCCAAGCGATAATTTTCTTTTCCGATAAAAGAGCAACGCAGATGAGAAAAGAACATCTTTAGTAAACTCATCTTTTGATTCATTTAGAGTGGTTAATATTCCCTCTTTAACGGGAAAAGATATATTGATAGTTTGTTCAGCCACTGTTATCTACCTTTGCTTTCACATTATCTGGTTTTCAAGATTATACGG
>CAZHUE010000023.1:0-24100 GCA_964535875.1 uncultured Methylomarinum sp.
GAGATGCGTTTAATATACAAGGTTAGGCTAACGGCTCTATCGTTAACCTAACATTATTTTTAGCATCCTTATTTATGTTGGGTTGCCAAAGAGTTGGCGGTCCAATCTACAAACACTTAGTTTTATATGGAAAAATTAATGCTTTTCGGCACTTTAGGTTGTCATTTATGTGAAGAAGCCGAACTTATCATTGCGGCTTGTGATTTAAAACAGATTGAGATTACGCAGGTTGATATAGCTGAGCATGAACAATGGCAAGAAAAATATGCTATTCGCATTCCTGTTTTATACCACCCACAAACAAAAAAAGAATTAGGCTGGCCGTTTACAGAGCTAGATATACAAGCATTTATCAATATATTATCCAATGACTGAAAAATACAGAATAGAAAAAGATAGCATGGGCGAGTTACAAATACCTGTAGATGCTTTATATGCAGCCCAAACACAAAGAGCAATTAATAACTTTCCGGTGAGTGGATTAGTTTTACCCTCTGCTTTTATTAAGACAGTTGCTTTAATTAAAAAAAATGCGGCAAAAGTTAATATAGATTTGGGGGAATTAGACGAACAAAAAGGTAATGCCATTATTCAGGCCGCTCAACAAATTATGGATGGACAACATCAGGAACAGTTTCCGGTTGATGTCTTTCAAACAGGCTCTGGCACCAGTACCAATATGAATGTTAATGAGGTGATTGCCCATCTAGCCAGCAAGATAGCAGGTATTTCGGTAGGTGAAAATGATCACGTTAATATGGGGCAAAGTAGTAATGATGTCATTCCCACAGCTATTCATATCAGCGCAGCCATTGAATGCCAGAAAAACTTATTACCAAGCCTGGCTCATTTGGCAGAAGTGATAGAGAAAAAAGCGATTTCTCTAGAAAATATTACCAAAACGGGACGTACACATTTAATGGATGCAATGCCGCTAACTATGGGCCAGGAATTAGGTGCATGGGCATTACAAGTTAGAAATGGGATTGATCGAATTAACGCAACGCTTCCCAGAATCTATAAATTAGCACAAGGTGGAACAGCTGTTGGGACAGGTATAAATGCAGCTCCTCAATTTTCAGAAAAATTTGCACAAGCGGTATCAGATGAAACAGGTTTGCCTTTTCAGCCAAATGATTCGTTTTTTGAAAGTTTAAGTACTCAAGATGCAATTGTAGAATTATCAGGGCAAATGAAGGTCATCGCTGTCAGTTTTATGAAAATAGCGAATGATTTACGCTGGATGAATAGTGGCCCATTAGCCGGTTTGGGCGAGATTGAATTGACAGCCCTACAGCCTGGCAGCAGTATTATGCCGGGTAAAGTAAATCCAGTGATTCCAGAAGCCGTCGCAATGGTAGCAGCTCAGGTTATTGGTAATGATGCAACAATAACAGTGGCAGGGCAAGCTGGGACTTTTCAATTAAATGTGATGCTCCCCGTTATTGCTTTTAATGTAATACAGAGTATTGAAATAATAGGAAATGTAGCTAAAATCCTAGCTGATAAAGCGATAGCAACCTTTACGGTTAGAGAAAATAATCTACAAGAAGCCTTATCAAGAAACCCTATCTTAGTCACTGCATTAAATCCAAAAATAGGATACGAAAACGCAGCAACAATTGCAAAATCGGCCTACAAACAAAGTAGGCCGATTATTGATATTGCCAAGGAAATGACAGATTTATCTCTTGAAGAACTAGAAAAGCTGTTAGAACCAAAGCAGTTAACGAAAGGTGGAATTAGTAAATAAGAGAATGTAAATTATTTTAATTTCTTAGCCATTGACGCAAAGTCTTCAAGATTAGCAACGGAAGAAAAATTTTTTTCAGCAATGTCATAGCCTAATTTTCTATAGCTTTCAAATTGGTCTTCACCATAAAACTGATCACCTGTTGTTTCGTGAGGAAAGGTTGGGTGAGTTGCCTTATATTGCTTTATAGCCGTGTTTTCATGACCGTTCATTGAAGCTTTTAAATAAATTAACCAGCCTGTTTTAGGCCCTTCTGGATTGGTATCATTAGGGTAGTCTATCTGCCCAATTGCATAACGGTTTTTGCTCCAAACAGATTCTTTATCTGTTTGAATAGCTGTGACATCAATATTAATTTTTGTATCAAGGTCTACTTCACACATACGAATTAACCGGCCTAGCCCTTCAAATTGTAAATCAGGATCGCATTCGCCATCACAAACGATAATAACCTCACATTTTCGTTTGATTAGTTCATATACCGCAAGATTCTCAAAATGACCACCGTCAGATATTGCCAGAAATTCTGATTTTTCGTTTGCAACACCTAATAACTCCCTAAGAAGGTAAAATAAACTGAAATTAGGTGACGGTTTTTCGGTTAGTGGTTTATCAGGGTTTGGAAACCACCAACCTAATCTTGCGTTAAAGTAGGTCATAAGAAAAGCCATTACCGGCGAAGTTTGGTACCCCATATTTGGACTGGCAGCTGCACCTGATATGGAAATTGCCTGACCCAAGGTTGGTTGGTCGTCTTTTCCACCATAGATATTAGTTGGTATATAGCCAATCTCTTTTTCCCCTCCGCCTCTGTAGCCTAAATGATCTTCACTTTTAAATGAGCTACCGCATCTGAGTGGGGTTAGGGTAAATATTGCGCTGTGGCGAGTATGTAGTGATAAATCACTAGATCCACCTAAGTTTAATGCACAATTAACAATATGAAATAACCCAGTAGGAGGCTGTTTTTTATTAAGGTCTATTAGTTCAGCCATCTTTAAATCATCGTTTTCATCAAAGCCCGTAAAATATTGTGGGTGACGTTGGTTTTTTCGGAAACGTGTAGCACCAAGATAACAACGAACTAGCCTGCTCCTATAAAACGCATTGAGGCTAAACTCATTAATATCGACACGATAACCAAGTAATAAGACGCTGATTAAACACATCATAAAAACTAACAAAATTATTTCAACTTTTACTTCATTAAGAATATACCAATGTGCGTGTCTTAAATAATTAGCTGAAAGGGCAGTGGGTTCAATGACAGTGTTTGAGATAAAAAATAAATGTAATGCTGTAGAAATAATGATTAGCAAACCAATAATAAATACAAAAGGTGCAATTTTTGCAATAATCTCCTTCAGCCTGGTTGTGGAGTTTTGACTGGATGATTCGTTCGTAGCATTAGATTTACTTGCAAAAAAACCAACAAGCGTTGTTGTTATCCAGGCTAAACTGACACCATTTCCCCACATCCCGTCATTATCAAGTAGTATTGCACTTAACCAGGGCCCATAAATAGCAACGGCGACAAGTACTATCCAGAAAAAGCCGTAAATAGCCAGCCAGGCACTATATCGTCCCCACCATTCTCGAACGGCATCAGATGACTCGCGCCCTATCATGCCAATTAGTATTATAATTACCAGAGAAAAAGTATACAGCCATAATGGAGCTGTCCAGATGAAAAAAGTCCATTGTTCATAAATGCAGAATTCACATGTTAAAGTTAAAAACAATAAAATTGCAGACAGTAATGCATGTAGAACTATTGATGCAACAATCGGTGCAAGTATAAAGCTTACAAACAATGATTTTTTAAGGTGCTGTATTTTTTCTTCTCTTTGAGTTGAGTCTGGTTCTCGAATTGAACAAATTGAAAGCAGCCATAGTGAAGCAAATAGTACAAGAATTGAAATAGGCCATTTATCTAGACTGTATAAGAAAATTTCTCCATAAGTCTTTGAACTCAGGCTGTCATGGATTAAAACATATTGTTGCAAAATAGCAGAGAATAAAAGGCTAACGATTAATAAAGGAAGAATGACATAACTTTGTACATTTTTTTGAGTAAAGTTAATTTGTTTAATCAAATCTTTATCATCAGACCAGATCAAATTTTTTATTTTGACCAGTGTTGGTAGTAATAAAAATCCAGCTACAACTAATAAAATTGCAATAGCAAGTTTGGTATAAATTGAAAGGGAAACAGGAGAGTCCAGAAGGATAAAGCTATAACCGTTGTCAGTAGCAATAAAGTAAGCAAAAGATATACAAAAAACAGCAATAAAAAATTTTACCCTCCAATTGCTAATCATTAAATATTTGGATTTGGGTTTATTTATGCGCAGTAAATTTGAAGCAATGCTAACGACAACTAATATATATAAGATAATCGTTCCCCAATGCCAGGCTAACATCCCCCCCCAATGCAGATCGGTATCAAGAAATTGTTGATAGAGAATGAACAGGGGGCGAGGTAAAATTAATAAACATGCAATTGCCAGAACGAGTAATAGTTGAACTAGAAGGGTGTTCCGCAACCAAACTGTTGCCATTGTCCACATGTCAGCACTGAAAAAACCAACTTTTGGAGAAAGGTAATTAGAATTGCGCCGAAGATGCTGGATAGATTTTTTCCATTCAGCCTCTTTAGTTAACCAATGTGGTGGTGGAGACTTGTTTATGGAAGACGAAGCTAGTTTAATTATTTTATATTTGTTGATTTCATCAGTATTTAAGTCTATTGTTATTATTTTATCAATTTCTTTTGGGAGGGCTTTTTTTAATGAATTTAATATTTTATCGTCAGACTTATTAAGTACCTGTCTTTTTTTTAACTCTAGTGCTAGTTGGTGCTTTTCATTAACCTGTACTTTTTCAAACTGATTGTCATTATTAAACCCAGCAATTGTCCATTCATTTTGTGTGTCTGATTCAACAGCAATCACTAATAATGCATAGGCATTATTGTTAGACGAAAACTCCATTTTAAACTGGCTAATCATTTCAAATTTTTTATGCTCATTGCTGACTAAATAGCATCTAATATCACATTCAGTTGCCCGTTTACAATTTGCACTTAACCACGCACCAATATAGCCACCACCAGACACAGTGGATAAATAATCAATTTTTTTTAGTAAGCGTTGTTTTTTTAATGCTTCCAGTACTCCAAGCCCAAAGGTAGCACTTCTTATTCCTCCACCTGAAAAAGCTAACCCAACCAGGTTTTGCGAAGGTGGTGTGTCTTTTGAAGTTTTATCCGCGTCATTGTCTAAATACTGTCCATCGCGACGAGCATTAATATGTACCAATTCTTCTTCAAAAACTGTTTTATCTTCTATGGATTTTTGTTTATTCTGAAAGGAAGTATCAAATTTCCATAAAGCTCTTTTTATCTCATTCATGATTTCTCCTAACACCTTTTTAGGTGATCCTTTATTCCTTTAGACCACATTATTTAATGTTTTGGTGATTGCAAAAATTAGAACTTTTTCCCATTTAAATTATTGTTTTTAAAATACCATAAAAAAAAGAGAAAAGATGTGAAAAATCACCATCAAAACCGTGGTGTCTAGTGAAGACAAATTTTAGATGCACAGGACAATGGAATAGTCATAATTTATACTATTAACGCTTATGCCAATCAAAATTATTTAATAATAAAAGTGATTATTTATGATAAACCCATAATATTTATTTTCTTGCTAAAACTATATCCGGCTGAAAAGGTTTTAAAGTGGTATATTTACACTCAATTACTTCATTACAGGCCTAAGTTTGTTGTTGTTTATGCGAAAATGAAAAAGAATATTCTAAAAATACCTTCTTTACTTGATAATCTGGAAACAGATTTAAAAATTATTCTAGCATTAAGAAAGCTAAAAGACCCATTGATGATAGGTGTCCATAGTGGAGGTGTTTGGGTTGCAGAACAGATGCATCAACGATTAAAGATAAAAGAACCTTTGGGTGTAATGGATATTTCATTTTATCGAGATGATTTTTCTCAAATAGGAATGAACCCAAAAGTAAAGCCAAGTCAATTACCTGCTCATATGGAAGGAAGAGATATTATCCTTATTGATGATGTTTTTTATACGGGGAGAACTATTCGAGCTGCACTTAATGAAATATTTGATTATGGTCGTCCAAACCAGGTGGTTTTGAGTGTGTTAATTGAGCGTGATGGTCGTCAAATACCCATTAAACCCGATTGTGCGGGTTGCACTTTTAGGTTGCCTGTTGGGCAAAGAATAAAGCTGACAGGGCCAAGTCCTTTAGGTATAGAAATAAAATCTTTTAATAACGAATAGATTTTTGTTTAAATCATGATAGATCTGCAGCTTAATGATGAAGGTAAACTTAAACATTTTCTTACTATTGAAGGGCTAAATAAGGAAATATTGACTGAGATACTAGATGTTGCTGAATCATTTTCCAGTATGTCCGCACAACAGGTTAAAAAAGTACCTTTATTAAGAGGGAAAACAATCGTAAACCTTTTTTTTGAGGATAGTACACGAACACGGACGACTTTTGAGTTAGCTGCAACCCGTCTGTCAGCAGACGTACTGAATATAAATATTGCTGCTTCCGCTACATCAAAAGGTGAAAGTTTACTGGATACTATTCGTAATCTTGAGGCTATGTTTGTCGATATGTTTGTGGTTAGACATGGTATCAGTGGTGCGGGACATTTTATTGCTCAGCATACCTCACCACATATTAGTGTGATTAATGCAGGTGATGGTCAACATGCACATCCAACTCAGGCAATGTTGGATATGTTTACCATAAGACAATACAAGCAGAAGTTTGATCATTTAAAAGTTGCAATTATTGGGGATATTCTTCATTCCAGAGTTGCCCGGTCACAAATTAGGGCGTTAAATACTTTGGGTGTAAAAGACGTTAGAGTCATTGCCCCAAAAACATTACTTCCTCAGTATGTTGAAAATTTAGGTGTAACGGCTTTTAATAATATAGAACAAGGACTTGTTGATACGGATGTTATTATTATGTTGCGCCTGCAAAAAGAACGGATGACTTCTGCTTTATTGCCGACTGAAAGAGAATATTTTAAATGCTTTGGCCTAACGGAAAAAAGACTGAAACTAGCTAGTCCTGAAGCCATTGTAATGCACCCAGGGCCGATTAATCGAGGAGTAGAAATTGAATCTAGTATAGCTGATGGTCCTCAGTCAGTTATTTTGCAGCAAGTTACCAATGGTGTTGCTGTTCGGATGGCAATTATGTCTTTAGTAATGCAACGTAAAGGAAGTGGGCAATGACTAAAATTCATATTTCAAATGGACACATTATTGATCCAGCAAATAATATTGATCAATTAGGTTCTGTTTATATTGCTAATGGACAGATACTTTCTGTTAATGAATTGCTCCCTGACTTTACTGCTGATTTTACGATTGACGCGAATAATAATATAGTTTGTCCTGGGTTTATTGATCTTAGTGCTAGACTGAGAGAGCCTGGTCAAACGTATAAAGGTACTATGCAAAGTGAAACTACAGCTGCTGCAAGCGCAGGGATTACTTCGATATGCCTACCACCTGATACTAGTCCTGTGATAGATTCTCAAGCGGTTGTAGAATTAATTTATGATAAATCAGATAAAGCTAATTATTCTCAGGTTTATCCAATTGGCGCATTAACCTATAAATTAGCTGGTGAGGAACTTAGTTCTATGGCGGCGCTTAGGCAAGCGGGTTGTATTGCGGTAAGCAATGCAATGACACCTTTTGCTAATTTGTTGGTTTTACGTCGTGCTATGGAATATGCTAGTAGTCATGATTTATTAGTGATGTATCAACCTAATGAACCTTCTCTTAGTAATATGGGTTGTGCACATGAAGGTGCTTTTGCTACACGGTATGGTTTGCCAGGTATTCCATACGCGGCTGAATCAACTGCTGTTGCACAATGTCTGGAGTTAGTAGAGCTAACAGGGTGTCGATTACATTTTAGTCAAATCAGTTGTAAACGCTCAGCGATTAAAATTCAACAGGCAAAAAAATATGGTCTTGAAGTCAGTGCCGATGTTGCTATTCATCAATTGCATTTAACAGAAAATGATATTGAGCCTTTTAATAGCGTTTATCATGTTATACCTCCCTTTAGGACAGAAAAAGATAAACAGCATTTAAGACATAGTTTGGCACATGGAACTATTGATGCAATTTGCTCAGACCATCAACCTCATGATTTAGATGCAAAGTTAGGTGCTTTTCCAGAAACAGAGCCAGGTATTTCTTCATTGGAAACACTACTTCCTCTCATGCTTCGCTTAGTCAAAGAAAATGAAATTACACTTTCTCAGGGTATTTCTATGCTCACCCAAAACCCTGCAAATATTTTAAGAATACAAAGTGGTGCATTAACGCCCGGTTTTTCAGCTGATATTTGTATATTTAACCCTTCTAGTAATTGGCAGGTTAACGATGAGAATTGGAAAAGTACCGGAAAAAACACACCTTTTTGGGATGAAACTTTTGAGGGGCGTGTGATGCATACAATACAGGTAGGTAAAGTCATTTATTCTTTGTAATTAGTGTCTGAACGAAAAACCCAAAAGCCTTAATACATAAGGGCTATAGGAATTTATTTCATTTGAATATTTTCAAAAAGTCTCAATATCAGCATGGTTTGCAAAATATTGGGTGTTTTTAGCTCTAATTTCAAAAAACTTCAAACCATTATTTTTCCTGAAACAGTTGACTGGCAAGGCTTTAAGACTTTCCGTTCAGACACTAATTACTAATTAACTGAAGTTTCCCAGTTTTTAAAACGACGGAACCTGCTATGTATACAGCAGTTTTTATTTTAACCTGCGTTGCTCTGAATGCAGCAAACCCCAATTTAATTGGTTCCTCTTATACGTCAGGGCGAAAATAATTGGGAAACTTCAGCTAATTAATAGAAGTGCCCTTAAGTTTCATATAATTTATATTTATATTATGCAGTGTAAAAATAAAAATCAACATGTTCCAAACATTATTGAAGACTTTAAAAGGGATCAGTCTTGGCGAATTTTTAGAATCATCAGTGAGTTTACCGAAGGGTTTGATCGGCTTGCAGATGTGAGTGATGCAGTTTCAATTTTTGGTTCAGCACGATTGAAACCTGATCATGATTATTATAAAAAAACTGTAGAATTAGCTGAACTGTTAGGTCAACATGGTTTTTCCATAATAACAGGAGGAGGTCCAGGAATAATGGAGGCCGCTAATAAAGGTGCTTTTCAGCAAAAGCAGCTTTCCATTGGGCTAAACATAGAGCTACCTATGGAACAAGCACCAAATCCATTCCTGAATGTCTCTTTAAATTTTAGGTATTTCTTTGTACGCAAGGTTATGCTTGTTAGGTACTCAATGGGTTATGTTTGTATGCCTGGTGGCTTTGGGACTTTAGACGAATTTTTTGAAGCGTTGACTTTAATGCAAACTGATAAAATTTATCCAATTCCGTTAGTTTTGTTTGGGGCAGAATTTTGGCAAGGGCTAGTTGACTGGATAAAAATAAGACTGCTTGAATATAAAACTATCTCTGAAAAAGATTTAGATTTATTCACTATTACTGATGATCCACAAGAGGTTTTAGATTTTATGGTTCGCCATCGGGAATGGAAAATCAACAAAGAACATCTTAGGTTGATTATTCTATAAAATTAGTTTACAGAGGAATTATAGACTTGATGGTATAGCATTCTCACTGACTGCTAGCGATCAACTTCTAAAGTATTTTTTATTTTCCAATAATTCCAGCATCAATACACTTTTAATATCAATGCTCTATACTTTTTTCTATTTTTGGTCTGCGAGCTATCCAATCAGTTGATCCAGAAACTTTAGCTCTATTAAGAATATCAGCAAACTCTGGATTCTTTTTTTTACGTATCATTCCCTTTATCTTATGCTCAAGGCGAAATGAGAGATACATGAATTTTCCAAGCCACCGCAATGCTTTGGTAAAATGATTCCCCATTGCGGCTATAGCAAAATAACCACTATATCCACGACCTGGCCATATATTTTCTATTTGAAAATTAGCCTGATGTAGCAACTCAATAGCACCTAAAGGAGTCATATGAAAATAACTATTATCATGCCACGGTTCAAGAAAAGCGGAATTGCCCAAAAAATAACCTCCTGGCTTTAAGGTTCGGTATACCTCTTGTGCAGCAAGATAGGGTGATGCAAAGTGCTCAAAGACAGCAGCACAATAGACAAGATCAAATTTTTGATCAAGAAAAGGCAAAAAATGAGTGTCACATATATAATCCGGCCCTCCAAATTCTCGTAACCATTCAAATACTCTTGTTTTTGAAATATCTATTCCTATATAATCAAATCCCATGCTTTCAAAAAACACCCTATTCTGTCCTCCCCCACACCCAATCTCTAAGACTCGGCTTCCTTTTTTGAGTTGATTAATTATATGTGCATGAGCAATATCCATATGATAGGGAAGGAGTTTATTTGATAAATCAATTGAAGGGTCTTTTAAAATTTTTTCAAGTTGATCATCAGGAAAATACGATTGACTACTAGAAAAATTAAACTTTACCGTCCTATTTATGTTTTTTCCGGCTAAAATGGGTGTCCCTTTGTCATTATCAAATTCTAGATTACAAGAATCACATTTTTCTATTTGAATAAGTTGTTGTTTACAATTTGGACAAGCAAGTAAATCTAAATTATTTTTAGTCATCGTGAATAAATCTATATATAAATCAATAAGATTAACACTAAAAATAACTTAAAGATATTGAAAGTAATTCTCCAGCACAAAATATGTCAAAAAATACACTTAGATTTTAGAAACTTCTTTAGGATGTATTTATTAATTCTGTCTGAAAAGATATGCGTTTAACCTAAATAAATCAGTTGAACGCTGAGTTTAGCTGTAACGTATTAAATAATATGTTTAATTCCATTTTTCGCTGCTCACCAGATGGGAGAGTATATTACCGTTTCATAGTTTTTTGAAAAATCTGGAAAAAAATTCGGCAGAATAGCTCTCAATAAGGACTACGGCCATTATTTTCGAATTATTTTTTGTCTTTTTTGCCCAGATTTCACACAAATTCCATGCTCAACTAATATTTTTTAGGTTTAAATGTTTGAGAGCAAGGCAAAATTACAGTTAATAGTAGGATTAACAAGTTCATCCCTGTAAGCGACAGTTATCGAATATTTTAGGCGTAAGATGCCTGTCATGAATTAATAGAGATACCCTTAAATAAAAATAGTAGCCTTAGGAGTGAAGATTTAGGAAATTATAAATCTTCGTTCCTCATCATCTACTTTTTTATTCTGCATGAGTTTACGAATCACTATTCATATTTTTTAACCAACAGCTTGGTTATCAATAAAAATATCTACACCAGTTTTTGGTGAAATGGTTGCAATAGGTAAGTCTGTACCTCGTTTCCATTGTTTAACAGGATCTTGCTTTGATTCACCTGTAACAATAAAAAATAGTTGCTGAGTATTTGCTAATGTTTTTATACTTAGCGAAATTCTATCAGAAGGAGGTTTGGGGGAATTGTAGACTTCATGCACAGTTTCTTCATGGTCATGTAGGTGTCCAGGAAATAAACTAGCGGTATGCCCATCTTCACCCATACCAAGTAAAACTAAATCAAATTGATCAACATCGGCGATAGTTTCGCGGTATTTTTTAGCGGCTTCTACTGCACCTAATTCAGTAGGCATGGTGAATATATTTGTGGATGGAATATCAACTTTCTTGAGTAAAGCATTAGTAGCCATGATGCTATTTCTATCTTTATCATTCGCAGCTAAACAGCGCTCATCACCATAATAAACCTTCCATTTTGACCAGTTAGTTTTTACATTGGCCAGTTGTTGATAGATTTTTTCTGGTGTACTTCCTCCAGCTAAGACAATTTTAAAACTACCTTTTGCAGCAATCGCTTTTTCTGCACTGATAATGATTTGTTTTAATACTGCATCAGCAACTTGTGCTGCCGTTTCAAATTGATGCCATTGGTTTATTATTTGCATTCTGAATCTTCTTTTGGTGTTAATGTATGTCGCCAATATTGTTTTTCTTTATCGAATAAACGTCTACTTTCTTGAGGGCCCCATGATCCAGCAGGGTATGTCGCAATATAGTCGCGTTCTTCTGACCATTTTTGTAAAATAGGATCAACAATTTTCCACGCATATTCCACTTCATCTGCTCGTAAAAATAAGGAGCGATCACCTTCAATGACATCAAGCAACAAATCTTCGTAGGCATCAGTATGATGTTCATTATCTTTGCGGTAACTGGCATCTAAACTAGTCAGGCGTGTGCTCATTTCTAAGCCCGGTTCTTTTACCGTCATTTCCATCCGTATACATTCTTCTGGTTGAATGCCCATTAATAACCAGTTAGGATCATCACATTTTACTTGAGTATCACGGAAAAATTGTAAGGGTGGCTGTTTAAAGCAAATTGAAATGGTGGACTGACTCTTTTCCATCCGTTTTCCAGTACGCAAATAGATGGGGACATCTTTCCAGCGCCAATTATCAATATATAGTTTTAAGGCGGCATAGGTTTCAGTTACACTATTTTCAGGTACGTTCTCTTCCTGTAAATAACCTTTTACTTTTTCACCATTAACATTCCCACTTGAATATTGAGCACGGAAGGCATGGGCATTAACGGCTTCTTTAGGAATGGGCCGTACAGATTTAAGTACCTTTACTTTTTCATCCCGTAATGATTCAGCTTCCATCGATGCAGGTGGTTCCATGGTCACTAGGGTCATTAATTGCAGTAAATGGCTTTGTAACATATCACGAGTTGCACCGGAGGTATCATAATACTGAGCCCTTGTGCCAATTCCAAATTCTTCTGAATGAGTGATTTGAATATGATCTATATAATTACGATTCCAAAGTGGTTCTAACATGGTATTAGCAAAACGGAAAACTAATAAGTTTTGTACTGTTCCTTTTCCTAAGTAATGATCAATCCTGTAAATCTGATCTTCTCTAAGATATTTGCCTATTTTTCTCTGTAGAGATTGGGCACTGGGTAAGTCATAGCCAAAAGGTTTTTCGATGATAACTCGGCTCCAGCCGGCTTCTTCTTTTAATAAATTTGCATTGCTGAGTAATTCTACAGTACGACCAAAATCAGAAGGACTAACTGCTAGATAAAAGGCTTTATTTTGCGGGAATTTTTTTTCATTATTAACTATTTTAGCTAATGCTTCATAACTTTCTGCTTGCTTGATATCACCTTTATGATAATACATGCGCCCACAAAATCGCTTAAAAATAGTTTCGTCTAATCCATCGCGTGCTTTGGCTTCTAACATGTCTCGAACTTCAGATTGCCATTTTTCTTGATCCCATTCTCTACGACCTAAAGCGATAATTTTACTGCCTTCGGGTAATAAATTTTCAGCATCTAAATGATACAAGGCAGGCATTAATTTAACGCGTGATAAATTCCCTGTTGCGCCATAAATCACATAAGTACAAGCTTCTGCTTTCATTAGTTGGCCTTAAGCGTTATAAGTAGATGATGCAGTTTTACCACCATGTCCTGTCCAGTCAGTATGGAAAAATTCTCCTCGAGGTTTGTCAGTTCGTTCATAGGTGTGGGCACCAAAATAATCACGTTGAGCCTGCAATAAATTAGCAGGTAAACGAGCTGTGCGATAACCGTCAAAATACGCTAATGCAGAAGAAAATGCAGGTGTTGGGACATTAAGTTCTATTCCTAATATAACCGCTTTTCTCCAGCCAGCATCCGCTTTTGTCATCGCTTCTGAAAAGAAATCTGCTAGCAACAGGTTGTCTAATTTAGCATCTTTATCATATGCTTTCTTTATATCGCTTAAAAATTGACTTCGGATGATACAGCCGCCACGCCACATAAGTGCTATGTCTCCATAATTTAGAGTCCAATCATATTCTGTAGCTGCTTCGCGCATTAATTGAAAGCCTTGTGCATAAGAAATAATTTTAGAGGCATACAAAGCATCATGTATGGCATCAACCATCATTAATTTATCACCAGAGAAGTTTCCTTTATGTTTGGGTAAATGCTGTGCTGCCTTAACACGTTGGTCTTTTTGTGCGGATAAGCATCGGGCAAAAACAGATTCGGCGATAAGCGTTAAAGGAACGCCTAAATCCAAGGCATTAATTCCAGTCCATTTTCCTGTCCCTTTTTGGCCCGCAGTATCCAGTATGCAGTCAAGGAGAGGTTGGCCGTTATCATCTTTATAAGCAAGTATATTAGCGGTAATTTCTACTAGATAAGAATCTAAAACACCGTTATTCCATTCAGAAAATATATTTTGAATTTCATCAATACTTAAGCCTAAACCTTCACGCATTAGCTGATAAGCTTCGCAAATAAGTTGCATGTCGCCATATTCAATTCCGTTATGCACCATTTTGACATAGTGACCGCCACCATTATCACCTACCCATTCACAGCAAGGAGCGCCGTCAACTTTGGCGCTGATTGCCTGAAAAATTGGTTTAACTGCTTCCCAGGCATCTTTATTTCCACCGGGCATAATTGAAGGCCCATGTCTTGCGCCTTCTTCTCCACCTGATACACCTGTGCCAATAAACAGGATACCTTTTTCTTTTAAATAATCAGTCCGTCGATTTGAATCGGTATAAAGTGAGTTACCACCATCAATAATAATATCGCCTGCTGAAAGTAGTGGTAGAAGTTTTTCTATATAAGTATCTACAACGTCTCCTGCCTTAACCATAAGCATGACTTTTCTTGGTGCTTCAAGGCTATCAACAAGTTCTTCAAGAGAATGCGTACCAACAACCTCAGTTCCTTTGGCAGGCCCATCAAGAAATTCATCAACTTTGCTTGTAGTGCGATTAAAAACGGAGACTTTAAACCCGTTATCGTTCATATTCAGAACAAGGTTTTGTCCCATGACTGCAAGGCCGATTAATCCTATGTTAGCTTTCATTAGTTTCTCTTGATTATAATTTAGTAACTTTTGATTCTAACATGCCAAGCTATTAGAAGCTTTAAGAAAATTAAAAAATTAAAAGTAAGTCACCGTTGTTTTTTTGATGCACCAATAGCGAACTTTGGCAGTACCGAATTAGTGCTTTTTTTGGCGATTAGGATGAGTTTTTTTTGCTGATGTAATATTTTGATGGAAAAGTCTAGCTTACTTGGAATAAGTCATTTTTTATATAATTTGCTACTATTATCCATATTGTGAGTATCACTGTACAACATAGGGTCACCCTCATTTAGAATAGCAGCATCAACAACCCTGCAAATAACAAGCTGGTGATCTCCTGCATCAGAATAATGCTTAACCTCACAGTCAAAATAGGCAAGGCTATCTGATAAAGCAGGGGAACCTGTTTTTGTTTTTTGCCATTTAAAATCGTCCATCTTGTCTTTATTTCCAGATTGTCCAAAATGAGCGGTTTCAATATATTGCTCGTTATTTAAAACACTAATACAACAAATTCCTCCTTCTTGTAATATTTTATAAGAATGATGTTCAGGGTTGATGCTGAAACAAATTAGTGGTGGATTAAAAGAAACTTGCATAACCCAAGCTGCTGTAAAAGCATTTTTTTGTTCTCCATTTGCAACGCTAATTACATAGACGCCTTGGGTGACGTGTTTAAAAATGGATTCAATATTGTCATTCATTTGTCTATCTCCATTTTTATCCGCATTGATAAATCAATTGCTTTTACATGTTTAGTTAAGGCCCCAATTGAAATAAAATCGATGCCTGTTTCAGCTATTACACGAATATTATCTAATGTAATGTCACCAGAGGCTTCTAATTCAATATCACCATGATTAAGAGCAACCGCCTTTTTCATATCAACAGTAGAAAAATTATCCAGCATGATACGATCTGGTTTTGCTTTAATGGCTTGTGCATATTCAGCTAAAGATTCAACTTCGATTTCAATCGGTACATCGGTTATTTTTTTAGCACCGCTGACTGCTAATTTAATAGAGCCAGCAACCATAATGTGATTTTCTTTAATCAGTACACCGTCATAAAGACCAGTTCTGTGATTAAAACATCCACCGCAAGTGACAGCATATTTCTGCGCATTTCTAAGACCAGGAATTGTTTTTCGGGTATCTAATATCTTGCATTGTGTTCCTGAAACAGCATCTGAGTATTGTTTGGCAATAGTTGCAGTATAAGATAGTGTTTGTAAAAGATTTAATGCTGTTCTTTCACCTGTTAATAAACCCCGTGCGGAACCGTTTAGTTGACATAACCTTGAGTTTTCTTCAACCAGTTCTCCTTCAGAAGCCAACCATTGAATGGATATTGTTGGGTTTAAGGCTTTAAAAATCGCATCAAACCATGCTTGGCCGCATAAAACCATTTTTTCACGGGTAATAACAATTGCCGTAGCTTGAGTGGTTGCTGGAATAATACTGGCTGTTATGTCGCCACTTCCTATATCTTCGGCAAGAAAGTTTTTTATTTCAGTGCTTGTAGGTTGAGAATTCATTTACTTTGTTTAAATAACTTTGAGATTGAGGGCTTTAAGTATTAATTAAAATTTCAATTATAATATCAGTAAAGTAACTGATTTGTTTTATAGTATTTTAAATGAAAATTGATAACCACTGGTTAAATCAAGCGACTAAAGTTCAGTCACCTAATTGTGATGAGCGGCCTATTAAAAATGACATCTCTCTTATCGTTGTCCATTGTATTAGCCTTCCACCCGACCAATTTGGTGGCGGTTATATTGATCAGCTATTTTGTAATAAGTTAAACCCAGACGAACATGATTATTTTAAGCAGATTTATCAACTAAAAGTATCCGCACACCTTTTAATTAGGCGTTGTGGTGAAGTTGTTCAGTATGTACCTTTTGATAAACGTGCTTGGCATGCGGGAGTCTCTAGTTATAGAGGGAAAGAGCAATGTAATGATTATTCGATTGGTATTGAGTTAGAAGGGACAGAAACTACAGACTATGCTGATGTGCAATATAAACAGTTAAATAGAGTGATAAAAGCCATATTAACTCAGTACCCTAATCTTTCTACAGAGCATATTGTAGGGCACTGTGATGTTTCTCCTGAAAGAAAAACAGACCCAGGGGATAGTTTTGATTGGGATAGGCTTAGTTTGGAAATACCAAACTAGTTATGAGCATCTCAATTAATAGAGGTGTCCTTATTAGATTTCTGTTCCCTAACAGCATTACCGGTAACCTAACGTTTTACTCTTTATAGTGAAACAGCATATTCAATTGTTATCGAAATACTGAAAAACTCCATGATACCAATAGCATTTCCCCCAAAGTGGATGCTTAATGCTGAAATCTAGCTTAAATTGCTGGTTGGAAATGGGCGTTTCAATAATAGTCGCGTTGCCTAAAACCAGCCAATCGGGAAAAGTAACCCGGAACTTGCCATATTGCCAGATATGTCCATTGCTACGATAAACTAAAGTCTCATTTTCAACTGAGACTTTAAGCCGTAAACCAAAACCAAAGCGAACGGTTTCGATTAACTCATGGTCTTGCAAATAAACCATTTTAGAATAAAAATAGTCTTTTTTATTATCAGGGTAGGTAAGTGTGCGTTTCCAGTGTAATTCTGCATGTTGTTTTGAAACAGTTTTTTCAACTAAGGTGTGTATTTTTTTACCGCGCCGTAAAACTAATCCACCGCATAGGTGAATCAAGCTAATTAGTGGTAATAAGAACGTTGGAAAACCAATCTCCATATTACCTTGTAAGAAGGCTGTGGCATTAGTTGGAACACTGTAATGTCTTTGGATAACAGATGGTAATTTATTCCAGTCCTCACCTAATATATTTTGTAATAAAGCTATTTTTTTCATAATAATACCTAAAACAGAGAGGAGTGAAAAACCATCATGGTGGTTATGCTTAGCATAGCAAAGAAGGCGGGTACACCTAACCACATCCATAGTTTAGAATAATAATGATATTGTTCTGGTAGCAGTTTATTATGTACTAAAGAGTCATTGGCAATATCGCGCATACGAATCTGTAAATATACAACAGGTAGCCAGCATAGCCCTGTCAATAGATATAAAATAATAGACTGCATTAGCCAACTATCCGATAAAGACATACCAATTTGTTCGGCCATTAATATACCTGTTAGTGGCTGAATAATCATAGTTGGTGTGGTAAACCACCAATCAGCCAATACCACATGCTTGCTGGTTACTGCAATAGCGGCATGATTTCCACTGCGGTCTGCCATCATTTTAAAAAATACGGTACCACAGCCTAAGCCAAATAGAATAATAGCACTGGCTATATGGATTAATTTTAAAGTTAAAAACATCATGGTTTTTCCCCTTCAAGCGTTAAATAAACAAGTAATGTTGCAAGTAGCGGAATATTTTTTAAAACAGGACCAAAAGGGTGTAGCCAGAATTCTGATAAGGTAAAAGTAATGGTTAAGGTGTATAGAAAAATGATGGTTAACTGAAAGAGTATTAATGGCCGTATTCGATAGGCAAACAAGGTCGCTAAGCCAAGGATAATACCCATTAATGCCAAGCCATATAACATGATAGGTGCTACATCCCCAGTAATTCCTGAAGCAGCTAAAAACTGGTAGCTTTGTTGGGCTGGGAAGAAAAAAATAGAAACGACGCCGCTCCAAATCCATAAAAATGCAATCGATAAACGCAATAAAGGGCGTAAAAAATATAGATCTGCATGCCAGCGTTCTGCCTGATTAGCAGGTGTTGATAGCAACTGTTTTTTTAGGCTTTTTGTCGAATGGCCAAGAAATTGATTAATCGGCTTAGTATCAGCTGCATTGCCTCTTCGTAACATTACAATGTTTTCTGCATTAAAGGTAGGTTCACCCAGCCATTGACCGATAAAAGCAGACCGTTGCGCTAATTCCCCTGATAATGAAAAGGCAGGGGCTGGTTTTTTGCCTAAACGCTGGCGAAGTTGTTCTAATAAGTTTTTAAAACTTATTGCTTCTGAACCGACTAAGGGCAAAGTGAGTCGAGTAGGTGCGTCTATTTTCAAGCATTGAATAATTGTTGTTGCAATATCACTAACATGCACAGGCTGCATTAATTGCTCGCCCCCATCAATTAATGCATGAATAGGTAATGCCGCTAAAGCATGAAATAATGCCATGCTTTGTGCGCCATCACCGTAGACAATAGAGGGCTGCAATACATACCAATCTACATTTGATTTTCTAAGCGCATCATCGGCAGATTTTTTACTAAGGTGATAAGCTGAATGTGCAGAATCATCCGCTCCTAGTGCTGATATTTGAATGATTTTGTTAACGCCTGTTTGTGCTACTGCTTTGAATAAAGCTGTTGGAACTTGAGCGTGTAGTGTTTGAAAAGATTGTCCTTTCGATTCAACAATAATGCCGACACAATTAATGACGGCATCAATATTTTTTAAGTATGGTAACCAATCTGATATGTTAGACATATCAGTATAATTCAATTGTAGAATTTGCGTGTTTTCAGACTTAAAAATCAGTTTTTCAGGATGTCGACAACAAGCAATGATGTGATGATTCTGTTGTTCTAATCTTCGTAATATATGGTGCCCAATAAAACCACTGGCACCCGTGAGTAGAATATTCATGTTTACCTCTTTTTTGTGATGTCGAGATAAACAATAGCAAGGCCAAAAGGCTTAGCCTTCCTATTTTGTAAAATAGGAGTAGTTATTTATTATTGTTATAAAAATCAATATTCTATTTTGTTACAAAAAGATAATAATGTAAGTTTTAACAGGGAAATAGTTATGGTTTTCGGTACTGACCTGGAGCCATACCGACAATATCTCGAAAAGCAGTGTAAAAATTAGATTGAGTGCTAAAGCCTACAGATAAACCTATAGATAACACGGATGATTTAGGTTCATCTAACAGCATTTTTTTAGCCGCTTCAATCCTGTATTGGCGGATATATTTTGAAAACCCTTGTTGAAATTCAGTATTAATCAGTTCAGATAATTGATGCGCGTTTAGTTGCAGTTGCTCTGCCAGTACAGCCAAATTAAGATCCTCTTGAATATAGACTTTATCCTGTTCCATTAACTGAGTTAACTGAGCAATTTTTTCGTTACGATTAATGTTTTTAAGTGTTGACTCGGTATACGTTGCTTGTACAGCTTCGGCAATATCAACAGTAATGGATGGAAAACGGAGCAAGGTTAAGGTGGTCACAAAAAAGGCGAGGCCAATCAAAATACTGTAGCCAGTAATAAAGGTAGAGTTATTGATTAAAGGCCAAATAAAACCAATCATAATCACGCTAATAGCGATTAGAAAAAAAACAGCTAATGATAAAAGTTCTAGCTTAAAACGTTGCCGTTGTTTGCGTAATAAAAATACCGTTCTAGCTAGCCAGCCAGACTAAATAACCACTGCCAAAAAAAAAGCCAAAGGCAACATCCATTTTACAGGGAAAAATAAACAGATAAACAGAGGCAATGTATGTAAGATCTGCCACGCACTAAAATTAAATTGAGCCGTTAGTAGTTTGCGACTGTAAAAATAAAAGCTAGGGGAAATACAGAAAAGTAATGCAATGTATAAGGGTGAAAAAATCAGGAAAGATGAGTTAAGAATAAATTGCAAATTTAGCCATTGAATAGTAGCTAGACAAATGACGAGGACAAAACCAGCCAGTTTTGATGAAAACTGTTGTGCCTCAAATTGCTGCAGCAGGTTGCCTGTAATCAGCAAGATAGCTGTGAAAAGAGAAAATCCGATGAGTAAAAGTGAGGCAAGCTGCATTTGGATTAAAATTTGTATCGTATTTTGTTGGTCTTATTTTATATTACCTTTGAGCCACATGTTTTGAGTTTTACCTGTTTAGGGCGGAAAGTAACTTTGAAATTTATTGGGATTCTAAATTAGCAAGGAGATATAGGCTTTAATTAGAAGCCTTTTATTCTGTATGATACACTGATCTTTACAAGCTGATTATAATAATAATTAAGAGATCACCAATGACTCGATTCACAGTTTTATTTTTTGCGTTTCTTACCGTTTTAACTCCTTTTCATCAGGTATTTGCCGAGACTGATGGAAATAATCAAGCCCCCAATTATGATTATATAGAGGAACTTCGTGTATTGAGAAAGGAAATCAAAGAACTCAGAGTTCTTGTTGATAAATTGACCAACAAACAAGTAGAAAACAAAACTGAAATTGTAGAAAATAAAGCTGAAATTATTGCCAGCAAACCTAAGCCACACTCTGATTTTGATATGCCAAGTTTAAGTATCCAAGGTTTTGGGCATGTGCAATACGATTACGCTAACGATACGATCCGAGATCAACCAAATGAAGATACTAATCATTTTACAAATGGTGACCTCGGTTTGTTATTTTCATCGCAAATTTCCAAAAAACTCTCTTTTTTCAATGAAACTTTGTTCAACCTTAATTCAGACGGCGATACCGGTATAGAGGTCGAGCGGCTTCTATTAAATTATGAGTATGCTGATTGGCTAAATGTCTCAGTTGGTAAAGGGCACACGCCGCTTGGGTATTGGAATCAGCATCACTATCATGCTACGTGGACACACACAACAACTGACCGACCTCTTCTTTTTCAATTTGAGGAACACAATGGTGTTTTACCATTACATTATGTCGGTATAGGAATATCAGGTAATGTGGGATTAGATTTTGGGAACGTTGAATATAGTATGACTTTAGCTAACGGTAGGGGAATAGATAGTGAATCGATACAAGTGATTAATGATCTTAATGATGACAAACAGATATCTTTTCAGTTTACTATAGAGCCTAATGCCATAGAGGGCTTTGGTATAGGTGCTAATATACTATACGATGTTATTCCTAATAATATTGATGTTTTGGGTCGAGAAAATGAGATTGATGAAGTCATCGGAGGAGCTCATTTATACTATACGACTGATCCTTATGAGCTTATAGCCGAGTATCAATATATTTGGCATGATAATTTGATCTCAACAAAATCACACCAGGGTGGCTATCTGCAACTTGCTTATAGTTTTGATAAAATTAAACCTTATTATCGCTTTGATATTATGGATGTTGATTTTGGAGATTCATTTTATGCTGGATTGCATCATTTTGAGGATACCATTAGACATACGGTGGGTGTAAGGTATGACTGGTTCCCATTTGCAGCACTTAAACTGGAATACCGTAGAACTGATGCCTATTCAGTTGACTCAAATGAAATTTCATCGCAAATATCATTTATGTATTAATTGCACTACGTGTTAATTAAAGGGATAGCAAAATGATAGCTAACTTCACTTTATGTAGTGCATCTGTGTTGGTATATATTTTAATGCGGTCATGCAAGTTCAGCAAAGGTTATATCTGAAATGAGCTGTTATAAGGTTGCCCAACGGTTTGGATTAAATTTTACAAGAAGTAATTTTTGTTTCACAACCCCTATTGTCACTTTGGTGACTTTGTTTTGTCTTGTTTATGGGGTGGCTTATGCGGATCTAAGTACAGTTCCTCCACAAAAAATTCAGAAAGAGCAGTTAAATTCAAACCTGGCGATAATTGAAAATTTGCTAGTAAAAGCTCGTGCAGCTATGAGTAAAAAACATTTCATGACGCCAAAAAATAAAAATGCGATTTACTATCTTGATCAGTTATTGATGTTGTCTCCTGGTAATCATCGTGCTTTGAATGCTCTTACCGAAATTTATAATACTTATATCACTGTGGCTTATAAGAATCTCAATAAAAAAAATATTGAGTTAGCCCAAAAAAACCATACGAAAGCTAAAAAAATTGTTAGTCAGTTCAATATCAATAATGATTCCCAAACCTTGATCGATCTACAAGATGCAATAGTCATAAGAAAGGCGGAGATACAAACGCTTAATGTTCCAATCAGGGAGCAACAGACTTCAAGCAAAAAAAACGAGAAAAACAGACAAATGATGACTGAGTTGGCTGATTTTAAAAGGGAAATTACCATGAGCCAACCCAAGGGTGACCAGTATGACGTAGAGTTAAAAACACAGGAAAAACAACAACAAGAGGCTTCAGCAATATTGACAAAAAAACCTTCAATGAGCTTGGCAGAGCGCGAAAGAATTGTGGTTATTGTTAATAAAAAAAACAAGGTATCCTCTTTGACATTAAACGAACTTAAATCGTTATATAAAGAACAAAAAAGAATCTGGTCTAATGGAGAGGTAGTTACATTGTTTTTGCCTCCGCCTAAAAGTGATGAGTTTTTATGGTTGGCACGAAATGTATTCTTAAAGGAATCTTCATCATCTGTTATGCAGTTCTATATGAAAGGGCTTGTTAGAAATAAATTAACAATACCAGCTACTTCGACAAACAGCATATTGGATGTTTCTCGAATAATTGGTGGTATAGCGATTGTTAAAGCCGGTAAGGTTGAAGAGCACGGTTCAACGAAGATTGTTTTTGTGAGTGGAACATAAATTAGGATGTCCTGCTCGTTTCTTCTGGTTTTTTGCCTACACCAAAACTTTCTAGTAACATTAAAAACACACCTAAAGAAATCGCCATATCCGCAACATTAAAAGCGGGCCAATGCCAGTTTTGGTAATACACATCAAGAAAGTCAATAACATAACCATAAGCTAAACGATCAATTAAGTTGCCTATGGCACCGCCTAATACGAGAGCTAATGCTACGGCTAATAGTGTTTCGTGCTTTTTAAGACGATAAAGCCAGACAATCAATATAACACTGATAATTAATGCCATTGCTGAAAAAAACCAGCGTTGCCATCCACCTGCATCACTTAAAAAACTAAAAGCTGCACCAGAGTTACGGACATAAGTCAGGTTAAAAAAAGGGCTGATTACGATTGATTCATAAAGGCTCATTGATTTATCAATGACTATTTTACTCCATTGGTCAAGAATTAGAACGATAAGGGATAGCCATAACCATTTAAGCATTTTTATTTCTCAGTTGTGTAATATCAAATAAACAAAAGTTAGGCAAATTGTCGTACTTCACCATCGCCATCAATGTTTTGTATGCAACGCCCACATAGTTCAGGATGTTGTTCGTTTTCACCCACATCAAATGTTTGATGCCAGCAACGAACGCATTTTTCATGTTCTGATGCGGTTACTTTTAACTTTATACCTTCTATTTCTGTTTGAATAGCATCATCTGGACAGAATTTTTCCTCAGAAAGTGATGCGCCAGAGGTTATGAAAATAAAGTGTAATTCACTGGATAACAAGTTTAAGGTGGAGAAGTATTTTTCATTACAATACAGTTCAACTTCTGCATTGAGAGAAGAGCCAATTTCACCT
>CAZHUE010000024.1:0-23993 GCA_964535875.1 uncultured Methylomarinum sp.
GATAGCAAGGCGCTGAAATGGGCGCATAGCTGGCTACGCAACCATTTCAGCAACGCAGCCTATCGGCAAAAATCAACCGATAGAAAACCGCATCCGTGACCGTGCGAAGTATAACATTACAAGAGATTATACAAAAAAATTTTTGGGTTGCCAAACAGACGGCAGCCCAATCTACATAATAATAAAATACAGAAACATCCATGGAAAAAACATACTCCCCACATTCGATTGAACAACGCTGGTACCAAACCTGGGAAGAAAACGGCTATTTTGAAGCTAAGTCAGAAGGTGAATCATTTTGTATTATGATTCCACCACCTAATGTGACGGGTAGTTTACACATGGGGCATGCATTTCAAGATACCATCATGGATGCACTCACCCGATACCACCGAATGAAGGGCTGTAACGCATTATGGCAACCCGGCACGGATCATGCTGGCATCGCTACTCAAATGGTGGTTGAGCGTTTAATTAATGCAGAAGATAAAACCCGGCATGATTATGGGCGTGAAAAATTTATCGAAAAAATATGGGAGTGGAAGGAACAGTCTGGCGGCACGATTACTCAGCAATTACGTCGTATGGGCGCATCACTGGATTGGGAAAAAGAACGCTTTACCATGGATGACGGTATGTCTGATGCCGTTCAAGAGGTGTTTATCAAGCTTCATGAAGAAGGTTTAATTTATCGGGGTAAACGGTTAGTCAACTGGGATCCTGTTTTACATACCGCTGTATCAGATTTAGAAGTATTATCTGAAGAAGAAAATGGTTCGATGTGGCACATGCGTTACCCGTTAACGAATGGTTCAGGTCATTTAGTGGTTGCCACTACGCGTCCAGAAACACTGTTAGGCGATGCGGCTGTTGCGATCCATCCAAAAGACGAGCGTTATCAACATTTATTGGGCGAGTTTTTGGAACTGCCGCTAACAGGTCGAAAAATCCCCATTGTTGCAGATGAACATGTAGACCCTGAATTTGGTACTGGCTGTGTCAAAATTACTCCTGCCCATGATTTTAACGATTATGATGTTTGGACACGACATAGAGATTTATCTTCGATTCAAGCATTACCTAACGGTGGCTTAATAAATATTTTCACCATTGATGCAGCTATCCGCAACAATGAGGATGATGAAAACAAGCTGATTCCGGAAAAATATATCGGCATGGATCGCTTTGTCGCACGTAAACAAATGGTTGCTGATTTAGACAAACTGGGCTTACTGGAAAAAATTGTTGACCATAAACTCATGGTGCCTAGAGGTGATCGTTCCAACAGCGTCATTGAACCCTTCTTAACTGACCAGTGGTATGTAAAGGTAGCACCCTTGGCAAAACCAGCGGTAGAAGCAGTAGAAAAAGGGGATATTAAATTTGTCCCTGATAATTGGAAAAACACCTATTTTGAATGGATGCGGAATATTCAAGACTGGTGTATTTCTCGTCAAATTTGGTGGGGACATCGTATACCTGCATGGTATGACGAACAAGACAATATTTATGTGGGGCGTTCAGAACAGGAAATTAGAGAAAAACATAATTTAGGCTCAGAAATAAAGCTAAAACAAGATGAAGATGTGTTAGATACTTGGTTTTCCTCAGCACTTTGGCCATTTTCAACACTAGGCTGGCCAGAGCAGACACCTGAACTGGCAAAACATTACCCAACCAGCGTTTTAGTCACCGGTTTTGACATCATCTTCTTTTGGGTCGCACGAATGATTATGATGGGGCTAAAATTTCAAGGAGAAGTCCCGTTTAAAGAAATTTATATGCATGGCTTAGTGCGCGATGCAGAAGGACAAAAAATGTCTAAATCCAAAGGCAATGTCCTAGACCCGATTGATTTGATTGATGGTATTGAGCTGGAAGCATTAGTCGAAAAAAGACTAGCGGGCATGATGCAACCACATTTACAAAAGAAAATTGAAAAAGCGACTCGCAGATATTTTCCAGAGGGTATCCCTTCTTTTGGCACCGATGCCTTACGTTTCACCTTTGCTTCCTTAGCTTCAACAGGGCGAGATATTCGTTTTGATTTAGCACGAACTGAAGGTTATCGAAATTTTTGTAATAAATTATGGAATGCTGCTCGATATGTCTTGATGAATACAGAGGATCAAGATAATGGTCTGACCGATGCACCTTGTCACTATTCGCAAGCAGATTTATGGATTACTTCAAGATTAAATCAAGTTATCACAATAACAAGTGAAGCGATTGAAAACTACCGTTTTGACCTGGCTTCTCAAGCAATTTATGAATTCACCTGGAACGAATACTGCGACTGGTATTTAGAACTGGCAAAAATATCATTGCAATCTGATGATGACGCGTTGCAAAGAGGCACACGAAAAACTTTACTCGCTGTTTTAGAAACTATTTTACGTTTAAGCCACCCCATCATGCCGTTTATTACGGAAGAAATCTGGCAACGAGTTGCGCCTTTGGCTGGAATTAGAGCCGACACCATTATGCTACAGCCTTATCCAGAAACAGACGAAAAATTGATAAATGAAAATGCTATTAAAGCCATGAACTGGGTGATGGCATTTATTTTAGGCATTCGTAGAATTCGAGGTGAGATGAATATTGCACCGAGCAAACCTCTGCCTATTTTACTGCAAAATACATTTGCTGATGACTTAACTTTTTTAAAATCAAATGAAGATTATTTATTGAAGTTAGGTCGTATTGAATCTATTACTTTGCTTGGGTTGGATGAAGTTTCACCAGAATCAGCGATATCTCTTGTTGGTGAAATGAAAATTCTAATACCTATAGCTGGATTAATAGATAAGGATGCTGAAATAGCCCGATTAGAAAAAGAAATTCAGAAAATTGTTAAAGATCTACCTAGAATTGAAGGCAAGTTAAATAATCCAAAATTTATTGATAAAGCACCTGATGATGTGATTGCCAAAGAAAAAGAAAAGTTAGCCGTTTTATACTCTTCCAGGCAAAATATTGAAGAACAATTGATTAAAATTAAAAAGCTTTAAACGAATTAAAATAACAAATAAAAAGAGTTTACAAGTTTTTAAATTTAAAAAATTCCCTTGTTAAAACTCTTTTTCCTCCGAGTTAATGATTGGTGTAGTAATGCTTAGGACGGACTGAAAATTTAATAACTTCCACAAGTTTGGCGCAGAATTATGGTTTCATAGAAGTGTCAATAAAATAGGCACATCAGGCTAAGCAACTATTTTATTGACACTTCTGTGGAATCTAAGGCAAGTCAAAATTCGGAAGTTATTAATCTCTCAGTCCTTATTAGTACGAATGCTTAGTACATTCACGACAACCCCATTCAGTGCTTCTAGGTCTCTCCAATATTGTAAATCTGTAATTGATATACTCCATCATCATATAGACAAGTAGTATTTTTCATCTATATTTGTATTACTACGAAAAGAAATAATACAAATATAGATGGCAACAACACATTCGGATTTACAATTTGGCGGACTAATAAGGTGTCTTATTCAAAAAGACGTGTTATCGGAAGCTGATGCACAAAAATATGTTGCTGAAGCGAAAAAAAAGAAAATTTCTTTCATAAGCCATTTAGTTTCAAATAAAATTGTTGAAGGTAAGCTGATAGCCTCAGTTGCTTCAACTGAATATGGTGTTCCGTTTTTTAACCTGAATGCAATAGATACAGGTTCATTACCTATCGATTTGGTCAGTGAAAAACTGATTCGCCAACATCACTCCTTACCATTATTTAAACGGGGAAATCGCTTATTTGTTGCCGTTTCAGACCCTACCAATTTTCAGGCACTGGATGAGATAAAGTTTCACACTCGACTGAACACAGAAACTATTCTTGTTGAAGAAGATAAGTTATCTAAAATCATTGAAACAGCATTAGAAGCAGCTGATACCTCAATGTCTGATTTATTAGATGATGATTTGGAAAATATTGATATTTCAGGTGGTGATGAAAGCTCTGATGATGGAGTAGATTCGGACATTGATGATGCACCAATTGTACGTTTTGTTAATAAAATCTTATTAGACTCAATTAAAAAAGGTGTCTCGGATATTCACCTTGAACCTTATGAAAAAACATTCCGTATCCGGTTTAGAGGAGACGGTATTCTTTATGAGGCAGCCAGCCCCCCAGCAAATATAGCCAACAGAATTATTTCTCGTATCAAAGTAATGTCTAAAATGGATATTGCAGAGCGCAGGGTGCCACAAGATGGCCGGATAAAAATGAGATTGTCTAAAAATAGGGCAATTGATTTTCGAGTCAACACTTGCCCTACTTTATTTGGTGAAAAAGTCGTATTACGTATTTTAGATCCTACAAGTGCCCAAATAGGAATTGAAAAGCTGGGCTTTGAGCCTGATCAACAAGAACTTTTTTTGAAAGCTATTCATAGGCCCTACGGAATGGTTCTTGTTACTGGTCCAACAGGAAGTGGTAAAACAGTTTCTCTGTATACGGGACTCAATATATTAAACAAAATAGAGCGAAATATTTCGACGGCAGAAGACCCTGTTGAAATAACAGTAGAAGGGATTAATCAGGTTAATATGAATGTTAAAGCCGGTTTGACTTTTGCTGTAGCACTAAAGGCTTTTTTAAGACAAGATCCTGACATTATTATGGTAGGGGAGATTCGTGACTTGGAAACAGCTAGTATCTCAGTAAAAGCAGCACAAACAGGTCACTTGGTTTTATCTACACTTCACACGAATGACGCCCCCCAAACAATCAATCGATTAATGCAAATGGGGATAGAGCCTTTCAATATTGTTTCAGCAGTGAATCTAATTATGGCTCAACGTTTAGGTCGCAGGCTTTGTGAGCATTGTAAAAAAGAAGCAGATTTGCCAGATAGTGTCTGTCTCGATGCAGGGTTTGAGCAAAAAGAGTTAGCAACATTAAAGATTTATAAAGCAGTGGGTTGTGATCAATGCAACGAGGGTTACAAAGGACGAGTTGGAATTTATCAAGTGATGCCAATCAGTGAAAAAATGCGTGCCTTAATTTTAGAGGGTGGTAATGCAATGGAGTTGGCGGAATTATCTAAAAGTGAAGGTATTAATGATTTACGGGCCTCTGGTCTAGTTAAAGTACGGCAAGGGATAACAAGCCTTGAAGAAATAAACAGGATTACAGAGGAATAAAGATGGCAGAAAAAATAGAGCAAATTGACTTTATCTGGGAAGGTAAAGATAAGTCTGGTAATAAATCAGGTGGTGAAATCAGTGCTTTAAGCGAACTTATTGCTCGTGCTGATGTTCGAAAAATGGGTTTTATTCTTAAAAAAATAAAGAAAAAGCCCAAGCCGTTATTTGGGGCTAAAGTACAGGCAATTACACCCGGTGATATTTGTATTTTTGCTCGTCAATTGGCAACGATGCTTGAGTCTGGTGTTCCACTAGTGCAAGCTTTTGACATTATAGGAAAAGGTAATAAAAACCCTAGTATGGCGGAGTTATTATTATCTATTAAGGCTGATGTTGAAGGTGGTGATACCTTGTCAGAAGCGTTAGGTAGAAGAAGTATTTATTTTGATGATCTCTTCTGTAGCTTAGTTGAGGCAGGTGAACAAGCGGGTGTACTTGAAGGTTTGCTGGATAAAATAGCAACTTATAAAGAAAAATCTGAATCAATTAAGAAAAAAGTAAAAAAAGCGTTAACTTACCCAATAGCAGTATTAGTTGTAGCATTTATTGTAACGGCTATTTTACTTATCTTTGTGGTTCCAGTTTTTGAAGATTTATTTAAAAGTTTTGGTGCGGATTTACCCGCCTTTACAAAGTTTGTTATTGCTTTATCTGAATGGGCTCAGTCCTGGTGGTGGGCGGTATTATTAGGGTTGTTTTTTGCTTTTAAAATATTTGATTTTTTTAAAAAACGATCAGCTAAATTCCGACATTTCTTAGATAAAACGTTGCTTAAACTTCCTATCGTTGGTGACATTATTTATCAATCTTCTGTTGCACGTTTTGGACGAACTTTATCTATTATGTCTGCCGCAGGTGTGCCTTTAGTTGATGCTTTAGAGTCAGTTGCAGGTGCTTGTGGAAATATTATTTTTTATGAAGCTGTTTTAAAGATTCGTGATGATGTGTCGACAGGACAACGTTTACAATATTCTATGCAACAAGTGGGTATTTTTCCCCACATGATGGTACAAATGGTTGCAATTGGAGAGGAGTCAGGAAAAATTGACACAATGCTTGATAAAACCGCTGATTTTTATGAAGAAGAGGTAGACAATATGGTTGATAATTTAAGTAGCTTAATGGAGCCTTTTATTATGGTTATTTTAGGGACTTTAGTCGGTGGATTAATTGTTGCCATGTACTTACCTATATTTAAGTTAGGTGCAGTGGTAGGATAATTTTTAGGTAAAAAATATGTCCAGTTCTGAATTTGATAAAACCAAACAATTATTGGCAACAACTCAAAAACTAAGTAAAAGTGCTGAAGAAACAACAAAGACAGTTCAGCAAATAAAAGCCATTAATAGTTCGCTAGTTGATATTACTCAAAAGCAATACCAAGTCGTAAACCAAGTTTTTTCTGATGGTGAACATATTAAAGATTCTTTGGCTGAATCAGTGAACAAAGCCGATAGTTCTCTTTCGGTTTTGAATAAAACCGTGAACCAGATGGAAGTAGAATTCAGTCGTATTGAAGAAAGTGTACATTTATTTGATAAAATTAGAGAAAGTACACAATCGCTAAATAATGTAGCTCGTCATACAAAAATGCTGGCACTAAATACTGCTGTACTCGGTGGTTCTTTAGGAAAAGATGGTAGTGGAATTAATATTGTTGCTGATGAAATGCAAGGGTTAGTTAAAACCTGTGAAGAAGCCTCCAAGCATATTGATAACGTTGTAACATCTGCTCGAGATAATGTTCAAGCTATTGTTAAAATTAATAGAGAACATATGCAAGCAAGCCTTGAAAATACCTTGTCAGTACAACAAGCCTTACAATCATTAATTACTCTGTTTAAAGGCAATGAAAATGAAGAATCTGACCTTAAAACACCTTCAGTAAATTCAATTATTACAGCAGTGAGTGTTATTGAACAATTAGCTAATCAGGTGACTGGAATAGTAGAAGAAACTAAAGTAAAAACAGAAGCCCTGAACATTGAAGTTGAAGTAGCTAACCAAGCGGTTTCTGACTTAATTGGTGTTGTCACCAATAAACCTATTATCAACATTTCTCCAGCGGAAGCACTTGATAAATTATCAACTTACCGGATTATTGATGTTAGACGAACTGATGAGTTTAATGATAAATTAGGCCACATTCTGAATGCAAAATTATGCACGATTAATGAAACAAGTTTTAAACAAAAGCTTATTTCATTAAATAAAGATGCGCAATACCTCTTTGTTTGCAGAAGCGGGGGACGTTCTTCTAAAGCCGCCCGGATTGCTCAAACAGTAGGTTTTCCACATATATTTAATCTTGATGGTGGTATGTTGGCCTGGGATAAATGCCAGCTACCTGTTGCGAGATAAACTAATTCATAAGTTTTTCAACTACATAAGACGCCATTTTTGAACCTAAATAGATTAAATTAAGATACAATCTATAATTGGCGCAGTTACGGATGCGGATTTCTATCGGTCAGACTGCGTTCCTGATGGTTGCGCTTGCTATGCGCTCATTTCAGTGCCTTATTATCGACAAAAATCAACTCACTATAAATTCCGTATTCGTAACCGTGCGAAGTATATTAAAACTTTATTTAAAATAAAAAAATTTTATGGAAGCCCTATTTTCTATCCTTCAATCTTCTCCACTATTGCTAACCTCAATTATTTTTGTCATTGGTTTGATGATTGGGAGCTTTTTGAATGTTGTGATTTATCGCTTGCCTGTGATGATGCAACGCGGGTGGAAAAAGGAATGCCTGGAATATTTAGAGTTAGAACAGCCCGAAGATGATAATGAACCTTTTAATCTAACACTGCCTTTATCCAGATGTCCAGGTTGTAATACAGCGATAAAGCCCTATCAAAATATCCCAGTTATTAGTTATCTTTTTTTACAAGGAAAATGTGCTAACTGTAAAGTGCATATTTCTTTAAGGTATCCACTGATAGAAAGTTTTACGGGGATTGTTTCAGCTATTGTAGCCTGGCATTTTGGTTACAGTGTTGAAATGCTTTTTGCATTACTACTCACCTGGTCACTTATAGCATTAAGTTTTATTGATATTGATCATCAATTACTACCTGACTCAATCAACTTTCCTTTGCTTTGGTTGGGTTTGTTTTTAAGTTTATTTTCTATTTTTACCGACCCAAATTCCAGTATTATCGGAGCATTAGCGGGGTATTTAAGCTTATGGATGGTATACCAAGGATTTAAACTAGTCACTGGTAAAGAAGGAATGGGCTATGGTGACTTTAAATTACTGGCTGTATTTGGTGCCTGGCTGGGTTGGCAATATTTACCTTTAATTATCTTAGTTTCCTCTTTAGTAGGTGCTGTCATTGGCGTTTCAATGATTTTATTTGTTAAAAGAGATCGAAATATTCCTATTCCGTTTGGTCCTTATCTCGCCGTAGCAGGTTGGATAGCACTGTTGTGGGGTGATCAAATAAATAACCTTTACCTTAACGTAGCTGGTTTGAATTAAGTGCTAAAAATTGGCTTAACCGGTGGTATAGGCAGTGGAAAATCTACGATAGCTGATCTATTTAAAGATTTATATAATATTCCAATTATTGATGCAGATATTATTTCTCGCCAGTTAGTCGAACCAGGGCAACTAGCCCTTTATCAAATACAGCAGGAATTTGGACAGTCTATTGTCAATCAAAATGGAGCATTAAATAGAGATAAATTAAGAGAAATTATTTTTACGGATCAAGTTAAAAAAAAATCTCTTGAAGAAATTTTGCACCCTCTTATTTATGATGAAATGCAATTTATTTTTGATAAGCAAAATTCACCGTATAGTATTCTTTGCATACCTCTTTTAATGGAAACAAAACTCTGCAATTTTGTCGATCGGATTCTAGTTGTTGATTGTCCCGTTGAAGTACAAATTGAGAGAGTAATGAAAAGGGATAAGCAATCAAAAAATCGGGTTATGTCTATCATATCTAGTCAGGTTTCTCGTCAATACCGCTTATCTCACACAAATGATGTTATTGAAAATACAAATTCAACTAATCAACTTGCAGAACAAGTCAAAAAGCTTCACAATCAATACTTAGATTTAGGGTTGAAGATTGATTGACTTGTGATTATAGCTTAGGAAATTTAGCTAAGAAATTGATATACAAGTTATTTTAAATCCTTCCTGTTTATAATACTTAGGAAACACTGTTTGTGAGTACTCAAACTTTCTATGAATTCCCTCTTAATGAGAGAATTCGAGTTTTTATGCGATTAGAACAACTTTTTCAGCAGTTTGAACATTTTGTTGAAGGGACAACGGTTTTTGATAAAAGAGCAGCTATTTCAGCCTTGCTTGATATTATGAAAATTTTTAATCGGAATGATTTAAAATCTGAAATATTGAAAGAACTTGATCGACAATCCAAAACTTTAAGTGATTTATTAAGCAATAAAGAAATAGATTCAGAGAAATTGAATCGGTTTATTAAAAGTGTTAAAGGCTTGAGTAAAAACCTTTATAAAGCTAATGGAAAAATTGGTGTTAACATTATGGAAAGTGGCTTATTCAAAAGTATTTCGCAGCGCAGTTCAATACCGGGCGGAATGTGTTCATTTGATCTGCCAGAATATCATTATTGGCTAGAGCAAGCCCATAATATACAACAACAGGATTTAAACCAATGGATTAAACCTTTTGTTGGTATCCGAAATGCACTTAAATTTATACTGAATTTTATTCGCCAAAGTAGCACGGCAACTGAAGAAATTGCTGAATCCGGTTTTTTTCAATTAGCTCTGGATCAAGCAAAACCTTTTCAGTTACTTAGAGTTTCTATTGAAGCTCCATTCCCATGTTTTGCAGAAATTAGTGGTGGGAAACAGAGATTTACCATCCGTTTTATGGGTAAATTACCAGATAAGATGCGGCCAAGCCAAGTGGGAGATAATATTCCATTTTCACTTACTCGATGTGCCTTTTAATGACCAGTGTACACAATGAAAAAAAAACAATAGTTTCTTGTCCAACTTGCCAGGAGCAGGTTGTTTGGGATTCATTACAGAAATTTAAACCTTTTTGTAGCGAGCGCTGTAAGTTAATTGATCTAGGTGAATGGGCAGCGGAAGAAAAAAGAATCCCGGGTGATCCAGTGTATTTTAATTCGGAAATTGATTACGACTCATAGCTATTTTTATCCCATTCCTTAAACTTTTTTTAAAAATTGAATTTTTATTTAGATTTCTACTCAATATCTTTTTAGATACTTTGCTTTGACAAAGGTAAGTAATGATCTAAGACAATTCAAACTATGCCATTTAATAAAAATAAGTGCGCTTAATTATCAATTATGAATTTACCAGTCGTACTTATTTTATTAGCATTTTTGCAGATTCAGCTTGTTTTTCCGATAGCTCAAGCTTCTGAGCAGGTAAACAAAACTTCCATTATCCGTGACACAACAGCTTCTCCCACTCGTTTTATGGTTCGAGATGGAAAAATAATGGATCGCCTTGAAAACAAGGCGTTGTTTTTTAAAGGAATTGGATATTCCCCTTATCTACCGGGTGAAACCCCCTTAAAAGGCGAAAGTCCTGGAAATGATGGGCGTTATAAGGAACATTTATCTGTGATGAGTAGTATGGGGGTTAATTATTTACATGTATTCCCCTTGAATATGCCGGAAAATTTTTTTACTGAACTTGATGCCACTGACATGAAGTATGGTCAAGATATTTGGGTGGATGGATATGTCCCGGACTTTCTTGATGAAGATTACTTAGCCCTTATGTGGGGCATTATTAAGGAGACTATTGATCACACCTATCGAGTTGGTCGCCCTGATCGTTTAGTGCTTTTTTCGGTTGGAGATGAACTACAGGCTAAATCAGTTATTAGTACAAATACTCTTCATCCAAAAGTTCGAAATTTTTCTGGAAAACATATAGTGGTAACCAATCGTACCGCAACGGAAATAGCTTTGGCAAAATTGATAGATAAAGCTATTGATTATGAATTGACCAAATACGGGCGGCGTCATTTGTATTGTCATACAAGTTGGACACATATTGGACCTTTGAAACGGTCTGATCTGGATGTTCCTCAAGGAAATGAGCTTTTACCTGACCTAGGTGATTTAATTTGCCTGAATGTATACACTTATGCACGTGGAGTGGTGACATCACCGCCGGGAAGCGTAACAGGTTCTACTTATCAAGGATATCTTGAAGAGTTAGCTTCAATTACAGATAAACCTATCTTCATTACTCAAGCTGGTTTATCCACTTCACCTTTTGAACCAAAACCCAAGGTGGCGCCAGGATTTGGGGGGCATAAAGAAGAGGAGGTATCAACTACCTATAAAGCTATTTGGAAAGATTTAACAACAGCGAAAGGTAAAGAAAAATTTTGTGGTATTGCATTTTTTGAGTTGCATGACGAATGGTGGAAAAGTGGCGAAGACCCAACAGATTCGACTCGGCATGAGCGAGAAGACCCGGAAGAATGGTTTGGTATTTTTAGGATAGGGCCTGAGCATCAATTAATACCTAAAAAAAATATACCTGATACGTTGCGCGCTCTATATAAAACGACTCCTATTAAAGGTCCTGCAAAATAGTTTTTTAGTATAAAGTCTTTTTGTTCCAGTTATTTTTCTAATATTTTTTTATCATTAATATATGAAAATAATTCTGAGAGTTTATCCATCAAAATATGAGCTAACCGACAGAAGTGAAGGGCACTTATGCGAATTAATTCATTTGACTATTATCGAACGATAGCCATTTTATTTATTGTGATTGGGCATTCATTTGATCCAGCAAAGGTTACAATGTTATGTTCAATTGTATTTTCAATACTTATGGTCAGAACGATTGTTTATTGCCTATTGGTATATCCCTTTTATCATGATTATGTTTGTCTTCTCTCCCGTATTCATGAGGTTAATAGAATTACCAAGAATCATACAGTTAGTTATTTATGATATTATTGGAAGCTTCCACAAGGAATCTATCGTTGAATTTGAAAAAATAGATATTTATGATCTGGGAAAAAATAGTGATGTGTTTATTTTTTTATCCGTACTTGATAAGTTAGAAAATAAACAAACCCTTTTTCTTAAATGCATAACCGAGACTAGCTTTGCTATATTTTTTATATACTTTGCGCGGTCACGGATGCGGATTTTATAGCGAGTTGATTTTTGTCGATAGCAAGGCACTGAAATGGGCGCATAGCTCTGGCTACGCAACCTTTTCAGCAACGCAGTCTATCGGCAAAAATCAACCGATAGAAAACCGCATCCGTGACCGTGCGAAGTATACATCCTCGGGTGTTTTTCTTTTATGGTTATTATGCTATTTATCAGCCACTAAGTTTTCTTTCAAACTCAATGTTTACAGTATTTAATGTAGTCACTGCCGCTATCATTAGTTTAATTATTGCCAAGGTTATAAAATTAATTTTTGGTCGTAACAGTCGATCAATAATAGGTTATTAAATCCTCAGTCCTTAATGTTTATTCTCAAAGAATAATTTTTCTTCTAAAGTTTTTCCTCGGCTAAATTGTCGATATTGCCATTGATTATCTGCAATACAGTTAATAATTTTTAAATCTATTTTTGATTCGATTTTAGAATTATATTTCACAATAAACTCATGTTTTTGCGGATTAGTAACTTGTAAAACACCTTCTAATTGCTGTATTTTTTTGATGAAATCAGAGGCAGAACAAGGTTCCATTTGTATCGTGAGAAACTGAATAAAGCTATCATCCTCAGTGATATTCAGTCTTATTGTATTCATAATGCCATTATCAAGCAGCAAAATATTCTGGCATAAACGACCGAGTTCATTAAGATCGTGAGAGCTGATGATAAAAGTTGTGTCAGGAGAAAGTTCGGCGATAATTGATCGAATATTTCTTGTATTTACGGGGTCTAATCCAGCAGTTGGTTCATCCAAAAGTATTAGTTGCGGGGTTCCTATTAGTGCCTGAGCAATCGAAACCCGTTTAGCCATGCCGTGACTGAGCGCAACAGGTTTTTCTTTAAATGAATCTTTAAGTATGACAGCCTCTAAAACTCTGATTGCTTCATAGTTCGCTTCTTTGCTACTAAAACCCTGTAACCTTGCAAAAAACTCAAGCTGTTCTCCTATGCTAAATGTAGGGTCAAGTCTAGCATCCTGTGGTAACGCAGATACTTTACCATTAATTTCCGAGCTGCCTGGTTTTTGGCCAAATAAGGTAACGATGCCAGAACTAGGGCGAAGAAAACCACAAAGAATATTCAGCAAAGTCGATTTTCCAGCACCATTAGGCCCAACTAAGCCAACAGGTTCACCAGCAATAATATCAAAACTGACATTGTTAAGTGCTGCTTTTCCAGAATAATAATGGTCAAGTAGTTGGCATTGAGCAATCGTATTATTCATAAACTTTGCCTCGTCATCATCCAGTAACCAATAGTTAATAAAACGAAAGTTTGAAGTAAAGGTATATAGGCTAATTGAAGAGGTTGCCATAGTGAAAGAGTAGCTAATTCAGATATTTGATAGCCAGGAATCAGAAATTTAAGAAAATATATTGATGGTATATAAGAAGATAAGAGAGTAATGATTCCAGCTAAAAAGACTAGGATTAAAACTGCCCATGTGGTCGATGTTCTAACGGACTTCACTGAGACTGATAATGCTGCCATCATGGCTGTAAATGGAAGCAGCACTAAAATCAAATTAACAGCAATCGTCATTGAACTGTAAAATGCATCCGAGAGTAAGGAACCATCTCTGTATATTACAAGACCTATGGTGGTTAGCAGGGTCGCTAAAATCAAAAATATTTGAATAAGCATAGCACCAGCAAAACGACCAAAAAATAGTCCACTTCTACTGATTCGTATAGTTAAAAACCGTAAAGTCCCTCGTTCTCTATCCGAACTTGTTTGATCCGAAGTAATGATGATGCATAACATAGGAAACAGGAATAAGGCAAAGCGCCAATAAACACCGAACTCTGGTATTTTCCAGTTCAATACTGAACCCATGCCAACAAACTCAAAAAAACCACCACCACGGGCAGAATTTTGTTTAAGAGCCAATAAATCAGAGGCGATTCGAATGGGGTAGAATAAAATAAAACACCAGACAACAGAAAAGGTTATTAAATATAACAATCCTTTACGTGTAGAAAATAATCTTTTTAGCTCAAATTGACAAATAAGCAAAAGAGAGTTGAATGGGTTTGAGGACATAATTTTCTTAAAGAATAGTGTTATTATTACTCTCTTTTATTAAGAGTTTGATTGATGAAGTGAGGTTTTTAATGTATTAATAGTAACTATTTTAGTTCTACAATTGATTATTGATATTTATTAATAATATCATTTCATGAATGATTGAGAATAAAAATCTTGTGTAAAGTTCAAGAAATTAGTAACTTCCACATCTTTAAATTGAAATATTAGTGAGTTTAATAAACTCATTGCAGAAAAATATCCCAAACAAAAAAATATGTATCAATTATTAAAACTATTTTATGATATTTGCCTATTGAAAAAAGGCCCTCAAGATATTCCTGCCTCTAATTGGTTATTTCGTGTAGTGCTAATTGTTTGTATATTTGTCGATTTTTTAGTTTTAATTCTTAGTACAGATTTATTTAGCGCAATTTTACAAACATTTGTAGAAATTGTTCTTACTCTAGGTTTAACCTGGGTTATTCTTTATACTGTAAAAAAGCAATTTCGTTTTGAACAAACAGTGTGTGCTTTGATGGCAACTGATATTTTAATAAGTTTGCTAGCTCTACCTGCAATTGCCATATTGGTAAATGGTGGAGCAGGGTCTATTTTTATTGTGATTATTTTGCTTATGATCTGGCACTGGGTTGTATCAGGACATATTTTTACTCATGCTCTGGAGCAGTCTTTTGGTTTTGGTTTAGGCGTGGCTTTTTTGTATATTTTTATATCAATTCAGATAATGGGAATGTTATTTCCTGAGATTATCTTGACAGAATAAATGGGGTGGATCATATGAGTCTTTATAAACATATTTTATTTGCAACAGATTTTACTGAGCACAGTAATGAAGTGGCAAATAAGGCAAAACAACTTGCAAAAATTAATCATGCGCAACTTAGTATCATACATGTAGTTGACTATATACCCATTACTGATGCTACTTATGGGCCAATTATCCCATATGATGGTGATTTATTAGAACAATTGATGAATTCTGCAAAAGATCAGCTTGCTAAACTGGCTGATGATTTAGGTATTGCGAAAGAAAATCAATGGTTAGAAACAGGGAGTCCAAAATTAGAATTAGTCAGAGTTGCTGAAGAAAATAAAGTAGACCTGGTTGTCGTGGGCTCTCATGGTCGACATGGTTTGGCTTTATTATTAGGATCAACAGCAAATGGTGTTTTACATCATGCAAAATGTGATGTATTAGCGGTTCGTTTAACAGAATGATTGAACTGGTACTCGGTGGTGCACGATCTGGAAAGAGTCGTTATGCAGAACAAGTAGCTATTGAATCAGGAATGCCTGTTATATACATTGCAACAGCAGAAGCCGGGGATGAAGAAATGCATGCAAGGATAGAGCAACATCGTCAAGATAGACCACAACAATGGCAAACTGTAGAAGAGCCAATTAAGTTAGCCGAAGTTATTCAACAATACAATGCTTCTAATTCGTGTTTATTAGTTGATTGTTTGACCTTATGGCTAACAAATATACTCTTTAATAAACAAGGGAATGAGCAGAAATCTTTATTTGAACAAGAATCTCAGGCCTTATTTAAGGCTTTGGCTGCGTATTCAGGTCAGCTTATAATGGTGAGCAATGAAGTCGGCTTAGGTATTGTCCCTATTGATAAAATGACACGCCGTTTTGTAGATGAAGCAGGATTTTTGCATCAAAAAATTGCTTCATTATGTGATAAAGTTGTTCTTGTTACCGTTGGTCTGCCACAAATATTAAAATAAGCATGGACTGGTTAACTGATAGAATTGAACAGCCAGATAGTGCTTATTTAAAAAAAGCTCTAGCAAAACAACAACAATTAACAAAACCACCTGGCTCATTGGGTTTACTGGAAGAGATTGCAGTTCGTTTAGCTGCAATGCAAAAAACAGAACACCCTTCTATCGAGCAGGTATGGGTCTCTATATTTGCAGCTGACCATGGTATTGCGGAGGAATCTGTTTCTGCATTTCCTCAGATAGTCACAACCGAAATGGTGAAGAATTTTGCAAATTCAGGTGCAGCAATTAATGTCTTGTCTCGTTATATTAAAGCTGATTTTGAAGTCATAGATGTTGGATTAATCGCTGCTATTGAAGAAGAAGGCATTATTTCTGAACGAGCAGGGAACGGAACTGAAAACTTTGTTAAGAAGGCTGCAATGACTGAAAGACAATTGCATGCCGCATTAGCAACAGGAAAGGCAGCAGTTGAAAGAGCAGTAAAACATCAAGCCCAATTATTTATTGGTGGTGAAATGGGTATTGCTAATACCACCAGTGCCAGTGCAATGGCCGCTGCTTTGACTGGTCTATCAGTAGAGCAATTAACCGGGGCTGGAACGGGTATAGAAGGCGAAATAATTAAACATAAAGTAAATATTATCGAGCGTGCAATCTCATTACACCAGAGTTTTTTAGAAACCCCGTTAAACGTATTACAATATTTGGGCGGTTTTGAAATAGCCGCCTTAGTCGGTGCTTATGTTTTTTCTGCACAACGAGGTCTGCCGATATTAGTTGATGGGTTTATTGCAACAACAGCTGCATTGTTAGCAATTAAAATTAATCCTGAGATACAAAGTTGGCTCATGTATGCTCATTGTTCAGAAGAAAAAGGGCATCGATTAGTTTTAGACTACTTACATGCTAAGCCCTTATTACATTTAAATATGCGTTTAGGTGAAGGGAGTGGTGCTGCTGTTGCAGTTCCAATATTACAAATAGCATGTAAATTACAAAATGAAATGGCAACATTTCAACAAGCAGAAATTACAACACAAAAATAAAAAAGGTAATAAAGCAATGATTGGACGTATTGAAAGCTATGATAGTGGGAGTCAAACTGGTGCAATAATATCGGAAGAAAAGCATTATGAGTTCCATCTTGATGATTGGAACCCAGAGAAAGAACCTGAAGTTGGGAAAACAGTCGATTTTATGCCAGAAGATGATGGTGTTGCTACCAGCATTGATATTGCCGCTAGCTATATAAATGATTTAAAACCTGTAAAAAATCATTATATAGCAGGGATTTTAGGTATTTTTTTAGGTGCAATAGGGTTGCATAGAATATATTTGGGTTTTTATCCCATTGCTATTGCCCAAATATTCATTACTTTTACTCTTGGGTTTCAGTATGGTTTTATGTGGGGGGTTATTGAAGGTGCGTTAATATTAGCTAAATTAATTAATAAGGATGTTAAGGGTAGGCCTTTGAAATAAATTCTGCATGGAATGAGAAGATAAAAGGTAGATATTTAGTCATAAATTTTCACGTATAATAAATTTAACATTTTACTTGCTTTTTTCATATTCGGCGTTGCATCAACAGTTACATAGCCTACTATACGATTTTTTATGTGTCTCGGTAATTGCTCCTGCATTACTCTACCTACACACATCCATGTGTTAGTTGAATCTGATAAAAATCCTTCGTAAAAATTATTATGCGTAGGTACACAGTTTTGCATTGCTCTATCTTTCAGTTTCCATCGGATATTATTAAACCCTCGCTTAGGCAACTCGCAATAAATAACCACCCATCTTGCTTGCCTTTTTGTCCGTCTTTACTGTTATATTAACAGTTGCGTAGCCGGCTATGCGCCCGTTACTATAACAGCAAAGACAAACAAACTACTGCGTAATATGGGTGGGTTATTTATTGCGAGTTACCTTATTAATGAATTCATTTCTAATAGCGTTACAGTTTTTAACCATCATACCAGTAACGCATTCTTATATTGCCAATGATAAACAACTAGGCCATTCTTCTCTTTTTTATCCTATTATTGGGCTAATAATAGGAAGTTTATTGGTTTTTTCCACACATTGGCTTTCAACACTACCAAACCAAATTCAGGCAGCCATTGTTTTAATACTTTGGGTTTTACTCACGGGCGGATTACACCTTGATGGCTTAGCTGACTGTGCAGACGCTTGGGTAGGTGGGCTGGGAAGTAAGCAACGTAGCCTGGATCTTATGAAGGATCCGGCAGCAGGGCCTATTGCAGTGATTGTTTTAGTTTTAATATTATTACTGAAGTGGTTATTGATTAATCAGCTGATAGAACAAAATGCTAGTGAAACTTTATTGTTAACGCCTGTCTTAGGTAGGGTTGCAATTTTAATCCTTATGTTAACAGCTAATTATATACGTCCTGATGGAATGGGTAAAAAAATAGTCGATAATTTACCTCAACCTGCTGTAAAAGTAAATTCTCTGATATGTATATTACTAGGAATATACTATTTAGGTTTTTTAGCAATTAGCTTTATGATAATCATTTTATTAATTATTAATTATCAATCTAAAAAAAGGCTAGGTGGAGTGACTGGTGATGTTTATGGTGCAGGTGTAGAATTAGTAGAAATTGGAATATTAATAGGCAATGTTATATGAATAAACATCGTTTTAATAAGACTGAGAGAAAAGGTGTTTATAAAGCCATTACAGAGCGTCGTGATATGCGCCATTTTAAATCTGTCCCTATTGATCCAAAAGTTTTACAAAATTTATTACAAGCAGCGCATCAAGCAGGGAGTGTTGGGTTAATGCAACCTTGGCGCTTTATTAGAATTACTCAAAAACGTCTCAGATCGAAAGTTTATCAGTTAGTTGAACAAGAAAGAAAACTGACAGCAACGGCTTTGGAAGAGCGAGAAGATGAGTTTATGAAACTTAAAGTAGAAGGCATAATGGACTGTGCAGAACTTATGATCGTTGCTCTTCCGGATAAACGCGGACAACATATATTTGGTCGAAGAACGATGCCGGAAATGGACTTGGCATCCGTTGCATGTGCAATACAAAACATGTGGTTGGCCGCTAGGGCAGAAGGTTTAGGAATGGGCTGGGTCTCTTTATTTAAACCGCAGGAAATCGCTGAATTATTAAACATGCCTGAAGGCAGTAAACCGATTGCAATTTTATGTTTAGGTCATGTTGAGGAATTTTACCCGCAACCAATGCTTGAATTAGAAAATTGGGCTAAAGCCAAGCCCTTAAATGAATTTGTTTCAGAGAATAGCTGGTAATGGGCGAGAAATTTGTATCTATTTAGGATAAAAAAATGAGTTGGTTAGGAAAAGTAGTTGGAGGTGCATTTGGATTTATGCTGGGTGGCCCATTAGGTGCAATTTTGGGTGCTTCTTTTGGACACCAATTTGATGAAGGCCTACAAGGTTTAGAATATGAGGAACAACTAAATCCTGGTGATCAGCACCGGGTGCAAATGGCCTTTTTTACGGCAACATTTTCAGTCATGGGTCATATTGCAAAAGCAGATGGTAAAGTTACGGCCGCTGAAATTAATCTTGCCAAGAAAATTATGGATGAATTGGTTTTAACGGAAGAAATGAGAAAAACAGCGATTAACCTATTTAAACAAGGTAAAGAGACTAATTTTCCTATTGCTGATGTATTAGATCAATTCCGAAAAGAATGCCATCGACGGACGAATTTGATCCGTATGTTCCTGGAAATTCAAATACAAGCGGCTTACGCCGATGGTGTTCTGGATAAAGTTGAAGAAAATGTATTACTTAGTATTTGTGCGCATATAGGTATTTCCAAGTTTGAATATGAGCGGATAAAGCTACAATTTCAAGCGCAACAACGTTTTTATCAACACAGTCAGGAAAGGTTGACAGAAAGCAAACTGGATGATGCTTATGCAGTGCTGGGTATTTCAGCTGAGGCAACAGATGCAGAAGTGAAAAAATCTTATAGAACACTGATAAGTCAGCATCACCCAGATAAACTGGTTGCAAAAGGATTACCTGAAGAAATGATGGTTATAGCAAAAGAAAAAACTCAAAAAATCAGTAAAGCTTATGAAGTGATAAGGATTTCCAGAAAATAATATTTGAGCTTGTAAAGGTTTCTGTAACAGTCATTATATCGATATTGTTAACCGAGCCAGCATCACCGTCTTATTTTTGCACTGACCTTTATTGGCAGGGCGGACTTAGACTGCAACTGAAGAAGTGGCAGAAATTACAACGGAGTTATATGGATTAGTTGGTGGTTGTTTAAGCATGCGTAACAAAGAAGTGTCTTCTTTACTGATTTGCCATACAGTCACAAATAATAGATGACTGTATGGATTATCAGATTATACGTTTTAAGCTAAAGGAATCCTGATTTTCTGACCAGGATAAATTAAATTAGCGTCTTGAATAACTTCTTTGTTAGCATCAAAAATACGCGGATACGCACTTGCATCCTGATAATATTTTTTAGCAATTTTTGATAGGCTATCTCCGCTCTGAATGATATAGTACTCAACATTTTCTGGTTCAAGTGCAGAGGCAGTATCTATACCTGCTTCAGCAATTGAAATCTTTGGGATAACTTCTGTTACACCTTGTACATTACCCGCCATTAAAACGACCTTTTGCGCAGCTTCTGAAGTATTTGCCTCGCCGACTAAGGTAACAGATCCATCCTTATATGCTGCTGTCAGGTTTTCGATACCTGGGTTGTTAGCCAAGATATGACTTGTTATTTTTTCAGCCGCTTCGGTATCATTACCAAAAATTTTACTACCAATATCTTTTGCAAAATCGAATAAACCCATTTTTTTCTCCATTAAATCCAAAGTAATTACAAATCACATCAATACAAATAGATTACCTAAATTAAAATTCATATATCGTTATGATGTCGGACTCAGTATAACGGCTGTTTTATTTCATATCCATGATAAAAATGTAAATAAAGAAAAATTTTTCTGATTTATGAGATAAATGATCAACAATCTTAAAGCTGTTTCGGGTATTATTTGAACCCTAACTCGATAGATATATTTGATGAGAAAGATGAAATGAACAAACAGATAGATTATAAAGCTGATGTCCTTGAACGCTTTATTCCAATTGATTTTGACAGGTTGGTTTTAGACCTAGTTTCTTCTGGTTTATTACCAGAAGATCAAAAGACAGAATTTAAACAGTTTTGTAATAGTTATACCGCACTCTATCATGCGAAATCACATTCAAAACTTCAACAGTTACAAAGCATCTATCGGCCGTTTAATCCTGATAGGGACGTGTTAATTACAGAAATAATCGAGCCAAATAAACAATTAGTTCAGCTAAAAAATAAATTAAAAAATCTTTTAGATAAGGCTAATTTTGAGAAACTGTCTGAATCAGACCTCAATGAGGCACTAAATAAAATATCACCCCATGGGGTAAAAGTTTCTGTTGATTTTGATGAATTTGTTGATGTAGCACTTTTTTATAGAGGGTCTGCAATACATACAGAACTTCGTAGAAATATAAAGAAATTTCAGTTTAAAAAAGGGCGGTACGAGATACAAATTTATCGCCGTTTATTCGTCTTGTTACAGCCTAAAAACCGGCAACGGCGAATTAAAGACCTTACATCAGATAATAAAATGAGCTTGGAAAAGGCCGAAAAAAAAGTAGATGAAGCCTTTAAAACATTGGGCATCAGTGGTAAAGAAGATGTAGTCTACATGAAGCTGTTTAAAGATATTCCCGCTGCCGATCTGGAAACATTATTCCCTAATACGCGAGTCAAAATTCGCTTGTTTGATAAGATCAAGTTAGGCATATTGGGAGGTGGAGGATCAGTCGGAGGGATAATGGCAACTATCAGTAAGTTTAGTGCAGCAATAGAACCTGTTTCAGCAATGATTGCCATTGGTGGTCTAATAGGTGTGTTATGGCGGCAAATATCAAAAATATTTTCTCAGCGCGCTAAATACAGCGCAATTTTAACTAAAAATCTTTATTTTTATAGTCTAGACAACAATATGGGAGCACTAACGTCCTTAATTGATACGGCAGAAACAGAAGAATGTAAAGAAGCTATGCTAGCCTATTTTTTTCTATTGATTGGTGGTGAAACTAATCGCCCCGACCTGGATAAACGTATTGAAAAGTATATCTATGATCAGTACGCTATTCCAATGGATTTTGAAATAGTTGATGGCTTGGATAAATTACAAACATCGGGTTTATTATTCCAAAATGAAACAGGATTACAAACAATCCCGTTAAGTGAGGCTAATAGTCAATTAAAACGAGCTTGGGCCGAAGTTATTGAAGGGTAAAACTATGTCAGAAGTTGATCAAAAAGAAGAAAAATCAAGCTACATAAGAGAGGAACAACCGAGTTTTTTAGAAAAAATAGGTGTTAAATATTATCGATACTTATCAAACAAATTTGGTACAGAGGATATACAAAATATAAACATTGATGACCTTCCACCAGATGTTATTCTACAAGCACTAAGCAGCAACATAACTGTTTTTGCAGCTGCTTTGGCTTTCGGTATAGGCGCACTAACATCATTTGTATCTATTTGGGTAGAATGGACTTATCAAGAATCCATGGAAACCACAACATACTATATTCTCTACGGATGTGTCCTTGCTACCATGTTACTGATAGAAATGGTGGTATTGTTCTGGCTAGGACTAAAAACTGTTTACAGCCTGTCCTGTCTAACAGGACATAATCAAGCAACTCAAGGCTCATGTTTACCAGGTGATGATGCGGTGCCAAATATTTTAGCCCGTGCAGCATTAGAGGTGCCAGATCCGATTATCCATTACCTGGGAATAGATCCCCTTAAGCACCTTTCAAAATCTAAATTATTTTTAGTGGCTATTTTATACAAAGCAAAAGTTTTATTAAGTGGTTTAGCTGTTAAATTTGTATTAATCCGTTTTTTGGGAAAAGGTGAAACTCGTGCGGCGTTTAGCTGGGTAGCAATCCCAATTACCGGTTTATGGGATGCATTTACCATCTACAAAGTTGCCCGTGAAGCTAGATTAAGACTTTTTGGCAATAAATTAGCAGCACATATTGTTAACGATATGCTAACAGATACATTTATCGAAAAACTAAGCCCAAAAACAAGAGAAGGTTCTATTAGAGCAATCGCCACCATGATGGTACTTGCACAAAATTACCATCCAAATATGCTGATCCTATTACTCAGGCTAACAGACACATTTAAAATTGAAGAAAATTGTGAATATGATAATTGGGATGATTTTTTATTACTTTTAGAGCAAGTTTCAACTGAAGAAAGATACTTTTTGTTAGATCTTCTAAGTGTGTCAGCTGCTTTTGATGGTCATTTATCACAGTTAGAAAAACATCACTTACCGGAAGCGTTTAAAGAACTCACTGATGTGTATATGGAACGGACTGAAAAATTGAAAAACTATTTATTAAATGGTCAGTTGCATGCAGCTAAAGCATTATGTACTTTGGATTTTAAACCGGGTTAATTTTTTGGTATTTATCTGTGAGAGTTATGGCAGCGATAGATTTTATAAAATTAATATGAAAAAATAATTGGGCACCTCTATTAATTACTTTTTTTACGAAAATTAAATTATAAGTATTTGATTTAATTAAGCCGGACAAGCTGAAATTTGAATTAATAGAGGTACCTGACAGGTACCCAATTGTAAACTGTATGATATTATTAATATTCATCAATAAAGTAATGATGCAGGTAATTTTTAATGCTACTTACCAAATATGTACTAAGGAATGCGCATGAAATAACTACGACAACTTAAAAAACTCCGTTCTTTGGAACAGCAACATAATTCCATAGTTTCAG
>CAZHUE010000025.1:0-23985 GCA_964535875.1 uncultured Methylomarinum sp.
ATTCAATTATATTCCTAGGCTAGACCTCTTGGGGAATAGTTGGAGCCCAGTCCCAAAAGAGGCAGAAATTGAAACATCTGCCGGTGTTAAACTTTTAGAAACTGATCAAAAGACCATTGGCTCGCTTTTTGATGCAATAGCCTAAAGATTAATACTGACATCAAAATAATCCAATTCTCTTATTTGTGCAGCAAATTTTTCCATTTTCTCGGCATCAAATTTTTTGATCTGCCCTGCTTCTGGTTGAAACGAAGGTCTCGCTAATGTATATAGCATAATTTTCTTTATAATTATCTGTTGCTGCTTAATTTTTTTTAGTAACTCAATATAAGCTTCTCTCTCGACCTTCGCTTCATCCTCGGTTAAATAATCAATCATACAAGTTTGTAAACTAGTTGCGCATAGATGAGTAGAAACTTTTAAATTATTTAACACTTTTTCAGTTGTTTGCCTGCTATCATTGATTTTTTGTCTTCCAAATTCTGTCGCACTATCTAATTTAAACCACACTTCACCCTGATAATCGTTTAAAATTTTTAGACTTGCCTGGACATCAGACTGCTTAATTAAACTGCCATTACTTATTAATACAAAATTACTTTTAGGAAACACGCCCATTTCTAAAGTAACCCTCCCTACTAATTCAATTACTTTATCAAACCCTTTTAAACTGGTAGGCTCACCATTACCAGAAATAGCAATATCTTTAATGACTCGTAATATTTGCGAGACATTAAAATTATCAAAAAAATCTCCGTGCAAAACCTCCCTAAGAAAAAACCTTAACTCGTTCTCTAGCAATAAAAAATCCATTTCTGGTGCAGCACCTCTGATTAAATCAGGTACTTGGCAATAAACACATCGCCAGTTACAGGCATTATTAGTATTTACATTAATACCGATTGATAAACCACCCGCTCTTCTGGAAAGAACGGGATAAACATACTTTAAGCCCGCTATGTCTCTATTGTGGTTAATTGTTGTTAACTTTTGTTTCATGTCTATTAGGATAAACCATTTTCATGTTATTCTTACGGCTAACCTATTTTTTATATTTTATTTTGGAGAAATTAATGAGCGAAAGAATTGTTATGCGAACTGGTGAATCTTTGGTTGCTGGTGGACCTCCTGGCACTGCAGCTGAACCTGAGATTGTTATTGGTGAATTAGATGGCCCTGTTGGAACTGCAATTGCCACCTTGACGGGCGACCAAGCTAGCGGGCATTCAAAAGTCTTTGCTATTTTAAATACAGATATTCAAGTCCGCCCTGTGACTTTAATGGTCAGTAAAGTCACTGTTAAAAGCACACGCTACACAAACATCTTAATGGGTACAGTCCAAGCAGCTATAGCAAATGGTGTTTTAGATGCCGTTCGCGCAGGCCATATCCCAAAAGAGAAAGCTAATGATTTAGGTATTATTTGTTCTGTATGGTTAAATCCAAGCGTTGCAACTGATGGCGAACTAGACCATCAAATATTATTTGATATTCATCGTAAAGCAATGGCTCAAGCCATCCATAAAGCAATGACTAACACACCTGATATTGATTGGTTATTGGATAATCAAGAGAAGATTGTTCATAAATATTTTCAAATGGGTTTAGACGGTAAGATTTAATCACGCTATTCCTATGCTTCTATTATTAATACGCTCATCAACCTGACGTAGGTTGGGCTAACAGTTTTATCGTTAACCCAACATTTGTAGACATACCTTTGTTGGGTTGCCAAAAAGACGGCAGCCCAACCTACTGACACTAGGCTTCTAAGTTCTCAGGTGCTACACGAAGAACCTCTTCGATTGAAGTAAGCCCTCCTAACACTTTTTCGACACCACTTACCCGTAAAGTTTTCATCCCATCTTTTAAAGCCAATTTAGTAATACTATTAGCATCACAATCCGCAGTAATTAGTTTTTGTATTGAACTTGTATTTTTAAATATTTCATAAATACCAATTCTGCCTGCATACCCCGTATTTCTACATTCAGAACATCCCTTCGCTTTAAAGACTTTGGCTGATTTTTCGATTAAAAATGGAGCCACCAATGATTCCCATTCATCATCCGTGACAATATGCTCAATTTTACAATTTGAACATAAGGTTCTAATAAGCCTTTGCGCCATGACCCCTAACAAAGTTAGTTTAACTAAATAGGGCTTTACACCTATCTCTAATAAACGTGAGACGGCAGAAGCTGCATTATTGGTATGTAAAGTAGATAAAACAAGATGCCCTGTTAGAGAGGCCTGAATAGCCATTTCAGCAGTTTCCAAATCCCTGATTTCCCCGACCATAATAATATCCGGATCTTGCCGCATCAACGTCCTAATCCCGGAAGAAAAATCCAAGCCTATTTTATGATCCACCTGCATTTGATTAAAACCTGGCTCGATTAATTCAATAGGGTCTTCGACAGTACATAAATTAACTTCAGGTGTCGCTAATTGCTTAAGTGTTGAATATAAAGTTGTTGTTTTACCTGACCCTGTAGGCCCAGTGACTAAGATAATGCCATGAGCTTGACGACTCATAGTACTCCACAGTTGTTTTTCGCGCTGATTAAAACCTAATGCAGAAAAATTTCTTAGAAGAATTTCCGGATCAAAAATACGCATCACTACTTTTTCTCCAAAAGCCGTGGGCATAGTAGATAACCTTAGTTCCACTTCTCCCTTATCATTCCTGGTTTTAAGCCTTCCATCCTGAGGCCGTCTTTTCTCAGCAATATCCATTCGCCCTAAAGTTTTAATCCTACTGATAACTGCACCCATTACAGGTGTAGGAATTTTATAAACCTGATGCATAACACCATCAATACGGAAACGCACATGGCTTTCTTCGCGCCTAGGTTCTAGATGAATATCACTTGCACGTTGCTCAAAAGCATATTGCAATAACCAGTTAACCAAGTTAACAATATGTTGATTATTTGCTTCTAAATTACTTTGCTCACCTAGTTCAAGCAGTTGTTCTAAATTACTTAGCTGACCACCGGCACTCTCTTCCTGACGATGGGAGGCATTCTTTACAGATTTAGAAAAAGCATAAAGCTCATTAATATATCGACTGATATCTTTGGCATTTGCAAGAACACGTTTAAATTTCTTTTTATGCAAATGATTTAAATCTTGCTCCCATTCACGAATAAATGGCTCGGATACAGCAATCGTTATAATATCATCCTCAACTTTTACAGGAAGAATATTAAACCGTTCGGCATAAGGCTGCGTACAAATTGCAGTAATTGAGACTGCATCTATTTTTAATGGGTCAATATGAAACAAGGATAACCCAACTTTTACTGATAGCCATTTAGTTAGATTACTATAGGATATTTTTTTACCTAAGCTACTATCTTTACCCTCTTGATAATCACAAATAAGATTAATTAGATCTTTTTCTCTATTTTCCCAGCGTAAGGCATATTGCTTGATTGCATGATCTTCAATTTTTGTGATCAATTTATCTTTGACTAGCCAGCCCAATACTTCCTCAAGCTGTAATTTATGCTCTACATCAAAATTTATTTGCTTCATATGTTTTTTCAAGAAAAAAAAACCTCGAAAAATGAGGCTTATTTAATTCGTTAAAATATACTTAGCAAGTATAGTCCTGAGCTATATATTTATTAGCGTCAAAACAAAAAAACCGCATGATTTATAGGCAGACTGATAGGCTCTCCGCATTTTTTTATTGAAAATAGTGAATATTTTCTATTCTTTAAGAAAAATTAATTTAAACTCCAGGTAATATTTTTTAAATTATCAGGTTCAGGTTTAACTGTTCCAGCTTCCAATGCTGAAATGCATTCAGTAAATGAGAAAAAAACATGCTCATCGGGTATTAATCCCGAAATTAGCCCAATATTTTGCAACATATCTCTAGGTTGATCCTGAATATCTACTATCAAAACAATGACGCCTCGTTCTTTAAAAGCCATCACGGCATCTTCTATTACATAAATACCTGACTGGTCAATATAAGGTACTAATTTCATTCTAAAAATAACGACTGTCACTTCAGGTAAAGATCTTGCCATTTCCTGAAATTTTGAGGCGAAACCAAAAAATATTGGCCCATCAAAATGTTTTATATAAATCTGTCTTTGTATTGCTTCAGTTAAATTTAATTCATCGTCCCATGCCTCTTCTTTTACTAAATTAGCAACAGAATTGACACTAGATTTTTGTTCTACAATATCACTCATTTTTTTCATAAAAAGCACTGATGCTAATACCATGCCCACAGCAACTGCTTGAAGTAAATCTACAAAAACAGTCATGGTTAATACTACCAGCATAATTATTGAATCTGCTTTTGGGACGTGAGGTATATGTTTAATACCTTTATAATCAATAATTCCAATTCCCACTGTAATCAAAATACCGGCTAAAACAGGGAGCGGAATCAATTTAGCATAGGCACCAGCCCCTAATAAAACTAATAATAATGCCAGTCCATGAATAACGCCTGATAACCGAGTTTTCCCCCCAGAATTAATATTCACGACCGTTCGCATTGTCGCTCCCGCCCCTGGAATACCACCAATTAAAGCAGCCCCCATATTCCCTAAGCCCTGCCCTATTAATTCTTTATTACTATTGTGTTGAGTTTTGGTCATATTATCCGCAACGATAGAGGTCAATAAGGAATCTATCGTTCCTAAAGCAGCCAATGTTAAAGCTGGAATAATGAGCAACATTGGACTGCTCCAATCCACACTACTTAAAGTTCCAATCTGTAAAACAGGTAAACCTTCTGGAATATCACCAATAATCTTGACATCCAACCCCATTATTGTGGAGACGATAGTTAATACAATAAGTGCAACGAGTGCACTGGGTATTAGTTTTGTTATCCGGGGAAATAAATAGATAGTTGCAATCGTTGCCAAAGCTAAAGAAACTGAAGCAAGATTAATATCATTTAGAATAGATGAAAGTTGTGAAAAAATATCCAGAATTTTCTTCGGTGAAGTATGGCCTAAAAAAGGAAAAATCTGTAATACAATAATAATGACACCTATCCCACTCATAAACCCGGAAACTACGGGATAAGGCATATAACGGATATACTGGCCTATCTTAAAAAGACCGAGTAAAATTTGAAAAACTCCCGAAAGCAGAAATATGGCAATAATAGTTCCCATTGCCGCGTCAAGACTACCGCCATGTGATTCTATTACGGTTGAAATAACCACAGTTGAAACCACTGTCATCGGACCTGTTGGCCCACTAATTTGGGTTGGCGTACCACCAAACCAGGCAGCCAGTATTCCAATAACAATTGCACCATAAAGCCCCGCAATTGCCCCCATGCCTGACTGCAACCCAAAAGCCAATGCTAAAGGTAAAGCTACTACACCAGCAGTTAAGCCACCAAAGAAGTCACCTCTTAAGTTTGAAGTGTCTATTATTTTATTTTTACTCATTATATTATTAAAGAATCGAAGCTTAATGATTCAAGGTAAGTGACTAAATGGTTAGGACTGAGGATTTAACAACTTCCAGAAGTTATTAAATCCTCAGTCCTCAAATAAACTTTTCACTCTTCCTTATTCTAAATTTAAATTTTAACTAATACTTCCCCTCTTCCCATCTCTGCCATATCGCCACCATAACGTTGAACACGATTAAACTTAGCTGAGTCTTTAGCAAACTTTGAGTTAAGATTTTTAAAAGATGAAAATATCATCGGTAAAAATGATAGGGTGTGCTTGCCGCAGTCATTAAAAGTAGCTGACAATTCAGGTTGGTTCCATAATAAAAAAGTCCCTCGACGCATGGCGTAACCTAAATAACGCCCTGTCGTTCCCATGACAGCAATTGTTCCGGCAACCATTCTTGAACCACAATAATCACCAGTATTGCCTTCAACCAGTAATACTCCTCTACGCATATGATCACCAGCACGTTCTCCGACATTGCCTTTAACTAAGACCACACCTCCTTTCATCCCTTGTCTATTTCCTGGTAAAGCTGCCGCTAAAAAGTCACCTGCATTACCTTTAATTTCTAAATATCCTTCTTTCATTTCGCAAGCAGCGTAAATACCTGTATTACCATTTACTTTTATGGTTCCAGCTTTCATTTCCATGCCTAGATAAGCACCTACATCACCATGAATGGTGATTGAACCGCCATCTAACTGTTTTCCTATAAAGTCCAATTTCGCAAAACTACCTTCAATTACAATATTTTGAGCATCAGACCCTTTAATTTTAAACAACTCATCTACTCGAACTTTTCTTTTACCATTCTGTAATTCAATCGCAGCAATTTCTGCTGATGCTAAACCTTCAAGTTTATTACAAACCAAGGGTGACATATCAACACGTTGATCTAAACGCTTTTTCATCACAAATGTTAATGCACTCATGCCATAATCTCCTGTAAATGAAAGTGGAATGGCCCTAATTTACCGCCGTAGTTTCCTGCACTGATGCGTAAAATGCCGTTTTCTTTGCCTAAATCACAAGCGGCTTGTATGCCCACTCTCATAGACTTGTCAATATCTTCTTTGGTTAAGCCATCAATTACAATTTCCATCACTGATTCACAATCCATAGAAAGTTCTGTTTTGGTCATCCCTTTTAAGGTTGGGCAAAAAGCATCATTACTGGATGCACCGAGTGCAGGGTATTTAGACCCTACTTTAGAGCCAGATCTAACCACGCCACCAGGAAATGGCATAATCACATTAGGTGTTTTACGCATTTCTTCAATCGCAGCTTCGCAAGCCGCCAGAGCTTGTTCTTGAGACTGCGCCAACACTAAAAAATTACCGCCACCGACAGCTTCGACACGCCCAGTGGTTTCTTCGGTTAAAAATTCACCATCCATTACAGGGATACGCCAATAACGTTTTCCCATTATTTTTTTAGAAATTTGAAAGCCATCACCAAAATAACGTAAATTTTTACCTAATGGAATTTGTACATCTCCATCAAGACCTGCAAATAAAGCAGAAGTAGGTGAGGTTAATACACACTGCCCTGCCCTGGTTTCCAACTGCTTGGCTAAGCTTTTACCACCCATCGCAAAAAGAAGAATTGCAACCCCAGGACGACCATCAGGTGTTTCAGAGGGATCCAGCACTTTTTCTATACCCGCTTCACAGCCACAAGCTATAACAGACGTTGCAAAACCCGTCATCGCTTGAGCAGAAATCATTGCCCATTTTGCATTTAACGCAGTAATAATCACTCGCGTTGCTTTCATCCCAAAGGCTTCGGCAAAAGTATCATCAATTGTTACACCATTGATAATCATACTTTTTCTCCTACGGTGGGATGTACCGTTATGCTACCGCGCCCATCTTCTGTGATCTCATCATCACTGATGGTGAAATTACCCATTTTCATGGTCATGTATTTATCAAAATATTTTTTTAGATCTTTCTCTACTGATTTGTCGTATTCAGGCCTGACCACATGTGTTGTCCCCCAAACGGTTTTGACTATTTCTCCATCTTTAACAACCACTTCACCATTTTTAAACACATAATCTGGCTTTTCAAACATTTTCTCACGATTTACATTTTCGGTATAAACCGTAATATCAGCCCAATCATCTTTGCCTAAAGCACCGCGTCCCACTAACCCAGTAATTTTAGCAGCGCCTGCTCGAGTCAAAATGGCAATTTCCTGCATGGTATATTCACGGTCAATCGAAGCCAATGTAGTCATCTTTTGTGCTTCTGGGTGAATGGTCGCCAGCATGTCGTTACGAAAACTTTTATCCATCAATAAACGAATCAAATGCGGATAAGAAGTAAACGGTGCGCCATTAGGGTGGTCTGTGGTTAAAAAGATCCTCCACGGATCATCTACCAATAAGAAAATCTCTAACCCTATCGCCCATTGCAGTGCATTAACAAAATTTTGGTCTCTATATTTAAATGGCACTAAGCCACACCCTGCATCGCATTCAATATCCATACACACCCATTTATTTGGGCTGGCAATGCCATAATTGGCATATTGGTGCTGGCTATCACCCGATGCAGTGACCGTTTGACCAAACATAATCTGTCCGACATCAACCGACATGTTTTTATTTTTATTGATTGATTCAGCAATTTGCGCCGCGCCAGATGAAAACTTAAAATCACCCTCTGTGCCATAACTGTGAAATTGCACATGGGTTAAATGTACAGGTAAACCATCAACCCCTGCAATTGAATCCAGTGTGGTTTGAACATTACCTGGCACACCTAAATTACTGCCATGTACATGTAATGGGTGGGATATACCTAGCTCTTTAATCGCTGTTGCCAGTGATTTTAAAATTTCTCTGGGGGTGACATTGTAATGAACATTTTTTTCATCCAAATCCAGCTGACGCTGATTGAATTTAAACGCACTAATGCCACCAGGATTAACTACTTTAATCCCCACACCTTGAGCTGCTCGAAGCGTCCAGGCCACATAATCATTAATCGCCTGCTGATCTTTTTTTGCCGTCATCATACGCAAGAAATAATCATCACTCCCTAGCATCACATAGCCGCCTTTATCCAGCATTGGGACATCACCCATCTCCATATGCGCTTGCCTGGCATTGGCTGGCAACACCGCTGGTTCAAAGGCTGCTGTATAGCCCATTTCTGCATAACGATAGCCTGTTACAAAAGTACTTGGCATCGCATGGCCTGTCCCAGCCCGTTTAATATCCGTATGAGCAACAGGGTCAATCCGATGGTTTTCTGGCATTAGCATACGCGCAATATTGCCTTTGCCACCACCAATATGAGTATGCAAATCAATCGCGCCAGCCATCACCACTTTGCCTTTGATATTGTATTCTTTATCTGGCTCAGCATTTCTTGGCTTATTTACAATTTTGCCATCTTTAATATAAATGTCTTTTTGCTTGCCATTTATATTGTTGGCTGGATCATAGACGATACCGCCTGTTAATTTTGTCAACATGTTAACTCACCAATGCCTGTTGAATCGCTGTCAATACTTCTGCCGTACTGGGCAGCCCTGAGTCTCTTAATTTTTTTAATCGGATGGCAATCACATTATCCAAGCGATAAGCATGACCCGAATGATCTATGCCAGGTGTACCGATGGGGATAAACACTTCTGGTTCTTCTTCAAACTCCATGCCAGAACGTGCAACGACGATGGTTGGAATTTTTCCACCACAAGGAGGAACCGCACTCGTATTAAAAGCCTGCACCCATAAAAAAGCATCTACTTCACCATTATCGAACATGGTATTTATATCGTATAAAAACGGGTCATATTCTGGAAAATCACTGGAAAAACGCATTCTAGCTGGATAGCCTGTTTGCCAGCCACAGACTTGGTTCGCTGTCAGGTCGCCCTCTTTGCCGCCTAAAGGAAAGCCCGAACATCTAACGCCTGAGGCATTAATATCTTTGACCATTTCGCAAAGCATTTGCACGGTCAATTCTGCTTGAGGAAACCCCAGAACCTCTGCGGCCCAAGTCACCACCCCATACGTTGCTTTTTTTAATTTATTAGCAATTTTTTGCAAATCTTTAACTGCCAATCCAGCCACTTGTCCTACTCTAACAGGATGGCTTTTAATTAAAGCTCTTAAAACTGCCATCACCTCTGGTAAATCAGCATCAGCACACTCTAACACCTGTGCCTTAGCTTTTTTAGGCGAAGTAGAGGCTTTTCCAGAAGGTGCTTTACCTATATAAATAACTTCTCGTTTACTAGTGTCTTTTAGGAACATAGATTCTTTATTCCAAAGATAACGCTCGTAAAACTGAGGAGAAAAAGCTTCTAAATCACAACCTACAACTATAAATAAGTCACAACGGTTTTTAATTTCTGCCAGCGTAGTATTCATCCAACCAGAATCTTGCATAGCTAAAAAGTTACGTTTAGCACCTGTAAAATTCATATTATCAACCACCGCACCGTTGCGATCAGCCAAAGCCATCAGTGCGCGCATACCATTTACATCAGTTGCACAGCCACCTATTACAGGTTGATTAGATTTTTTTAAAATTTTTGCAGCTTTGTTTATTGCCACTGCAAGAGAAACCTCTTTACCTTCAACTCTAGGACTTGTATCGGTAATGACTTCCTCAAATGCTGGCGTATTAACTGTACACCCGTTTTCAATGACCTTTATTGATACACCATCGACCTGAATGGTCAAATCATCCGAGCCTATTCCGCAAAAAGGACTGGGTACTTCAGTTATTGTTGTCACTAGCTTTACCTCTGGATTTTGTTGTTTTTCTATTCAAAAATAACACTGTTTTTTATAAAACCTGTAAGTTTATCAAATGTAAAGCCCAATAAGAATAGCATTTTTAACAGCTTTTATCCAAACCTAGCTACTACGACTTAATGCGTTTACCTTGCTTAAATTAATAACCAGCAAATATATTTTGTTAGACACCCAATCATAAAGAATATAAGCCAGACATGAAAGATTACAGCCCGAATATTCAACTAAATTTCACTACTAAAAACGAAGATTTAAGAGTTAATTATATAATTTATTACAAAAAAATAACTTTACATAATTAATGGAGGCAATCTCTATACACTCAATTAAGTGATACTTTGTTTTTTATCAACAGCTTATATGTATATAGCAAGCATTACTATCTCTAAACCTAAATTATATTTCTGTCAATACATGACGGATTCATCTATAGTATGCATAGCTACAGATTTTGTTATTGGCAAATGGGGTGTTCCACATCGGATTATTCCTAACTAAAGTTTCATGTTTCATTACCTGTACGCAATATTTTTTTATTTTTTACAGGTGAATTTTATGTCTACAGGTACAGTTAAATGGTTCAACGAATCTAAAGGTTTTGGTTTTATTTCCCAGGATGATGGTGAATCAGATGTATTCGTACATTTTAGTGCTATTCAGGGAGATGGTTTTAAAACTCTGAACGAAGGTCAAGCAGTTACTTATGAAGTTGAAGATGGCCCAAAAGGCCCTCAAGCAACGAGTGTTACTCCTGCATAAGTAAAAGACCTTATTTTGTTACCAAAACGCAGAACGCTATCATTATAGGTAAACGTTCTGCGTTTTAGTTAGCTTACTAAAGAACTTAAAGTATCTATATTCCAAACGGGAAATTCTATTGAAAAAACTATTTATTGGTAATCTACCCGCCGACACTTCTGAGCAAGAACTTGAAGCCCTATTTTCCGAATTTGGCAAAGTGCGTGGCTCAAAACTTATAACTGATGTTTTTTCTGGTCAATGCAAAGGTTTCGGTTTTATCGAAATGGAAGGTCATGAAGCAAGAGCTGCAATTGCAGGTCTGGATGGTAAAGATTTTAAAGGCAAATCATTGAAGGTTAATTTTGAGACCCCTAAAGCAGGACGTCGAGGTCGTTAGCACCTAGTTTGATCATTTTGGGTTCAAACTCTGCTCCTTTCTGAGCCCACTTCCTTTGCCTCTTGTGTTACCCTCTAAAATCTAACATTATTAATACCCCTAAAAGTTATCGCCCTTAAGTATGCTCAGTTATCAGCAGTTAGAACATTATTTGTACTGCGGATACTTTCGAAACGAATAATACTTTTATCTCACAGATAAATTGTTATTTACTAAGTTATTAATGTTAGCAGTTAAGAGAGTATAGGAGTAATAGCTTCACTCTTCTAGAATTATCACTGAATCATTGTAAAATCAATATGTTGACCTATGAACCTCGTGATTTTCTATAGTTAAGGAACCTGTACGCAATAAGTTTGTCGACTGACGTAGGTTTTTTATTTGTCTTCAGGGCGTGGCAACGGACGCATAGCGAGCTTAGGCAACTATTGCCACAACACCGAAGACAGACAAAAAGACCAGCTAGTTGTCAAAATTATTTCGTGCGCGATCTAGAGGACAAGGAATGAAAATAATTTTATTTTTAAGTGTATTTATAGTAAATACATCTGTTTATGCAGACATTTATAAATGTGATCATAATGGAAAAATATCCTACCAATCAGACCCTTGCAAAAAAAAGGGGATAAAATTCAGACTCAATCAAGATATTAGCATTGAACAGCATCAACTTGCCTTAAAAAAACTTAAATTAGACTTGATAGAAAGAGCTAAAATGGAACAAATTACTAAAGCAAACTATGACAAAGAGCGTTCAATACGAGCTAATGAAAAAATTGCAAATACCAGTTATCTCAATGCAATACAATCGTCCAGACAAGCCGATGCTTTGGAGTTACATAATAAAATTGAAATAACTAAGCATTCTCGATTCCCTCGTTACTATAAAAAGAAACAAAAAACTCAATAAAAAAATAAGTGTCTTATCCCTTATATTTTAATAACAAATTTTTTAATAGTCCCATAAGTTCTCACGCTTATAATATATACTTAACTATATTTTAAAAGCTAGGGGATATTTTAAGAACCAACTTAATTAATTACAGAACCCCAGATCAGCAAAACTTATTGCTTTCCATTCATTAGTAAAGTACCACAGTGTGCTGTTTGGTTCAGAGTCATGCGGCAATGCAAGAGCTTTTACATTCAGTGCAGACCCTCCTGTCGTATTTTGACAAGTAAAATCACCACCACATTGATACCCTTTTCCAGACTTAACACCTACATATTGCCGGAAATTTTCGATACATTTTCCCATAAAAACAACATTATTCACCCCTTTTGCTCCATGCACATCATCTAACCTGAGGCTATCAATACCCGCTATATTTGGCCCCATGATTGAGTTAGAACCCTGAGGAGCATGACCTAACCCTAGAACATGACCTAATTCATGTAAGGCAACTCGATGAAAATCTTGTAGCCCTCCGCCGCCTACCGCTGTTGTCTGCGTCCCATCATAAACATTCCAACTTTCAGTATTATTAAAGGTTATATCTGTTTCAAATTTGGTTCCAGTAGAACCATCGAAGCGACTATGAGTTACAGCTAAAGCACTTCCAAATTCATCACCACAATCAGTTGCAGTAAAAGCCACACCATTTCTCGGGTCATTATCATCACAAGGATCAGAAAATTCTCGATCAATAAAAAAACTAAAGTCAGTTACCTCATTCCATTCATACATAGCTGTTTCAAAAGTGCTATTCCATAACCCATCAGCTCCTGACACATCGACAGTCATTGTAATCTGTGTGCCAGGCCACCGAGTCCCACTTAATTCATAAGCATAGATACTTTGAGAAACAAGAGCTAAATATAAAAAAAATTTTAAAAACCTGTTTGTATAATTCATTTACTCTTTCCCTACAATTTTTTTCAATTGGCTTTTTACTTCACCTAATAACATCGCTTGATCTTTTTGCTTACTAGTCTTTACACCAGAGGCAACATCAGCCGATAAGCTCTCTTCGACACCTTTTTTAGGTTCTAAACGATTTAAATGAGAAATGGAGTCGCCAGAAACAGAAAAAACCCGTTTTTTACCTGTCTTATCTGTAATAATGTTCATTTGACCTTGCGCCCAGCCTGTTAATGGATGAATATAATGCTTTGTAAGGCTTTTTATAAAGTAAATTCCTTCTTCTCCTACCTGGGGAATCACCATATCAGTTACAGATTCAACCTGATCTCCTTTTTTACCAACCGGATATCGAATTTCAATCGTTTTATCTACATATTCACCTTTGATAACATCATTAATTTCAAAAGTAACATAGGTATAAAGTCGATTTCGATCTGAAGGCGTTTTATATTCAAGATTAACAACTTTTCCTTCAAAAACCAGTTCTGAATCACTAATAACTTCTTCGATAGTTAAATTTTTATACATTGAAGAATAACCAGTTATTGGAAAAAAAAGAAAACATAAATATATAAAATGAGATAGTTTAAGTTTGATCATAAGAAGCTCCTAAAGTGAATAATAACTTTTTGAATAAGCTAAACCCATCAATTTAACCTTAAAAAAAGCAAGCATAATATCAAAAATTTAATTTTCCTTACAGAAACAACTTCCTAATCAACAATCACAGGCACTGCTTCTAAAAGGGTTTTTGTGTAGGCATGTTGCGGTTGGTTTAACACCTGCCCAACAGTACCATGCTCTACAATCTTACCTTTATACATAACGGCAATTTCATCTGCAATTTCAGCTACAACAGCCAGATTGTGGGTAATAAACAAGTAGCTTACACCCTGCTCTTTTTGCAAGTTTTTTAATAGCTCAATAATCTGTGCTTGTACTGAGACATCAAGTGCACTAGTTGGTTCGTCACAGACAATTAATTTTGGCTCAACAGCCAAGGCTCTGGCAATACAGATTCTCTGCCGCTGCCCTCCTGAAAACTCATGTGGATAACGTAGTGCCGATGATTCAGGTAGTTCAACCTGCTTTAGTAAGCTGGACACTCTTTCCTCTCTATCCGCTAAAACCATATCAGAATGTAAGGCTTTTAACCCTTCTGCAATAATATCGCCTACTAACATTCTGGGGTTCATGGATGCAAACGGATCTTGAAAAACAATTTGAATTTCAGATCGTTTTTGTCGTAACTCATCCCCTGTTAACTTACTTAACTCAATTCCTTCTATCCATACTCGCCCAGCAGTGCTTGGGATTAAATTAATTAATCCTTTACCTAAGGTTGTTTTACCACAACCCGATTCCCCAACTAAAGCAAGTGTTGCCCCACGCTTTAATTCAAAGCTGACACCATCCACTGCACGAACATGATCGACTATTCTCTTAAAAAAACCTTTTCGAATGGGATAATAAACTTTAAAAGATTCTACTTTTAACAGAGGGGTTTCTTTTGATTCTTTAGTAGGTTTATCCAGACTACTATTCATTGAAGGCAATGCTGCTAACAATTTAAGACTGTATGGGTGCTTTGCTTGCTTAAAAAATTGTTTGGCAGTGCCTATTTCAACAATTTTCCCTTGTTGCATCACGGCTATTCTATCTGCCATAGTTGAAACCAGTGCAAGATCATGACTAATTAACCACAGTGACATGCCTGTTTTTTTCTGGAGTGTTTTTAGTAATTTCAGTATTTGCGCTTGAATAGTTACATCCAATGCGGTAGTTGGCTCATCTGCAATCAGCAATTCTGGTTTCCCAGCCAAGGCAATAGCAATCATCACTCTTTGGCGTTGTCCTCCTGACAATTGATGAGGGTATTCATTGACCCTCCTTTTAGGCTCTGGTATTTCTACCTGCTCTAATAGCTCATGAACCGCCAGATTAAGCTCTTTTTCAGCATAATCAAAGTGAATCCGCATGACTTCAGCAATTTGCTCACCTATCTTCATCACCGGGTTTAATGAAGACATCGGGTCTTGAAAAATCAACCCTATTCGCTTGCCCCTAATTTTACAAAAATCATATTCCGGTATGCTCAATAAATTCTCATTATCAAGCAACACAGAGTTTGCGATTACTTTAGCATTGTTTGGTAATAGACGAAGTACAGATAATGCTGTAATTGATTTACCAGACCCAGACTCCCCAACTAAAGCAAACGTTTCACCTGCATAAACATCAAAGCTTATATCATTAACCACCTTATCTTCTTTAAAAGCAACAGTTAGTCCTTTTACTTCTAGTAATTTTTCCAATTAATCCTCCCTATTCTGCTCTTCTTGGATCAAATGCATTTCGCACTGTGTCTGCAAATAAATTAGCGGCTAATACCAAACTAAACATAAATACAAATGAAGCTAATAGCGACCACCAAACCACTGGATCACGCGCCATTTCCAGACGAGCACCATTAATCATATTCCCCCAACTATAGGTTGTTGGGTCAACACCTATATTAATATAAGATAATACGGCTTCTGCCAAAACTAGTCCGCTAAAATCCAATACTACAGAGATCAGTACAATATGCATGACATTAGGCAAGATATGTCTGATTAAAATCACCCGCCGTCTAACGCCTAAAGCCTGTGCCGCTTGCACATATTCCATTTCTCTAAGTTTAAGGGTCTCTGCGCGTAACATTCGGCATAGCCCTGTCCAACTAGTCACACCAAGAATCAAGCACAAAAATAATAAACGCATATCAGATCTGACAATCAAGCTATTAAATTCTTCAGCATGATTCGACATATAGACCTGTACCATTAAAATAGAGGCGGCTATTAACAATACACTGGGTATAGAGTTAAGCGTGGTATAAATATACTGAATAACATCATCAACCCAGCCTCTAAAAAACCCCGCCATTATGCCAAAAACAATTGCCAGTGGTAGCATGATCATGGTGGTTAATGAGCCAATCACCAGCCCAGTACGAATACTTTTTATAGCCTGATAAAAAACATCTTCCCCCACTTTATCTGTCCCAAACACATGGTAATATGCTGACAAATCAACCAGCATATAAGTGATTGAAATTAATAAAAACATAACAAAAAAAAGTGCTTTAGAACTTGAATGATTCAATAACGTCTTATGTTTTTTATGCAATGCTCCCCAAAACACAAGTAAAACTAAAGTCATTAAGCCTGCACCTTTAGAAAAACCTACGAATGCTTTACTTAATATATCCATCCTTTTTTCGTCTTTCGGGTTTTGTAGATGAGATCCACCATATTTGAGCCGTGGGTAGCCCCATTGAGTTGAGCCATCATCTAAGGTTATTGCTTCTTTACTATATAAATGAGTAGCAAAAGGTGCCGAATAGGTTTTTTCATCTTGCTCTCTTAGAGGTTTTGCCCAATAATCCAACAAGCTGATAATTTCATGAGTCCGTGTATCTTTCGATTTAAAATGAACGGAATCCAATAAGCCAATGATGACAAAAAATACCAATATTAACAGGGAAATCATCCCCGTTTTACTCGCCCCTATTTTTTTTAACGGCCGTCTCATTTGAGGTTGCCTGCTTACAACAAACCCAACTAACGTTATAGCTATCACCAACAGATAGATCAGCGCATCAGTCCATAGAATAATCATGTCAATCTAACTCTTGGGTCAACAAGGGTGTAGGAAATATCAGTTAATATTAAACCAAAGATATAGAGTACAGAACCCAAAAAAACCATGGCCCTTACAATAGCAAAGTCCTGACTATTAATTGCATCAATCGTGTAACTACCCAACCCTGGAATACTAAAAAATGATTCCATAATCAGGCTTCCCATAAACAAGAGAGGCAATACAACGACCACACCCGTTAAAATAGGAATCATGGCATTTTTAAGAACATGCTTAAATAATACTTGTGTCTCAGTTAATCCTTTTGCTCTAGCTGTTCTTACATAGTCTTTTTCAACTTCTTCCAAAAATAAAGTTCGGTACCATCTAGCACCCGCACCAATACCTGAAACAATACTAATAACGACAGGAAGAATCAAAAACTTTATCGCAGAAAACCCCGTATCATAGCCAGAAATAGGCACTAGCTTAAGTAATTTACCAATAAAAAACTGCCCACCTATAATGTAAAACAGAGATGAAATTGACATTAAAATAACACATAAAACGATACTACTAAATTCAAGATAAGTATTACGGAATAGCACCATCATCAATGCAACAGATATATTCACCAGCAATCCAACAATCAAAGAAGGTAAAGCAATACTAAGACTTGGCCACATTCGCTGTTTAATATCTTCACCTATATTTCTTCCACTATCTGAAATACCAAAATCGAATAGAAACAGTCCTAATGATTTTTGATAAAAAATAGTCTCTGTAATTTTTTTACTAGCCTCTTCCTGTTGATTCCATAACATCGGTAAATCATAGCCATGCTGATGTTTCCAGTTTTGGATTGCTTGCTCGGTAACATGTTTTTGTCCTAATTGCATACGAGCCATATCATCTGGACTATTGACCACAAAGAATAAAATAAATGAAAGAATATTAACCCCCATTAACAAGGGGAAGGCGTATAAAACACGGCGAAGGATGTATTGAATCATAAGTTTAAAGAGTAAATTTAACAGACTTTCATTGCCAAAATAGAATTTGATAGTTATTAATAAGCTTGTTCATTCAATATTTTTTTCATTATTGTAACTAAACTTTGAGTTCAGCCAACAAGTATAAAAGCTATGAAAATAAGCAATGCTATGTTGTAATCTTAACAGTATTTTATCGCCCTCAACATATTTTAAACTATGCTTATCACTCAAATTTATCTACTAAAATAATTTCGACATCTTCGCCCACTAGCCGAGCTAACACATCATAAGCAACAATACGATTTCTCAAATATACTTCGCGCGGTCACGGATGCGGATTTTATAGCGAGTTGATTTTTGTCGATAGCAAGGTGCTGAAATGGGTGCATAGCTAATGGAATGGTCTGCCCCACTTTAATAAAGGCTTCAAAAGAGCCATGATGTAATATCAACAAAACATCAAAACAAAAGAGAGGCAGACCCCATGAATAATGATAACTCAAAAGACAGCATAACAGTATTAGGAATTGACTTGGCAAAGAACAGCTTTCAATTGCATGGCATTGATGCAAAGGGCAACAGAGTGCTTAAAAAGAAATTGACACGAAGTAAACTGACCGCTTTTATAGCCAATTTACCGCCCTGTCTAATAGGTCTTGAAGCCTGCGGAGGTGCTCATTACTGGGTACGTATTTTCAGTGGATTTGGACACACCGTTAAAATGATAGCCCCGCAATTTGTAAAGCCCTACGTTAAATCCAATAAAAATGATGCAGTGGATGCGGAAGCTATTTGTGAAGCTGTGCAACGTCCAACTATGCGTTTTGTCCCCAGCAAGAGCATCGAACAGCAAGATATTCAATGCGTTCATCGGGTTCGGAGTTTATTAGTAGGCAGACGTACCGCTCAGGCCAATCAAATCCGAGGATTACTGATGGAGTATGGCATTATTATCCCTAAGGGCATTAATCAAATTCGAAAGGCAATACCCGAAATACTTGAGGATGGAAAAAATATACAGTTACCCCTATTAAATAAAAATTCAATAGCTTATTGCGGTTAATGGTATTGTAAAAACTAGAACCACACTTAGAAATTGGATATAGAGTGCTAGCCCTTGGTTTCTAAGGGCTTGTAAAAAGCCTAAGCTGCCCCTCAATCAGCTGAAAACATTATGAGTCATTTCCATATTACAGAACTACTAATACAGAGGGTGTAAAGATCTTTTTTACAAAAAAGCCTCAAAATACGCACCCCCTTCACGACAGCCCAACATAGAAAGCTTCTCGCTACAAATTTATTACTGCACTGTCTCTTTTAAACGCTGCTTAAATGCTTTAACAGCAGGCACAAGCAATAATATAAAAATAACAAAAGCAACAAGCAATGGCCAGAAAACTGCCTGATTCCATTGCTCTCGTTTTTGCTCTCTTAATGCATCATCTATTCGTAAATACTTTAATTCCTTATGCGCCATAAAACTAGGCTTTATATTTTTAAACCATTGATGATATAAAGAAAAACGCTTAGGATGATAGCCGAATACCCAAGGCACATCATGCCGAACGATCTCTTGCATTTGTTGAATAATCTGGCTTCTTTGCTCTGTATCATCCATACTTCGCATTTTTTTAAAAAGTTGATCAAATTCTGAGTTTTTATAATTAACTGCATTTTCTCCTTTATATTTTACTTTTCCATTAGGGCCATAAAGTAAAAAAAAGAAATTTTCTGGATCAGGATAATCTGCATTCCAACCCCAAGTAAAAATTTGTCCACTTCCATCACGCATTTTATCTTGAAATCGGTTGTAATCAGTCGGGCGAATGACTAACTTAATCCCTATTTTTTCAAACTGCTTACGGTACCAGTTCATCATTGCCCTGGCACCTGCGCCTACAGAGGTTGTATCAAAATAAAGAACCAACGCTTCCCCCGTTTTTGGATCAACACCTGATTTATACCCCGCCTCAATCATTAATTGTTCTGCTTCTTTAATAGGTTTACGCTGATAACGACCATTCTCCCAGTTATAAACATAGGGATTCATCCCTTCTTTTCTTTCTAAATTACCAAATATTTCAGGTGGTAAAACGCCTTGAGCCGGTATACCTCGACCATTCATAAAAATAGAGATATATTCTTCATAATCCAAAGCTATCGAGATAGCCAAGCGAAGTTTTCTAGCGCGTTCGGAATCACCACCAATAACTGGATCCAGCATATTGAATCCCATATAAAAAATAGAAGTGGACACTGATGTTTGTAACTCAATTCCTTGCTCTTGCATTGTTTCTGTCAACTGTGCATTGCCTGATGCTGAAAACTGAACGGCTTGATCAAAACTATCTGAAGAAATACCCGAGGCATCATAATAACCTTGCAAAAACTTACTCCAATACGGAATCGTTTCTTTTTCCAAGATATAAATAACTTTATCTATAAAAGGTAATTGCTTTCCTGCATCCTTAAGTAGTCCTTTTTCTTTATCACTCGGTTCACCCTCGTCGGGATAAAATGTCGGATGATAATTTGGGTTTTTAGTTAAAACAATTCTTAGGTTAGGGTTATTTTCCTCTAAAAGGAAAGGCCCTGTTCCTACTGGATACCAATTCAATGATATGTTTTTATCCCCAAGCCCTTTTTGCAAATAAAACTCATTTGCTTCCCAAGGCATGGGAGCAAAAAAGTTCATCGCCAACCAAAACTTGAATTGCGGATACTTACCTTTAATCCTGATTTTATATTTATAACGGCTTAAAATCGTTACCCCTGAAAGTGGATGTGATTTTATTTCAATTTTTTTCTTATCTTTAACTTGCTTAGAAAATTCATCGAAGCCAACAATATATCCTTTCATAAACTCAGAAATTGGCGATTGAACCTTCGGATCAGCCAATCTTTTTATTTGATAAACATAATCCTCGGCAATTAACTCTCTTGCTCCTAGCTCAGTAAAATCATTTAATTTCGTTAGTTCTTCTATCTGACTCTCTGATAGATTTCGATTTGCCTCAATAAAAGCTGGATGAGGCTGAAATTTCACGCCTTGTTTAATCTCGATGGTGTACTCTGAAAAGGCAATCTGATTAGCTAAAAAATCACCCGTTAACGATTTACCTTGAGCATTTAAATAATCAATTACAGGTAACTTTTCAGCACTTAATGGTTCAAGTTGATAAGGTCTTTTAAGGTAACTATATTGATAAGGTGGCTCATATATCTGCGCAAGAAAGGTATTCTCACTGGTACTATAAGATACTGCCGGATCAAGCCTTTTGGGTCTTTCCGAGAAAGAAGAATATAAAATAGACAAATTCGGATCAGTTTCTGAATGAGGGTTATTCAGTTGTGAAACATCACAACTAATTAATAACAAACTAATAATAAATAAACAAATTATACGCATATTGATAGGGTCTATGCCTTCGAAGTAAGGATTTAATTATCGAATTAAATGACTGAGCAAGGTATACTTTCCTCTATTCTAACAAACAAATACGTCAGGAGATAAAAATGGGGTTCATGCAAGGCAAGCGCGTTTTAATTGTAGGTTTAGCCAGTAACAAATCAATTGCATGGGGAATTGCACAAGCCATGCGCCGTGAAGGGGCAGAACTAGCATTTACTTATCAAAACGAAAGATTGAAAGATCGCGTGGCTAAAATGGCAGGAGAATGTAACTCCAACATTAATATAGAACTAGATGTTTCAACTGATGAGCAAATTACCAATGTATTTAATCAGTTAGGTAAACACTGGGATAGTCTGGATTGTATTGTACATTCTGTTGCCTTTGCTCCCAGAGAGGCTTTAGATGGTGATTATGTTGATGCCACTACGCGAGATAATTTTTCGGTCGCACATGACATCAGTTCATACAGTTTTACGGCTTTAGCAAAAGCAGGTAGAAAAATGATGAAAGGACGCAATGGTTCTTTAATCACTTTAACGTATCTGGGGGCTGAAAGAGCTATACCTAACTATAATGTGATGGGTGTTGCTAAAGCTAGCCTTGAAGCTAATGTCCGCTATATGGCTGCGGCTTTGGGTGCGGAAGGTACTCGTGTTAATGCTATTTCCGCAGGGCCAATTAGAACCCTTGCATCAGCGGGTATTAATAACTTTAAATCCATGTTAAGCAAAGCTGCTGATACAGCACCTATGAAGAAAAATGTATCTATTGAAGAAGTTGGAAATGTAGCCGCTTTTATGTGTTCTGATCTGGCATCTGGTGTTACAGGTGAAATTACTTACGTTGATGGAGGTTATAATATTGCTGGATTGGTGGCAAGTTAGAAAACAGTCAATTCCGACAACAGCCTTTCACAGCCATTGTTATAAAAGATGCGTTAATAGTAAGGGTGGTGGTTGTTGTGTAATAGAGCCTTTTGGTGTTAATTTTATTGGTGATTTTGGTTTTGCATATGCTGTTGAAATATTCAGTTTTCTGAAAAGAGCTAGTACCATTTATTTTTAAGGTGTCTTTTTTTGGGTGTATTCCAGATTTTCATATGAACAATAAATCCTTTATTAAACCGCCTGTGACTAGCGTCTCAATTAAAGGCTCCAATCCATTTATTTTTCTAAAAATTTAGGTAAAAACACCCTTTACTTCCCCTCCTACCCCAGCTAAATAATGAGCACGACTGAAATTTTAGGCTATGTTGCAGCATGTTTTACCACAGCTTCTTTTTTGCCACAGGCTATATTGACATTAAAAACCAGAGATACTAGTTCTCTTTCACTTAGCATGTATACCTTATTTACTATTGGCGTATTTCTATGGCTTATATATGGCATACAAAAATTAGATTACGCCATCATTTTTGCCAATACTATAACATTTATGTTATCGACATCCATTCTCGGGTTTAAAATTTATAATGTAATTTATAAGAACGGTTAACTAACTTTCTAACAAATTTTTTGCGGTAGTAAGATTGCTATACTTCGCGCGGTCACGGATGCGGATTTATATCGAGTTGATTTTTGTCAGTAGCAAGGCATTGAAATGGGCGCATAGCAGGCTACGCAACTGCTTCAATAACGCAGCCTATCGGCAAAAATCGACCGATAGAAACCCGCATCCGTGACCGCGCGAAGTATAATGTAACTTATTGTATTATTAATCGCTCCATAAGTTCTTGCACTCAAATATGTTTAACAATTACCTGCAAAGCAGGTTTTATACTGCGAGAATTTATGGAACAATTAATATCAATATATATTTGAGAGTAAAAAAGATTACGGATATTCAGTTTTAACCAGTTTTGAAACCTTCAATTTAAAGGGTTTATCTGTTTTTTTTACAAGTACAGTAGCAGTAGGATAACTTGGAAAGCCATCAAATGCGTCAGAACATGAATGACAATTCGAAGCAGGACTTATGTCATGAACATAGATGACGATTTCATTTTCTTTTTCTATAACTTTCTCAACAGATAAGCTATGTTCAGCACCTATATCATTCGAAAACCTTACACCTAATCCCCCTGTTATTACCTGGTATTTTTCAAAATCAAATTTTGGCGCAATGTATGTTCCTGGTTGTGTAAACATATAAGCGAGAGGGGCATAATAAAATGTTTCCCACTCTTTCTGGCTAGTAATAGTCCGGCTCCAAGCTTCTTCATTTTTAGGGTTATCAATAAGTAATAAAACCGTATGGGAAAAAGCATCGCCTGCCTGTACCACATTCATAGTTATCATCATTAGAGCAACCATCATTGTTTTTTTGTAAAAATATTTCATCAGTTTATTCCTTAATAATTAAAAAAATATCTGGCAATAAATAATAATTTTTGTATTGCAAAACATACCTTAACTTTAATCATTTATTGAAATATGTGTCTGTGAAGTTTTGTTAATATATTGGTACTTCAGACCATGCCTATCCGGTTGTTGCACAATACGACACTAAATAGGCTATGTTCATGCTATTAGACTAAGAATGGCCTTTCATTTGGAAATATCTCCCTAAATTTGCCAATTCATGGTCATTCGGTGGGATTTTAATGCATCGTGAACTTTTGTTGTGCAACAACCGGATAGGCATGGTTCAGACTATGCAATCTTACCGACTCAGCCCTAAGCATTTGTTTTATAAAAACTATAGAAAAGTCAGACAACCT
>CAZHUE010000026.1:0-23701 GCA_964535875.1 uncultured Methylomarinum sp.
TGATGACTGCAATGGGACAAGATATGCCCATCAGAGCGCGTGATGAAATACGCCTACACCGATTGCTCAAAATAATCGAGCATGAACCTTCACTATGCGAACAAATGAACCGTTTGACTCAATCAGGAATGTTCAAAACCAACAAAACGACCATTACCGATCAATTAAGTTGGATTTTGCAAAAGCTGGAACAGACAGGCTATCTGGTCAAGCCCAGTCCACAAGGCGTACTGTATATCGTTACAGGAAAAATGAATTATCTGCATCAAATTATTGCCTTTTTAAATGATGCGGAAAATTTGGAATTGGATAAGCATGCAGACGAGCAAAACAGCCAGCAGCAGGATGTATTTTCATGAGTTTTGACCAAGCTCAAGTTGCCGGCCTTATCAGAAAGTTGGGTAGCGCAGATCAATTGCTTGCAGAAGCCTATGTCAGTGGCTCTATTTTTATTGATGACAATAATCAGCCATTAATTGACAGCCTAAAAAAAACCGGCTTATTGCGTATTGCCGACCAAACTGATGAATTCCGCCTGACCAGTGATATTAAGCGTCTGATAGATAGACTATTGCTACGTAACCCCAGTTATCGGCAAAATACCAATATGGCAAAAATGGTTGCCAATGTTGCAGAAGATATTGATGCCTATCGTCAGGCACTGGAACAGAATGAGCAGGATGAGGCTAATTATCATCTGGAACAAATTGATGACAACCTCTATGAATCACTGGAACTGCTGGAAAGCAGCCTAAGCGTAATGTTTTCTGCCATTACCAGCCAGTTTGGTTTTGTCAATTCACTGGTCAGCAAAATCAGGGAGAATAAGCGTGCCCTTTCCTACGCCCAGCAATTAGTTCAAGAGCTTAACCAGATCAATCTTAATCACTGCTATGACTGGATTAGCAGCTGGTCAGCTCCGGCTGAACTATCCAACAAAGTCATTCGTTTTATTGATCAATACAAAGACATTGTGGTTCGGTTAGCCAGCATTGTTGATCGCATGAAAACCTTGCTGTTTACCCTGCGCCTGCAAGAACAGACCGCTAATAGAACGCGGGCAATGGCACAGTTTTTAAAGCAGCACCCGGAATGGAACCCGCACGAGTGGAGTGAAGAGCCTAGCGCACCTAGTTTATTAAAACGCGATACTGGCATTGCCTTTAAATCGGGAATCAATAGCCGTAAATCCAACCTGCAAGATGATTTGATTGGCATCGTGCAGGAACTAAAACGGCAGAATGCACCGCTTAAATTGCATAATAAAAACCGTGAGGCCATGCCCGTCAATGCTAGCGAAACGGTTAATATTGAATATCAGCATGACTATTATGAAGATCACATAGAAACTTTATTCACTCAAGCGCTCCAAAAACAGGGTCATAAACTATCGGCATTGCAATATTGGAAAACGGCTGAATTATCCATCGAACCCGGGCTTTGGCTAGACATTGTATTTGCCCAGCACTGCTGTTTGAAAAAACATGTTAAACAGCTTATTGCTTTAGAACTGCAAGGCGATGTTTTAGTAGATTATGATGGCAACCAATTAATCTCTGAGATTTATTTGCGCAGAGTTCAATGATGAATCGCAAACTGTTTAGCTGGATTAGCCAGCTAATTAGAAATAACCCAGGCCAGACAACCAGTCGTTCACCCAGTGAAATAGGATTATCTGTTATAGATCGTTACGGCTATGGGCGCAGTCAAAATAACAGGCTGGTTTTTACCGTAAAAGATAAAAATGCATTACGTCTACAGATAAAACACGAGCTAAATATTGATCCATTTGATACTGAACAGTTGCCTGACAGCCGTGTAGACATTGCAAAAATTCATAATAATGAAAAACTGGCTAAAAACCCTGTCAGCCAAGATCATATTTTAGTGAATTGTCCTACAGGCGTTGTTCAACTCAATAATCAGCAAATTCAGTTACACTCAGACATTATTCCTAGCGCTGGGTTTATGCCGCTTAACTCAAAAATTGAGCAAATCAGCCATAAAGCTATCGTGGTGGTAGAAAACCTTGCCATTATGCAGCTGTGCAATCAATTGACTCTGCCTGATTTATGTCAAAAGGCTTTATGGATATACAGAGGTGACTATAAAAGCGGGGCTAAAACTGAAGCTTGCTATGATTTACTAAGCCGTTTTGGACAAGATAAAGAAGTTATTGTATTCAGTGATATGGATCCTAAAGGCTTAGAAATTGCTTTAACGATGCCACATGCCGGCTATTGGCTTGGTCCTCCGCATACAGAATGGGAAACTTGCCTGCAAAGTAAACATGCCAGTCGAAGCGGATATGATATTCAAATAAAGGCGATGAAATATCTTTTAAAACTTCAAGATAAAGGTGTTTTATCACAGCCTATTAATGAGCTTGTTCAACACATGCAGTTGGAACAAAGCTCATACAGGCAAGAACATATGATTGTTCATAATGTTTTCTTGTCATTATTTTCCATTAATTTTGATTCTTTTGCTTCTTGAAATTGTAGAGCTAAACTGTATATAACCGGAAATACCAATAAACTTAATATTAAAACCGTAAACATACCACCCAATACCGGAGCAGCTATACGTTGAGTTACATCTGCACCTGATCCTGTTGCCCACATGATTGGGGCTAACCCAAGCATCGTGGTAAAGGCAGTAATAGCAACTGGACGAACACGTAGAGCTGTCGCTTTTTCTACAGTATCTTTTATTTCCTGTGCTGTTAACGGTTGTTGTTTATATTGTCGAAGTTTAGCTATTTCTATATCAATAAAGTTCAATACCATCACCCCTGTTTCTGCGGCTGTTCCAGCCAAAGCAATAAAACCCACATAAACAGCGACCGATAAATTATAGTCAAACCAGAAAATTGCCCAGATTCCGCCTATCAGTCCAAAAGGAATGGTTAGCATAACGATGATCGGCTCAATAAAGTTACGAAAGGTAAAATATAACAGTAAGAATATGAGTAATAGTGTAAGAGGGACTATAATTCGCAGTTGTTTCGACGCTCTTTCCATATATTCAAATTGGCCTGACCAAGTGATAGTGTAGCCGTTGGGAATTTTAATTTGCTCTGCCAATATTTTTTTAGCATCGGTGACATATCCGCCAATATCTGTGGTTTTAATGTCTATATAAATCCATGCATTGGGTCGAGAATTTTCAGTTTTAATGGCTGGAGGGCCACGTCTTAACTGTAGTTTTGCTACTAAAGTCAGAGGGATTTGGGCACCTGTTGGGGTTGGAATCAAAACTCTTTTTAAACTTTCCAGATTATCTCTTAGTTCTCGTGGGTAACGAAGATTAACAGGGTAACGTTCCAGACCTTCTACAGTTTCTGTTACATTCATACCGCCGATAGCACTTTTGATAATATCTTGTACATCTCCAACAGTCAAACCATAACGAGCTGCTGCCTCACGGTTGATGTCAAAATCCAGGTAATGCCCACCTACTGTACGGTCAGCAAATGCGGATAATGTATCTGGCAGCGTCTTTATTGTTTGCTCTATTTCTTTCGCTAATCGTTGCAATTCTATTAAATTGGGTCCGGAAACTTTAATTCCCACGGGTGTTTTAATTCCGGTAGAGAGCATATCGATGCGGGTTTTAATTGGCATAGTCCAAGAATTGGCTATGCCTGGAAAATGCAGTGCTTTATCCATTTCAGACATTAATTGTTGAGTTGTTTTGGTTGGATCTGGCCACTGTTCTTTAGGCTTAAGTCGAACGGTTGTTTCTATCATTGACAAAGGAGCTGGGTCAGTTGCCGTATCAGCACGGCCTACTTTTCCAAAAACAAGCAGTACTTCAGGAAAGGTTTTTAGTATCTTATCCGTTTGTTGCAGGAGTTCTTTGGCTTTAGTAATTGAAATACCAGGGAAAGTGCTGGGCATGTAGAGAATATCACCTTCATCTAATGGTGGCATAAATTCACTGCCAATTTTTGATAAGGGGTAAGCTGTGGATATTAATAAAATAACAACAATAAATAAAGTGATAGAACGCCTGCTCATAGCTGCTCTTAATAAAGGGGTATGAACAAAATGCAGGAAACGGTTAACCGGGTTTTTAGCTTCGGAAATAACTTTTCCTCTGATAAAAAAGCCCATTAATACAGGTACAACTGTAATTGTTAATAGTGCTGCAGCAGCCATTGCGTATGATTTAGTGTGGCGAGGGGGGCAAATAATCTGCCTTCCTGGGCTTGCATTGCAAAAATAGGAATAAATGAAACGGTAATGATTAATAATGAAAAAAACAGTGCGGGGCCGACTTCTTTTGATGCTGTACAAATAGTTTGTAGACGCTCTTTTTGTGTTAGTTCTGATTTTTTCTTTTTAGTGGCTTCGGCTAAATGTTTATGCGCATTTTCAACCATAACAATAGCACCATCTACCATGTCGCCGATTGCAATTGCAATACCACCCAAGGACATAATATTGGCATTAAGCCCCTGCATTTTCATAAAAATAAAAGAAATTAAAATACCTAGAGGCAAGGTAATGACAATCACTAAGGATGAACGTAAATGTAATAAAAATGCGGCTACCATGATGCAAACAATGATCAATTCATGTGTTAAAGCCTTCTTTAGAGTATCAACTGCACGATCAATCAAATCACCTCGGTCGTACACTGGAATAATTTCGACGCCTTTTGGTAGTCCCTGTTTTAGTTGGTTAAGTTTTTTCCTGATACCTGCAATAGTCTCCTTAGCGTTTTCACCAAAACGCATAATGACTATTCCTCCCACAACTTCGCCTTCACCATTAAGTTCGACTAATCCCCTGCGAAGTTCAGGGCCAATTTGGACATGAGCAACGTCTTGAATACGAATAGGCGTTCCACTGCTATCAACACCTAAAGGGATACTATTAATGTCATCAATACTTTGAATATAGCCGAGGCCGCGCACCATATATTCGGTCTCTGCCATTTCAACTAATCGCCCACCCACGTTATTATTAGAACGTTGAATAGCCGTTTTCACTTTAGCTAAAGGAATACCGTAGGCGAGCAGGGCATTAGGAGCAACTTCAACCTGATATTGTTTAACATAGCCACCGACCGAAGCCACCTCGGAAACGCCCGGGACTGTCTGTAAAGGATAACGTAAATACCAATCTTGAATTGAGCGCAATTGAGCCAGATCATGTTTCCCAGTTTTATCGACCAGAGCATATTGATAAACCCAGCCAACACCAGTTGCATCTGGCCCTAAAGAAGGATTAACACCTTTAGGTAAGCGATTGCTGGCGTAATTTAAATATTCTAATACTCGTGAACGTGCCCAATAGATATCAGTACCATCTTCAAAAATAATATAGACAAATGATAGCCCAAAAAATGAATAGCCTCGTACAACCTTGGTTTTTGGAACGGAAAGCATCGCTGTAGTTAAAGGGTAGGTAACCTGATCTTCTACAACCTGAGGTGCTTGTCCTGGGTATTTTGTAAAGACGATGACTTGCACATCAGATAAATCCGGAATTGCATCCAAAGGCATGTTTTTAAAAGACCATAAGCCTGCTGCCCCTAGAAAAACAGCGGTTAGGAGGACGATAAAACGCTCTTTGAATGCACTTTCGATTATGCGCTCAATCATTTTTTTGTCCTTTATCGTGCAGTATTTGACTAGAGTCTGGGTTAGTATGCATATAATGTATATCCATTGATTCAACCGGTTTTTTAGGTTCAATCATTTTTGCAGTGGCTTCACGTAATTTAGACTCTGAATCTAATAAAAACTGGGAAGAGGTGACAACTTTTTCGCCTTCTTCAATACCGTCTAATACAATAACTTTTCCGTTAGAACTTAAGCCAAGTGTTACTAGACGAGGTTCAAACTTGCCAGGTTCTCGCATAACAAAGACCCGATTACTCACACCTGAACGAATAATAGCCTCACTAGGAATTGTGACTGCATTGATTTGTTTTCCTGCGTGAATAGTCACTTCGGCAAACATATCCGGTTTTAATAATAACTCTGAATTATCGAATACAAGCCGTACTTTGATTGTTCGTGTTTTAGGCTCTGCATAAGGGTAAATATAAGCCAGCTGGCCTTTAAAGGTTCGACCAGGAATACCTGCTAAACGCATCTCTACCGGATCATCAACACTGACCCAAGGTAGTTCATATTCGTAAATATTGGCATATACCCAAACTGTAGATAAATCGGCGATCATATAAAGCTCGGTTGCAGGGGTGACGTATTGACCTTCACGAGCACCTATATTCATGATGATGCCTGCTGCTGGAGAATGAATGTGCAGACTTTTTTTAATTTTATGGGTGCGAGTCAAATCGTGCATTTGATGAACTGGAACATCCAGAAGTTTTAATCGTTCCAGAGAACTTTTGACTAACTCTTCTGCACCTTGCTGAATATCTTTAATAGGACTTTTTTCCAATGCTTTTAAATTACGCAGAGCAAGAATATATTCTTGCTGACTGGTCACTAGTTGAGGTGAATAAATACTGAGTAAATCATCATTCTTTTTTACCCATTGACCGGTTTTATCAATGTTTAAAAACTCTATCCATCCTTCTGTTTTGGGGTGTAAGCGAATTAGGTGTTCTTCATCAAAAGCTACTCGACCCACTGCGCGTATAATGTGAGAAAGTGATTCACGACTGGCAAGCTCTGTTCGAACACCAATGTTTTGTACTGTTACAGGATCTATTGTGACTGTGCCTATGATGTCATTTTTATCACTACTGTCTTGGGAATAAACTGGGATGTAATCCATCCCCATGTTATCTTTTGCTGGTATAGGTGAAGTGACCGATGGGTTCATCGGGTTTCGATAAAATAAGGGTTGTTTGACAACAGTTGGAGCAACAGGCTGTTTTTCAATTTGTTGACCTGCAAACCAGTAGCCACCAAATAAACCCGCAGCTAGTATAAAAGGGGCCGTAAATAATAATTGCTTATTCATAAATTTCATCCTTGCCTACTGTGGCCGTTAATTGTGCCAGCGATTGATTTGCTTGTGCAAAAACATTCCAATACTGCATTTCGAAATTTAATAAAGTGATTTGACTACGGACTAAGTTCAAAAAATCAACTTTGCTGACTTGATAACCAGCCAACATGGAAGAGACAGTTTGTCTTGCTTGCGGAATAATTCCTGTTTTGAACAAGATAAATTGATCTTTAGCTCGTTGGTAATTACTATAACTTTTCGTTATTTGTGAGCGCACTTGATTAAATTCATCCTGGAATGCATATTTTTTTTGCATCAATTCATTTGTTCTTTGGTTCACTGCCTTATCTTGTTTCTTGGAAAAAAAGATAGGGACAGACATGCTTATTTGTAGACTCAGAAAATCAGCACGTTCAGCACCAGATGGCATATCATCTCTTGCACTATAGGCAGCGCCAATATTTACATCAGGTAGATAGTCTTTTTTAGAAAGTTGTAAACGAGATTGTGCTGCATTAATAGAACTGCGACTGGCAGATAGCAAAGCTCTAAACTTTTCCGCTTGCTGATATAAATCAGTTTCAGTTTTAAGCTGGGGTAGGGTGGTTTTGACCTTTTCTGGTAATAGGATAAGAAGGTTTGCAGGTCTGTTTAATAAAGTATTAAGTGATGCCGCTGTATTTCGACGATTACTTTTCAGCTTGAGCTGTTGGTCTAATAATTTGGACAGTTCAAGTTGTGCTAGCAATACATCTTGTTGTAGACCTTGACCCACTTCGTACTTAGTGCGGGCAATCTGAATAAATTGCCGTAAAAGAACCTGATTGTTATCGACAATTTGCAAGGCACGATCCAGATAAAAAAGCTGCCACCAAGTATCCTTAACATTTTTCTGTAGCCATCCTTGTGCTTCCGTGACATTTTTCAAAGCTGCTTCTGCTTGTAATAATGCAACTTCCTCACGCAAAGCCAGTTTTCCAGGAAATGGAATGGTTTGAGAAATACCAACTTTAAATTGAGTCATATTTTCTTGTTGAGTATCAAAACTATCAACAGGAAGGTTTAATGTATTAAAGCTAATCATAGGGTCTGGCAAACTACCTACTTGAGATGGAATAGCTGCCATAGCTTTAGCTCTAGCTTTAATTTGAGCTAGGCCTGGATTATCTTGAATAGCAATATTGGTTGCAGAATGTAAAGTCAATTCAGCTGGTTCTTCGGCATTCACCATGTCAGATAAAAGTAGAAAAACTAACAATGACATTACTTTTTTTGGAAAAATCATAAACTCCTCACACAAGGAAATAAAATATCGTCGTAATCGACAGCCATCAAGCTAAGAGAATATTATTGGCAGGTTGGGCTGCCGTCTTTTTGGCAACCCAACATGTGTAGTAATAAATCGTTGGGTTAACAAAAAGACGGCAGCCCCTACAAAGAATCTCTTAACATAGTGGCAGAGAGCGATTAGCCTGAAAATTGTGTTTTATAGAGAAAAGGAATGCGGATAAAGTTGATATTATGAAAAAATTATTTAAATAACTTTCATAAATGATAGGCACACTAACCCTCTATTAGAGGACAGATATAGGAGGTCTTATTTCTGGTGATAACGGAGTTTTATAGAATGATGAGGGCTCAAAAGATGAAAAAAGATAAGAAGTAATTAGGTTGCTATTTGATAATGAGGAAAGGATTCCATTTCCATTGCCGCAGAAATTAAAATTACAATTTCCACTTCCACTGCTCTGGCAATGCTGAATAGAGTTTTCTTGATGTGTTTCTTTGCTATGTTTTTGATGTTTTGAAGCAAGTAGTGGGTCAATTGAAACAGAATTAGTAATTAAGTTTAAATGATCAGGCATAGTCATACCTGAACAATGGTCAAACGCTGATACAATAGGCGTTATAACCATCAAAAGTATAAGTAAAATTGAAAATTGTCGTTTATTCATTCAAAAAACAGCAAGTCTATTTTTATATGTATTTTAAAAACCTATTTACTAATTAAAGATAATAGACCACATCGCCATGAATTAATAGTCAATTTTTTAGATAAAATTATTTTGTTTCAAAATATTGATTAACAGTCGCATTCGGATATATTGCTGGAAATTAAATAATTTATCAAAATGATAGAACACCATAATGAAATCTATACAGGTATAATACTTTGGCTTATTTGTTGCGAGTTACCTTACTAAAAATTAGGTAAAAACCAACAAGAAAGAACCGTGTCTATGGCTGATAATAAGTATAAATTATAAAATGACAATTGAATATATTGATAAACCGGAACAAATAAAAGGGTTGTGTGAAAGAATCTTAAAAGTACCCTGGATTGCGATGGATACCGAATTTTTAAGGGAGAAAACATACTATCCAGTATTTTGCCTGTTACAAATTGCTACGCCAGAATGGGTGGTTTGTGTTGACCCAATTGCTTTACCCGATTTAACAGAGCTTTTTGAAGTCATTAATAAGCCGGATATTATTAAGGTATTACACTCATGCAGGCAAGACCTTGAAATTTTTTATCATTTTGCAGGAAAAGTGATAACGCCGGTTTTTGATACCCAAATAGCCGCGCCTTTACTTGGTTTTCAGGAAAACCCAGGTTATGCCATGCTGGTTTCCAGTTTTTTAAATATCAATTTGTCTAAAGCCCATACTCGGACAGACTGGAGTATTAGACCCCTTAGTGAAGCGCAAATTCAGTATGCAGCAGACGATGTGATTTATCTTTGCAAGATTTATAAAATGATCTGCCAACGGCTGGAAGAGTCGGGGCGTTCTGATTGGTTAAACAAAGATTTTGATCGGTTAAATAATATAGAATTGTATCAACTTCCTCCTGCTAAGGCCTGGTTGAAAGTAAAAGGAAAAAATAGGCTGACAGGTAAGCAGCTTTCCATTGTTCAGGCTTTAACAGAGTGGAGAGAAAGAACGGCGCAAGCAGAGAATAGACCAAAGAATTGGCTAGTTAGAGATGATTTAATACTTGAATTAGCTAAGTTACAACCAGTGACAATTGGTGAATTAGCGAAAATCCGTACTATTAATGAACGATCAGTCAATCGTTATGGCAAAGTCATCTGTCAATTGATTGATGAGGCAAAGGATAAAGTTCCCATACCTCTAAATGATAAATCAAAGATAAAGAAAAAAACACAGCAACAGGAAGCTGTTCTGGATGTATTGACTGCTTTGGTTAGAGTCAGAGCTGATGAGAATTCAATAAACCCAATAATATTAGCGAGTAAAAAAGATCTTGAAAAACTACTGATTGATGAAGAAAATAGTTTGATCTTACAAGGCTGGCGCTACAGTATGGTGGGGAAAGAATTACAAGGTCTTCTTAAAGGGCAATTAGCTTTATCGTTAGATTCAGGTAAAGTATTGATAAAAGATATTTAATGCTACACAAATAGACTGCAACTGCAAAGTACTGTGAATATATACTTCGCGCGGTCACGAATGCGGTTTCTATCGGTTTATTTTTGCCAATAAACTGCGTTTCTGAAATGGTTGCTCAGCCAGTTAAGAACCCATTTCAGTGCCTTACTATCGACAAAAATCAACTCGCTATAAAATCCGCATCGGTAACCGCGCAAAGTATAGTCCAATGATTTAAACAGATAAGCTACTTATTGATTGTTTTAAATTATTAGCTAATATAACCAGGTCTTTACTTGATTTTGAAGTTTCATCAGCCGCTTTTACACTTTTTTCCGAGATCTTGTTTATAGTTAAAATATTCTGATTGATTGCTTCAGCGACTGTACTTTGTTCCTCTGCAGTTGAGGCAATCAGTGTGTTCATATGGTTGATCATGCTTGTTGATTGAGTCATTGATTGGAGAGTTTCTCCAGATTTGTTCGTATGTTGAATACTATCTTCAATCATTTTATGACTCGCTTCTATTGCGCTAATCGCTTTTTTTGTATCAAACAATAATTTTATCAACATGGACTGAATTTTATCTGATTGTATCCTGGTATTGTTGGCTAAAGGTTTAATGTCATTTGTAATGCTTATTTGCTGATGTTTATGGCCGATTGAACTATTTGCCTCATTTTCAACATTAAGTGCTAATTGATTTATTGGTTCGGTAATATTTTTGATTTCACTAACAAATTTACTAATATCTTCAATATCATCTTCTAATTGATTAATAACAAAGGTAGCCTGATTAATTTCTTTTGCTAATGAGTTGATAGAAGTGACTGCTTGAGAAATGACCAAATAGCTCTTAATTGCCAGTGTTTCTGCGGCATTTGATGCGCTGGCAGCCTGAGTAGAATTTTTAACGATTTCTTCTACAGTAATAGCCATTTGGCTCATTGCCGTAGCGGCTTGTTCAATAAGTTGTTTCTGATCATTAAGCTGAGTAGAATTAGTGTCCGTGATTTTAGATAAAGAGTTTGAATATTGGGTTAACTCCAGACTATTGGTATCAATTTCACGAATAATTCTCTGTAAGTTTTCAGCAGCAAAGTCAAAATTTTTAGCCATAAGTCCAAGTTCATCAGAAGAAGATAAATGAGTTCGTGCAGATAAATCCCCGATTCCAAAACGTTTTGCAAATCTTGATAAAGTATTAATTGATTTAACAATATTCCTGAGTATAGCGATGGCTATAATAATACCAATAAAAAAACCAATTGCTAAAGTATATAAAATATGTGAATGAGCTTGAGAAAATAAAGCAATAGTTTTCTTATTAGTTTCATCAGCCTTGAACCACCCATTCTGTACTGCATGTGCAGTAGACTTTCTAGTGGTTTCAGCGATTGTGTTTATTTTTGTTACTAAAATTTTTAATTTAGTGTCGTGTGAAACCCACTGGCTAATAGCTTTTTTGTACTGTTCTGTTGTTTTTCGAGCTTTTTTAATTTTTTTACGTTCAGATCCACCTTTGCTTAAGCCGTGTAATTTATTATATAAAGCTAATAATTCTGGTAATTCTTTCTGTATCTTTTTGTAAAATTCACGATCCTTATAAAGTCTTTCTTGTTTTTCATGCTGAATGATCGAATGAGTCAAAGTTTTAATTTGATTTGCTACGATATACTTCTGAATTTTATTTTTTTTGTTTTCTTTAGAATCAGCACTATAGAGTATTTCGGAATATTTTAATTGCTGTTTTATTACAAATGAATCAGCTTCCGCTAAAAGTTGTTTTCCAATTTTATTCATGCTCTTAGTCGCATGTTTATTATTCACTAAAGCTTTGATGCCAAGTTCATACAGAATATTAAAATCAATGATATTTTGTTTGATTTCAGAAGATTGCTTGAGCAAATCCTGATTGTTGAACTGGAGGCCCAGTTGATCAAATTTAGTCACATCGGTCTTCATTTTTGCTAGTACCATTTCCGTATGTCGTTTAGGTACTGGTGTTTCATAGAGCAAATATTTTAATTGCTCAATAGTTGCATTATAAGCACCTTTGTGTAACTCAAGAGCAAGTTTTATTGCAGGCTTTTCTCTTTCTACACTCACATTGGCTTTCTTTTCTAACAAATTTAGATAAAACCAAGAGGTTAAGCCAAGTAATAACAGTATCCCGGATAAAGTGAAAAAACCTAAATAGAGTTTATTACGGATTGTCATGATCTATCTTGTCCTGGTATATCGAAAGTCAATATTATTTCATTATGTTCTGGATTTAAATTATAGGTTAGGGATGGTGGAATACAATAAAGGGATCAGCTTATATACTATTTTTGAGGTAAAAAGGTCAAAAACTGTGAAGTAGCTACTCTAAAAAAGGGTTTATAATTATTTAATAGAGATGGTCATCAAGAATTTAGAGTGTCTAAGTTAGAGTTTAAACTAGCAACAGCATGTTACTGATTGAGTTAGATCAATAGGTTGCAATAACTGAAAAAGAAAAAATTTAACTATTTGATATCCTTCATCAGTTTTTGAAACTCAGATTCAGCGATAATATCTTTAGTATCTTCCACTCGGTCAAGATAAACCAAGCCGTTTAAATGATCATATTCATGTTGAAAAATACGGGCTACAAAATTTTTTGCTAACAGCTCTTGTTTTTTGTCCAGCTCATCAATATAGTCTATTTGTATGCTTTCATACCGTGGGACTAAAGCTCTGATTCCAGGGATACTTAAACAACCTTCCCAGTCTTTATTTTTACTTTTAGACAGCACTTTAAAACTAGGGTTAATCATCACAACAGGCTCCATTTTAGGTGCCAGGGGATAACGGTCTGATGGTCTGGATGCTACAATAACAATACGGACTGATTCAAAAAGCTGGGGTGCTGCGACACCAACACCTTTAGACTTAGATAACATTTTTTTCATAGTGTGTATGGTCTCTTTTATGTGACTTGCATTCACATCACTGACTCGTTGAGCCTGCTTTCTTAGTACAGCATCTCCTAACTGTGCGAAACCCTCTGGTTTGCTTGTTTTTTTATTCATAGTAATTACTCCTAGGGGGGATATACCACGGCTTTTTCATAAACTTGGCATGATATTTGTTTGCTATGGAAGGCCAATAGTACTAGTATAGTACAAGAAAATTACAGAGGTAAATGTGAAAAATAACAAACAAGAGCGTTATTTACTTTTGATTAGCGTCCATGGTTTAATTCGTGGCTATGACCAAGAATTGGGTCGTGATGCTGACTCGGGTGGTCAAATTAAATATGTGTTGGATCTCGCTCGTAGCCTAGCTAAATGTAATGATGTAGCAAAGGTGGATTTGGTGACTCGCCGGATAGTAGATTCTTCGGTAAGTACTGATTATGCTGAGCCTATTGAGGAACTATCACCTAAAGCACGGATTATTCGTATTAATGCAGGGCCTGAAGAATATATTGCAAAAGAGCAGTTATGGGATTATCTGGATAGCTTTAAGGATAATTTGGTTAATTGGCTTAATGACCAGCCCAATATGCCAGATTTGATTCATAGCCATTATGCAGATGCTGGCTATGTTGGCGTGCGTTTAGCAAATCAATTAGGTATTCCTCTTATTCATACAGGGCATTCGCTTGGTCGGGATAAGCGCAAACAATTGCTTGCAAAAGGACTGTCTCGTGAAGAGATAGAGAACACCTATAATATTGAGCGACGAATTGATGCGGAAGAAGAAGTGCTGGCAAATGCTGACTTGGTTATCACCAGCACCAAAAATGAAATTGAAGAGCAGTATGAGCTTTATAATTATTACGATCCAAGTCGAATGCAAGTTATTCCTCCTGGGACAAATTTACAGCAGTTTTATCCACCAGCAGAAGACGAAACGATAGCCTTTTCCGATCAACTAAAACCATTTCTTAATCAACCCGAAAAGCCTTTAATCCTTGCTTTGTCACGCCCAGATGAGCGTAAAAATTTCTATACTTTGGTTGAAGTTTTTGGCGAATCTACAGAATTGCAGCAGCTTGCCAATCTGCTAATTATTGCCGGTAATCGTGACGATATTCGGGAAATGGATACTGGCGCTCAAACTGTTTTGACAAATATTTTACTGCTTATTGATAGTTATAATCTTTATGGTAAGGTTGCAGTGCCTAAGCATCATAGGCCAGATGAGGTGTCGCAAATTTATCGGTTAGTATCGGCAAGTAAGGGTGTTTTTATTAACCCTGCACTCACAGAACCTTTTGGTCTCACGATTCTGGAAGCTGCTGCGAGTGGTTTGCCGGTAGTGGCTACGGAAAATGGTGGGCCAGTGGATATTATTGCTAACTGTCAGAATGGTGAATTAGTTGATCCATTAGATAAAACAGCGATTACAGAGGCTTTACTCAAACTTCTAAGTGGGTCAGATGATTGGTTGCGAGCCTCTAAAAATGGTATTGAAGGTGTGCGTCGGCATTATACTTGGGAATCTCATGCCGAAACATATATGGTTAAAGCGAAGGAAATACAGGATAAATACAGTCCACCACTTGGCGTTAAGCTAGCCCCTAGAGCAATACGTTATCGTGACAGGGCTATTTTTACCGTTCTGGATGAAAATCTGTTGGGAAACCAGGAATCATTGGATAATTTTTCTAAGCTAATCCGAAAAAATCATAAGTCAGTCACTTTTGGTATTGCGACAGGACGTAGTATGAAGTCGGCACTGGCAATTATGAAAAAATATAAAATTCCCGTTCCTGATGTGCTGGTTAGTAGCCTGGGTACTAGAATTCACTATGGTAAAGCATTGAATGAGGATGCTTATTGGGTAGAACATATTGATCATGACTGGAAACCTCAGCTTATACTAAGAGTGCTGGAAGATTTGCCAGGACTGACACTTCAACCAAAGAAGGAATTAAGTCATTTCAAAATTTCTTATTTTTATGACTCAAAAAATGCACCTCCTGTTGATGAAATTATTGCGCTTATCCGACAAAAAGAATTAAACACGAATTTGTTTTTTACAAATGGTAAATTGATTGATATTGTCCCTTCGCGTGCTTCTAAAGGACAGGCGTTACGCTATGTTGCACAACGACTCGATATTCCTTTAGGTCATATTCTTGCAGCGGGAGGTTCTGGTGCTGATGAAGATATGATGCGAGGGAATACTCTGGCAGTGGTAGTTGGTAATCGACATCAAGAAAACTTGTCCGAGCTTGAGGATCATAAACGTATTTATTTTGCCAATCAATCCCATGCCGGTGGTATTCTTGAAGCCGTTGAATATTATGATTTTTTAAATACTTGTAAAGTGCCGGAGGATCAATAATGGATCGACTTCTTATTTGTACTGACCTTGATAGAACATTACTTCCTAATGGTTCACAGTCTGAATCTGCAAATGTGCGAGTGTATTTTGACAATTTGGTCACACGTCCTGAGATTACGCTAGCCTATGTGAGTGGACGGCATCGCAGTTTGGTCGAACAGGCAATTAAAGAATATCAATTGCCGTTGCCAGATTTTGTTGTAGGTGATGTGGGGACAACGATTTACCAGGTAGGGCCAGAACAAACATGGGAACTACAGCCTGCTTGGCAAATGGAAATTGCGAAAGATTGGGGAGGAAAAAGTCATAAAGATTTGATGGCATTACTGGCTGATTTTCAGCAATTACGTCTTCAGGAGCCAACAAAACAAAATAATTATAAGCTTAGTTATTACACCTCGCTGAAAATAGAGCAACAAGAGATGCTTCAGGGGATTAGAGAGAGATTGTCAAGCTCTGGTGTTAGAGCGAGTTTAGTGTGGAGTGTTGATGAAGAAGCTGAGGTAGGGTTATTGGATGTGTTGCCAGAACGTGCCACAAAATTTCATGCCGTTGAAGCATTAATGAAACAAGGGGGGTTTGGACTCGAAAATACCGTTTTTTGTGGTGATAGTGGCAATGATATTGAGGTTTTGGTGAGTGCTATTCCTGGCGTGTTGGTAGCAAATAGTCAGCAAGATATTCAAAATCTTGCACGAGATTTAGCGAAAAAAAACGGTCAAGTAGAGCAGCTCTATATTGCTAAAGGTGATTTTATGGGTTTGAATGGTCACTATTCTGGAGGCATGCTGGAGGGAATTGCACATTATCATCCACAGATAATAGATTGGATGGGGCTTAATAAAGATAATGAAGGTCAGTTATGAACCAAGGTGATCTGTGTGTGTTTGGTGAAGTTTTATTCGATCATTTTCCTGATGGCTCAAAGGTATTAGGTGGTGCACCGTTCAATGTTGCTTGGCATTTACAAGCTTTTGGTCAAAGCCCTCGCCTTATTAGCCGAGTAGGCGATGATGCGGAAGGGCAGTCAATAAAAGAAGCAATGACAACATGGGGGATGCGTACCGATAGCTTACAAACTGACTCTAAACTACCCACTGGCCGGGTCAGTGTCAATATTATAGATGGAGAACCTTCGTACGATATTGTTAACCCCTGTGCTTATGACGCAATAGAGACAAACAACAGTAAACTAAATTGTCAGCTGCTTTATCATGGTAGTTTGGCAGTGAGAGAACCAGCTTCTCGACAAGCGGTTAAACAAATTATGGCAAATAAGCCTGACATTGTTTTTGTCGATGTTAATCTACGCCCACCATGGTGGGAAAAACAAGAAATATTAGAGATGGTATCTGATGCAGACTGGGTGAAATTAAATAGTGATGAGTTAGATGTACTTCATTCTTCAACAGATGGTAAATCTTTTCTTTGTGATTATAATCTTCAAGGTTTGGTGCTAACCCATGGGGCAGATGGGGCAGAAGTCATAACTGCTGATGCTCAACATGTTAAAGCGCAACCGGTAAAAAATATTCCTATCCTGGATACAGTGGGGGCAGGGGATGCTTTTGCATCAGTTATTATTCTGGGCTTATGCAAAGGTTGGTCGATGGAGATAACAGCAAATAGGGCGCAAGATTTTGCTTCGGTATTGGTTGGGCAGCGAGGTGCTACGGTAAGTGATGCTGGTTTTTATCGTCGGTTTATTAAGGACTGGGGATTGAGTCAGGATAGTCAAAATTCTTATTTTAGCCAGCCAAGCTAACAAAAATCTGTTCATAATCTTTTGATTTTACAATGATTAAAAAGCACTAGTTTTGCCTGCTTAGTGCAAGTCTTATTTTGATGCACGAAAACTAAGTTTTTAAAGTTCTGCGAAAGCAATATCTTGCGTTATAATCCGCGCTCAACTGATTTCCCAAGTAAAAAATTAACATTTTTCGCCTATGTACGAACAAATCGCACACTCATTACTGAATAAAATCCTTGATGAACTAAAACCGGAAATACGCAAGCGAGATCTGCGTCATTTTTACACTCGGTTGGGAGCTAATTTTTATGCTATTCATTCTTTATTTTATCTCCTATATGGAAAACGGGAGGATTTTGAACGGCAAATGGTTCGACTTGTAGAGGTGATGGCAACTCAATATATACTCCGTGAAAAACCACTTAAAAAGAAAGACCATAAGCGTGAGCATGATCATAACTGGTTCCTCAGTCAAAAATGGGTAGGTATGGCTCTATATACCGATGGTTTTTCTGATAACCTTCAAGGGTTGATGGAACGAATTGACTATTTAGAAGAGTTGGGTATCAATATGGTTCATGTCATGCCGATTCTTGAATGTCCAAAAGGTGCTAGCGATGGTGGCTATGCGGTTAGTAATTTTCGTGATGTTGATGAGCGCATTGGAACATTGTCGGATCTTCGGGTGCTTGCCAAAGAATTACGACAACGTGATATTTTGTTAACCCTGGATGTGGTGGTAAATCATACTTCAGACGAACATGAATGGGCAAAAAAAGCACAGCAGGGCGATACAGAATATCAAGATTATTTTTATATTTATAAAAATCGGGATACGCCAGATGTTTTTGAAACCAGTATGCCTGAAGTGTTTCCTGAAACATCACCAGGGAATTTTACTTTTGATGAATCTATGAATAAATGGGTGATGACGGTATTCAATCATTACCAGTGGGATCTAAACTACAATAATCCAGCCGTCTTTATAGAAATGCTGGATATTATTTTATTCTGGGCAAATCAAGGTGCGGATATTATCCGGCTGGATGCAGTTGCTTTTCTATGGAAAAAGATAGGCACTACTTGCCAGAATGAACGAGAGGCTCATCTTATCCTGCAATTAATGAAGGACTGTTGCCAAGTCACAGCACCTGGTCTGTTATTTATTGCCGAAGCCATTGTTGCACCAGTAGAAATTATTAAGTATTTTGGCGAGGATGCGGTTATTGCAAAAGAATGTGAAATCGCTTATAACGCGACCTTTATGGCTTTACTCTGGGATGCTGTTGCAACCAAAAATACAAAATTACTCAATCAGGGAATCCGAAGTTTACCCGAAAAGTTAGAGCGTTCTACCTGGCTAAATTATGTACGCTGTCATGATGATATTGGACTCGGTTTTGATGATAATGATATTCATCAAATAGGCTACGACCCTAAGGCTCACCGACATTTTTTAATTGATTACTTTGCAGGGGATTTTGAAGGATCACCTGCAAAAGGGCAGCGTTTCGGACACAATGAAAAAACAGGTGATGGTCGTATTTCTGGTGCGTTGGCATCCTTGGTGGGGCTTGAGACAGCTTTAGAAAATGATGATCCAAAAACTATTCAGCAAAGTATTGATTTGATATTGCTTCTTCATAGTATGGTGATTTCTTTTGGAGGGATCCCATTATTATATTATGGCGATGAAATTGGTACATATAATGATTATGGCTATCTTCAGGATGAGAGTAAAGCCCATGATAATCGCTGGATTCATCGACCAAAAATTAACTGGGAAAGAGCAAAGAAACGACACCAGAAAGATAGTCCTGAACAGAAAATATTTGGTGGATTGAAAAAGATGATAGCTGTACGGAAGACTATTTCAGCATTTGCCGACTATAACAATCGAGAATTAATAGAAACGGAAAACTCTCATTTATTTGTTTTTATACGCACTAACCCTCTTGAGCTTAAAGGTCACGTGCTAGTTGTAGGTAATTTTAGTAACCTACCTCAATATTTTTCTCTAAGTGACCTGGAAAATAGAGGTTTGTTTGAATATGAATCGATGGAAGATCTTTATTCAGGTGAGCTAATATCAATAGTCGAAGATAAATTAGTTGTACCGCCTTACGGTTTTTACTGGTTAGTCAGTCGCATATAAGTATCCACGCATAATTATTTTAACTTTTGAACCTTTGAAAAATACCACAGCGTCGTTGTCAGTTGCGTGCGGACGGAGGGCAGAAACCGGACTAAGCCAAGAATGACTTCAGGTAGAGTAATGCAGGAGCTATTACCGAGTTTACAAAAAGTAAATGAGGATTTCGATCACAGCCCAAACCAAACGTAATTAGCAGTGGCGCAGTATATCTTGAGCAGGTTCTTAAATGCGAGAGGCCATTAAATTAAAATCTATGCCTGGACAAATGATGCAAGAGGTGGCCAAAATATTTTTTTGTTGACGATATAAAAGGAGTACGTAGTGCAGGGTAATTTGAGGAAAATGAACGTAGAGCTGATGAATCCAGTTCAATATCAGTTACCATTGAGCGAACATGTTGTAGATTTGAATCGGTTAATAGGCCAATCAATTCATTTAGTTTTTAGCGGAAATATTTCTTGTGTACATTGCCATAGAGCAATAAAGAAAAGTTTTAGGCAGGGCTATTGTTACCCTTGTTTTACTTCATTAGCGCAATGTGATATGTGTATTATGAAGCCTGAAACATGTCATTATGATCAGGGAACTTGTAGAGAACCATCTTGGGGGGAAGAGTTTTGTTATCAACCACACTTTGTTTATTTAGCCAATTCCTCTGGTATAAAAGTAGGTATTACCAGGCAAACACAAATACCTGTTCGATGGATAGACCAAGGCGCTATTCAGGCTTTACCTATTGCAAAAGTAAAATCTCGGCATATCTCCGGGTTATTGGAAGTTGCTATAGCCCAGCATGTAAGTGATAAAACAAGTTGGCAACGTATGTTAAAAAACCAGGTTGAGAGTGTTGATTTAAAGCTGAAACGTGATGAGTTATTAACTGTATGTGAATCTGAAATAGAAGAAATTATTCAACGGTTTGGTGATGATGCGATTGAGTTTTTAACAGATGAACAACAAGTTGATATTAATTTTCCTGTGTAGGTATACCCGGAAAAAGTTAAGTCCTTTAATTTCGATAAGACAGCGGAGGTTTCCGGGATATTACAGGGTATAAAAGGACAATATTTATTGTTTGATACAGGGGTCATTAATATTCGAAAATTTTCAGGCTATGAAGTAGAGTTATTTGTATAGTTTTCGAAACAGGGTAGGGGTTTTTCATTGTAAATACCTTTATAATAGCCAGGAGAAATTTTAGTAGTATAAATTTTTCCAAGAACATTGTACTATAATCGGTTAATTGTTGAATTTGGCATAGATATGAAATGTACCTGCTTTATATTGACATAAGGTTTAATGTTTTTTGAGGTGTTAAAAAGTGGAACTCAGTGGCGGCGAAATAGTAGTCCAGAGTCTTATAGACGAAGGTGTAGAATTTCTTTTTGGATATCCTGGTGGCGCAGTATTGCATCTATATGATGCAATCTATCATCAAGATACGTTCAAGCATATTTTAGTCAGGCATGAGCAGGGCGCTGTACATGCGGCTGATGCTTATGCGCGATCTACTGGTAAACCTGGTGTAGTAATAGTGACATCGGGTCCTGGTGCAACTAATGCAGTAACGGGTATTGCAACTGCACACCTTGATTCTATTCCTATGGTTGTTATTTCTGGTCAAGTAGGCACACCAGTTATCGGCAGTGATGCTTTTCAAGAAGTTGATATGGTTGGCATAACACGTCCGTGTGTTAAACATAATTTTTTAGTCAAGAATATTGAAGACCTTGCCGAAACCATGAAAAAGGCTTTCTATGTAGCTACAACAGGACGACCCGGGCCTGTGGTCGTGGATATTCCAAAAGATATTACTGATCCAGCAATTAAAACGCCTTATGTGTATCCCAAGGATATTTCGATGCGTTCTTACAATCCTGTGGTTAAAGGCCATTCAGGTCAAATAAAAAAAGGGCTGGATCTTTTTTTAAATGCTAAACGCCCGATGATATACAGCGGTGGTGGTGTGGTATTGGGTGATGGTAGTGCTGAGTTAATTGAATTTGCGAAATTGCTAGGTTATCCAATCACTAATACTTTGATGGGGTTAGGTGGATATCCGGCCACAGATAAACAGTTTGTTGGTATGTTGGGCATGCATGGTACTTATGAAGCTAATATGGCGATGCATGAAAGTGATGTCATTATGGCGATTGGGGTGCGATTTGATGACAGGGTAACGGGCAAGCTGTCTGAGTTCTGTCCTCATGCGAAATTTGTACATATTGATATTGACCCTTCTTCAATATCTAAAACAGTTAAAGCTCATGTGCCCATTGTTGGACAAGTAAGTTCTGTTTTAAAGGAAATGATCGCTTTGATTAAAGCGAGCGACAGCAAAATTGATGATGAAGCTTTAGAGGCCTGGTGGAACCAGATCAATAATTGGCGTGATTTAAATTGTCTGGAATACGACAGAAACAGCGATATTATCAAACCTCAATATGTAGTGGAACAATTGTATCAAGTCACTAAAGGTGAAGCTTTTGTTACATCTGATGTGGGGCAACACCAGATGTTTGCGGCTCAGTTTTATCATTTTGATAAACCTCGGCGTTGGATAAATTCAGGTGGATTAGGCACCATGGGCTTTGGTTTGCCTGCGGCTATAGGTGTTAAGTTAGCACACCCTGAAGCTGATGTGGCCTGTATTACCGGCGAAGCTAGTATTCAAATGTGTATACAGGAATTAGCGACAGCAACGCAATACAGAACACCTGTTAAAGTCATTAATCTAAATAATAGATATATGGGGATGGTTCGTCAGTGGCAGGAATTTTCTTACCAAAGTCGTTATTCTGAATCCTATATGGATACGATCCCTGATTTTGTTAAGTTGGCCGAGGCTTATGGACATGTTGGGATGAAAATTGAAAAGCCTGAAGATGTAAAGCCAGCGTTGGAAGAAGCATTTGCAATGAAGGATAAACTGGTTTTTATGGACTTTATAACGGATAGAACGGAAAATGTTTTTCCCATGATTGAAGCAGGTAAATCACATCATGAAATGAAGTTAAGAGTGGCTCCTGGCACACCAATTAATAGGGAGTTGGCATAATGAGGCACATTATTTCTATTCTTATTGAAAATGAAGCAGGTGCTCTATCTCGTGTTGCTGGATTGTTTTCTGCAAGAGGCTATAATATTGAATCTTTAACTGTTGCACCAACAGAAGATCAAACATTATCAAGAATGACCGTAGTGACTCGTGGCAGTAAGGACGTAATAGAGCAAATTACCAAGCAACTCAACAAATTGATTGATGTTGTTAAATTAATAGATTTGGCTGAGGCAGTTCATGCAGAGCGTGAATTAATGTTAGTTAAAGTAAAAGCCACAGCTCTATATAGAGAAGAGCTTAAACGCTTGTCAGATATTTTTCGTGGTAAAATTATTGATGTGACAGCAACTAGTTATATGATTGAAATGACAGGCCCATCAGATAAGTTAGATGCATTTATATCGGCATTAGATGAAGAGGTTATTATAGAAGTAGTTCGTTCGGGTCCTATGGGAATGTCCAGAGGTGAAAAGGGATTACATTTGTAGTATTTTAGCCTCAAGGTAGGATCAGTAAGATAAATATGAAAATACCTTCGAGGCAATATAGAAAAAAGTTATAATTCATAGTTATATTTTAGTTAGTTAAATCTTAAAGAGAAACAGGAAAATCCATGCAAGTTTATTACGATAAAGACGCTGATCTTTCGATCATAAAAGGTAAAAAAGTAGCGATTATAGGTTATGGCTCACAAGGCCATGCTCATGCTAACAATTTAAAAGATTCTGGCGTTGACGTAGTCGTTGGTTTACGTGCCGGGTCTTCTTCTATTGCTAAAGCAGAAGCTTGTGGTTTGACGGTTAAAGAAGTAGTTGAAGCAGTTTCTGGTGCAGATATTGTTATGTTGTTAACACCAGATGAATTTCAATCTCAGTTATATAAGGCTGAAATTGAGCCAAACATTAAAAAAGGTGCTGCATTAGCTTTCGCACACGGTTTTGCTATTTTATATAATCAAGTCGTACCTCGTGCTGATTTGGATGTGATTATGATTGCACCTAAAGCACCTGGACATACAGTACGTTCTGAATTTACTCGTGGTGGTGGTGTTCCAGATTTAATCGCAATTCATCAAGACC
>CAZHUE010000027.1:0-23443 GCA_964535875.1 uncultured Methylomarinum sp.
CGCCCTTTATTCGCCCAGCCAGAAAATCTGGTGAAAACTCAAAAAATACCAGAAACCCTTGTCAAGTACTTTCTTGAATTATTTTCGCTGAGTAGTTACATGAAATCTTTATCAGAGTACATAAAACCTATATTATTAATATTAATTTTGTACGAGAACTTATCCCTTGGGATAGCCACGCAATGACTTTAGTCATGAGTGATAGTGATGCGACAGAAATTCGAGTGGGTCGTGGTTATGCGAACAAGTTAAAACTTCTTGTCGGTTGGTAGGGTCGGTTGTCATAAAATAAGGTTATTTGTCCATAAATTGTCACTAATTTGTATTTTTAAGCTAAGGCTATACTAACCTAATGAATACATCCGTTGGTTGTTGGCTGGGAGTGTTGCCCCAGTTTAGATATACAAATGTAAAAGGGCTGGTTCAATTTTAATTGTTCCAGCCCTATTTTTTTTGTGCCTACCTCAAGTTTTACTTCCTGTTTTACAATAATCAAGGTAGCATCCTTTCAGTGCTATTAAATCTGACTAGAATAAACTATTGCTACGAGTAGAGTAGGTTAGGCTAACAGCTTTATCGTTAACCTAACATTTTTAGCGCGCCCAGTGTGGGTTGCTAAAACGACGGCAGCCCAACCTACAATAATAACCCCTCAATACCTGTAAAATGAGTGAGACAAATTGAAAAACCCTACATTAAAAAGAGGTGAAATATGTATAAAACAATTAAAGTTATTTTATTAAGTAGTTTGTTGTCTTTTAGTATGACTGCAATAGCTGAGCTATCAAAAAAAGCAGAAGAAATAAAACAATTAGCAGAGCAAGGAGATGCCTTGGGGCAGGCTAAATTAGCATCGCTCTATTTATTAGGTCGAGAAGGTGCGGAAATGGATAATAAACGAGCTGCGCAATGGATGTTGAAATCTGCGGAACAAGGGTTGGTTGAAGCTGAGGTAACAATGGCAGCACTGTATGATAGGGGGATGGGTGTAAAAGGAAATAAAGAGACTGCAACCCAATGGTACGAAAAAGCGGCCGATCAAGGGCATGAAACAGCAATGGCAATTTTAGGTAAAAACCCTACGGCTAAAGGTGCTGTAAAATTCAGCTATCAGGGCCTACGCTTAAATGCAGCTCGCTCTATTCCAAAAGAATACGCAAAAAGATTTTTAAAGAAAAAATAATTATCAATGACAATAAAAACACGCTTTGCCCCAAGTCCAACAGGGTATTTACATGTAGGTGGTGCTAGAACGGCCTTATTTTCCTGGTTATACGCTCGCCAGCAAGGTGGGAAATTTATATTAAGAATAGAAGATACTGATTTAGAACGATCTACTCAAGAGTCTGTTGATGCCATTTTTGACGGGATGGATTGGTTAGGCTTGACGCATGATGAAGGGCCTTTTTATCAAACACAACGTTTTGATCGATATAAAGAAATTATTCAGCAATTATTGGATCAAGGCGACGCCTATTATTGTATTTGTAGTCGAGAGGAACTGGATGAGTTAAGAGAACAACAAAAAGCCAATAAAGAAAAGCCACGATACAATGGAAAATGTAGATCAGCAAGCCATTCTACAAATGATGAAACGGTAATTCGCTTTAAAAATCCATTGGATGGTGAGGTGGTGATTAATGATTTAGTTAAAGGCGATATTGTTATTGCAAATCAGGAATTAGATGATTTGATTATTGCCCGGTCTGATGGTTCACCAACCTACAATTTAACAGTGATTGTAGATGATATGGATATGGGGATAACCCACGTTATTCGAGGTGACGATCATATTAACAATACACCAAGACAAATAAACATTCTAAAAGCCTTGAGTGCTGATTTACCTTTTTATGCGCATGTTCCCATGATTTTAGGTGATGATGGCGCAAGATTGTCAAAACGACATGGTGCTGTTAGTGTTATGCAGTATAGAGACGATGGATACTTGCCTGATGCATTATTGAATTACCTTGTTCGTTTGGGGTGGTCTCATGGAGATCAAGAGATATTTTCAATTGATGAAATGATTGAGTTTTTTGACCTAAAGGATGTCAATGTTTCAGCGTCAACTTTTAATACAGAAAAATTACTCTGGTTGAATCATCAATATATTATGAACTCTGATCCTGAACATGTGGCTAAACATCTTGAATGGCATATGAATAATCAAGGGATTGACCTGACAAATGGACCTGAGTTGGTGGACGTTGTCAAGGCACAAAGAGAGCGGAGTAAAACCTTAGTTGAAATAGCAACAGCGAGTTATTATTTTTATCAAGAGTTTGAAGAATATGATGTAAAAGCTGCAAAAAAGAATTTTAAGCAGGGGAGTGACGAAGTGTTACAACGTTTGATGGGTCAATTTAGCCAGCTGGATACTTGGGATGGGAGAGAATTACATCAAATTGTTCTTGATACAGCGGATGAAATGGAGCTTAAATTAGGTAAAGTTGCACAGCCATTAAGAGTTGCTATCTCAGGCGCAGGTGTATCGCCAGCAATTGATGTAACCCTGGAATTGTTAGGTAGAGAAAAAACATTAGCTAGAATGTTAAGAGCGATTGAACATATTAAAGGGCTTGTATAAAATTTTTTTATTTCATTTAAACAGGAAAAAGGGATGAAATTTATTGTTCATATTGTGTTTTTAGCACTTTTACTACCAATCAGTTGCTCTCGGCTTCTAGGTTAAAGGAAAACCAGTGTGGGTATAGCCATTAACTTTATATGTCTAGTCAGCTAAGAACCTGTTCAAGATCTGCTGTGCCAAGGCCTGTTACGCTTGATAGTGCTCGAAACCCTCATTTACTCCGTGTAAACTGCGGTTTCTGCGGTCTGTCCACACGCAACTGACATCGGCTCTTAACGATCTTGATCCGGTTCTAAGAAATATATTACTTTACAACTAAAAAATGATTGGTAACTGTTGGGGGTATTGATATAAAGCAGGTGTAAAATTATTAAGGGTTTGATCTGTAGTCAGTATTATTACGATGTAAAGGAGATGGACAAACTTTAATAAAACTGTATAATCGATCAGCTCGTTAAGGGGCCATAGCTCAGTTGGGAGAGCGCAACACTGGCAGTGTTGAGGTCGGCGGTTCGATCCCGCCTGGCTCCACCATTTTTAAAAATAAGAGTTTTGGCTTCTATAGTTTAGAAGCCTAAGATACCGCCCTTTCATGGTGGTAACGAGGGATTCGAACCCATAGGGGATGCCAGTTGATTAGAGCGTAGATATTACTTTTTGCGAAGTCATTCTCAAATCAGAACGGTTTATGCTCTAGCACAACTCCAAACATCAACCCTGACTACACCCTCCTTTTTTAATACTTTTGCTAGTTCATTCGCGGTGGAGCCTGTTGTTATTACATCATCAATGATTGCTATATGATTCACTTTTATTGGTCTATTAACTAAAAAAGCATTTTTAACATTTTGTCGACGTTGTTTGGCAGGTAAATCAATTTGGTGAGCAGTATTTCTTTGTCGGATACAATTTTTAGTGTCCAGGGGTATGTTGAGTATTTTAGAAACAGTTTTTGCTATTTCTATGGATTGATTAAACCCGCGCTCCTTATATCTCTTTTTATGTAAAGGTACAGGGATAATTAAGTCAGGTGTTTCTGCTGTTTTTTCTAAATAATTAGCCAAAAGATACCCTAGTAATCGAGCATTTTTATATTGTCTGTTAAATTTTAAGGAAGCAATTAAGTAGCGAATGATACCTTGATGAATAAAAGGTGCATAAGTTTCATCAAAAGCAGGTGATTTGCTCAAACATTGCCCACATAGCTGAGGTGTTTTGTTAGGTGTTTCAAAGATTTCAGCACAGCGGTAACAGCAATGGATGTTTTTTTGTAAATTATTAAAACAGGGTTGGCAAATATCCTGAGAATTAAAACCTGAATTTTCACATAAGATGCAAGTAGGCGGAAGCAAGTAATCCTGTATAATATTAACCCAGTTGTTTACCATTTTTATAAAGTTTGGTTGACAAGTTTTTAAATACTGGAGATTACCCTTAAATGTCTGCTAATCCAACTATAGATCAAATTTCGTTAAAAGAACAATTCATTGCTGCAAGTTTTATAAGACACGATTGGCAATTAGATGAAGTTCAAGCGTTATATAATTTACCCTTTAACGATCTTCTTTTTAAAGCACATACCGTTCATAGAGAAAACTTTGATCCTAATGAAGTTCAAATTAGTAGTTTATTAAGCATTAAAACAGGGTCATGTTCCGAAGATTGTGGCTATTGTCCACAAAGTGCTCGATATGATACTGATTTAAAACCTGAGGCTTTAATGCCAGTAGAAGAGGTTATTAAATCTGCTCAATTAGCTAAAAAGCAGGGCGCATCCCGCTTCTGTATGGGGGCGGCTTGGCGTAGCCCTAAGGACAAGGATGTAGAGCGTGTTGTAGAAATGGTGCAAGGCGTTAAAGCATTGGGAATGGAAACCTGTGTGACTTTGGGTATGTTGACAGATAATCAAACTAAAGCTTTAAAAGAAGGGGGGTTAGATTATTACAACCATAATCTGGATACTTCAGAAGATTATTATTCAGAGGTGATTACAACCCGAACGTATCAAGACAGACTGGATACTTTAAAACGAGTTAGAGATTCTGGTATTAATGTTTGTTGTGGTGGTATTGTCGGGATGGGGGAATCAGATACAGATAGAGCCAATTTATTGATTGAATTAGCCAATCTACCAAAACACCCGGAAAGCGTGCCTGTAAATATGCTGGTACAAGTTGAAGGGACGCCATTAATGGGAACAGAGTCTTTAGATCCGCTAGTTTTTGTCAGAACGATTGCAGTTGCCAGAATTTTAATGCCTGAATCCAGAGTGCGTTTATCAGCAGGTAGAAAAGAAATGTCTGATGAAATGCAGGCTTTATGCTTTTTTTCCGGTGCAAATTCAATTTTTTATGGGGATAAATTATTAACTACAGATAACCCTATGTCTAATCATGATTTAGCTTTGTTTAAGCGATTGGGTATTCATTCTGGTGGTTCAAGCTACGCCTAATGGTTTTTTCTCATTTAGCAGATGAGCTAGAGCAAATAAAACAGCAAAGCCTTTATCGTCAAAGGAAGGTAATTTCCTCTCCTCAAGGTGTTAAAATTAATATAGATGGCAAGGCAGTGATTAATTTTAGTAGTAATGACTATTTAGGATTAGCCAATCACCCAGAAGTGATTAAATCTTTTAAAAAGGCAACTGATAAATATGGTGTGGGTAGTGGCTCAGCCCACTTAATTTGTGGGCATAGTCAGAGTCATCATGCTTTGGAACTGGAATTAGCTGAGTTTACTGGGCGTGATCGGGTTTTGCTATTCTCTACAGGTTATATGGCAAATATGGGTGTTATTACCGCTTTACTAAGTCAAGGTGATCAGGTTTTTGAAGACCGTTTGAACCATGCTTCTTTATTAGATGGCGGATTGTTGTCTGGCTCGAAATTTAAACGATACAGACATAATGATTTAACTGATTTGCAGAGAAAAACTCAGGATAAGGGTGGACGAACTTTAATTGTAACAGACGGTGTTTTTAGCATGGATGGCGATCTGGCATTACTGCCAGGAATAACTAAATTGGCAATTGATAAAAACGCCTGGGTTATGGTTGATGATGCACATGGCTTTGGTGTGCTCGGTGAAAAGGGCGGGGGCATTGTTGAACATTATGGTTTGACTCAACAACAAGTACCTGTATTGATGGGTACACTAGGGAAAGCTTTCGGTACCTTTGGTGCTTTTGTTGCAGGTTCAGATGTGTTGATTGAAACGCTAATTCAAAAAGCCAAGACCTATATTTATACCACAGCAATACCAGCAGCAATTGCAGAGGCGACAAGGACTAGTCTTAAACTTTTAGCTGCTGATGGTTGGCGTAGAGAGAAATTAAGATTGTTGGCTCAGCGTTTTCGTATAGGTGCTAGTCATTTAGGTTTTCAATTAATACACTCAGATTCAGCGATACAGCCTATCCTAGTTGGTGATAATCAGAGAGCCATTGATATAAGTGAGAATTTATTAGCGCAAGGTTTTCTTGTGAGTGCAATTCGCCCACCTACTGTACCGAAAGGAGAGTCCAGATTAAGAATTACATTTTCTGTAAATCATCAGCAGCAGCAGGTTGATCAATTATTGGATGCATTAAGTTCAATTTAACGATGATAAACATTCATAAAAAAGTCTATGGGCAAGGTAAATCTATTGTGTTACTCCATGGCTGGGCGATGCATACTGGAGTCTGGAGAAATTTTGCACAGAAATTAGCCCAGCATTACCAAGTAACCTGTTTAGATTTGCCAGGACATGGATTTAGTGAAACGATTGAACCCTATACTCTTGAACAAACAAGTAAGGTATTGATTGAAGCATCGCCTAAATCAACCTTTTGTTTACTGGGTTGGTCATTAGGTGCAACCGTTGCATTGGATATGACAAAGCGGTATCCGCAGAAAGTTGATTCACTGATCCTTCTAGCTGGAAACCCTCGCTTCGTACAAGATAAAAATTGGGCTGGAATGTCTCCTCAAATGTTTAACGATTTTGCTACCAATCTATCAATAAATAGGCAATTAACTTTAATTCGGTTTCTTGCATTGCAGGTTGCAGGACTATCTAATGGTAAACAGGTTTTACAAGAAATAAAGCAAGCAATTCAAGAATGTGATCCGCCGGTCGAAAGTGTGTTGCAGAATGGTCTACGGATTCTTGAAAATGCCGATTTAAGAGCCTATTTAGAAACAGTACATTGTCCCCTTAAGGTTATTCTTGGTGAAAAAGATAGTTTGGTTCCTGTTCAGGTAGGGCAAAATATAAAAAAAATACAGCCTGACTGTGAAATTAATATTGTTGCAGGCGCTGGGCATGTGCCTTTTTTATCTAACCAATCAGAAGTGATTGATTTAATAAATCGTTTTCTATGAATGCTGTTTTTTCTATAGAAAAAGATAAAGTCAGGCAATCATTTTCTTCTGCTGTAAACACTTATGATGGTTTTGCTACCTTACAAAGAAGCGTTGGGCGGGAATTATTAACTAACTTTTCTTTAACTAAGTGTTTTGCAGAAAAAATTATTCTTGATGTTGGCTGTGGAACAGGGTTTTTAGCACAGGAAATTCTATTAAGGTCACCGATTCAACAATTGATTACAGTTGATATTGCTTTACCTATGGTGCAAGCTACAAAAAATAAATTGAAATCAGTTAGTGCTGTGCAATATGTCTGTGCTGACGCAGAAAAATTGCCATTATTAAATAGTTCTATTGATAGAGTAATCTCAAACTTAGCCTTGCAATGGTGTCAAAATTTAACGGCTGTTTTTAAAGGACTTAAAAGAATACTTAAGCAAGACGGGGAAATGTTATTCTCTACTTTTGGCCCAGCCACACTGCAAGAACTTAAACAATCATGGGCAGAAGTTGATGATTATACCCATGTGAATAGTTTTTATTCGGTCGATGAGCTTGTTATTTTTTTACAGCAGGCGGGTTTTAATGATGTTCAGATTGAAGTGAAGTGTTATCAATCTAATTATCGGACAGTGATAGAATTAATGAGGGAGCTTAAAGGAATTGGCGCACATAATGTTTTATCCGGTAGGAATAGAAGCATGACCAGTAAAAATAAAATGCAAAAAATGGTTGATGTATACGAAAAGCATCGAGTAAATAATTGTATTCCAGCGACCTATGAAATTATTTTTGTTTCAGCAACTACAAAAAGCTAATGAATAAAGGTTTTTTTATTACAGGAACAGATACGAATGTGGGTAAAACCTGGGCAACTATTGCATTAATGCGACACTTTAAAAACCAGGGCTATTCTGTAATTGGAATGAAGCCTGTTGCCGCAGGTTGTGAATGGCAAGACGGTGTTTTAAAAAACCAGGATGCATTATTAATGCAAGAAAATGCCTCACTAGCAATAGACTATCAAATGATTAATCCCTATGCATTTGAAATGCCAGTATCACCGCATTTGGCGGCCGCAGGTAAAAATTCAGTACAACTCAATGTTATTGAAAAAACATTTGATGAATTAAAAGAAAAATCTGATGTCATAGTTGTGGAGGGAGCCGGAGGTTGGTTAGCTCCTCTTAGTTTCAATTACGATATAGCCGATTTAGCAAAAACACTACATTTGCCTGTTATTTTGGTAATTGCTATCAGGCTAGGTTGTATAAACCATGCAAGATTAACTTTTCAGGCAATACAAGCAGAAAAAGTGGTGTGTGCTGGTTGGCTTGCAATGATTGTTGATCCAAAGATGCCAATGAAAACTGAAAATATTGCAATGATAAAAGGTAAAATATCAGCACCTTTGATAGGTGTTTTACCCTATTCAGAACAAATGGATTTTAACTTGTTGGCGATGCATTTGGATCTATAATTAAACGAGTTTGGGTGATGTTTTATTAAACCTAAATAAATCAGTTGATCGCTAAGTTCCGCTGTAACGTGTTAAATAATATGATTAAGATAAATTTTATGTTCTCACCAGATAGGTGAGTGTTTTTCGCTTCACAGTTTTGTGAAAAATCTGAACGAAAAATTCGGCAGAATAGATCTCAATAAGGACTCGGCTATTATTTTCGAGCTATTCTTTGTCTTTTTCACTCAGATTTCCCACAAAATCCGTGCTCAACTAATTTTATTTAGGTTAAACAATCTTGGGTTAAAGTTTTTCTGATTTTTTAAATTTTTAGAGTAAATTGATATAGATCAAAGAAAAAATAAAATAAAACAGCATAATTACATTCCTTTATATATAGAAACAACGTAGAGAAAAATATGGCTTTAATGACAGGACAGCTGAGAAATATGGTATAAGTGTAGATTTTGCTGATAATGAACATCTGATTATGCAGTTAGCCCATTCAGTGTCGATAAATTACTATGATTACAGTCATGTGGAAAAATGTTAAAAGTTTTTAATAAACTATCAATACCATATAAAACCTATGTTCATAAAAATTTTTGGTTTTTCCTAGATAAGTAAACTAACTAATCAGAGATGAGCATAAGGTTTGCTTTGCCTAAATAAATTATATGAAGCTACTAGTGTGGCAGCTAGTGTCCAGACTGGTGCATCTTTGGATGCATTGATTACTTGTGTGGTTGATCATTTTGCCCATGAAGAAAGGGAAATTGAAATCATGGGTTTTGCTGGTTTTGAAATACATAAAGAAGAATATGATAAATTAATTGATAACTGCACAGGGTTGCAAACAAAATTTTATGCAAGTGAAGTAGAAGTGATTGATGAGGTTGGTCAGGTAGTCATATTTCAACGCATGATTTTTCTATACAAAGGATCTAACAATGTTAAATTTCAAGCATAAAAGTAAGGTCTATGAAAGCTTGGCTTTTACATGTTTTTTTGTTTATTGAAAATTATATTTAGTAGTTCTGGAATAGATGAGGATGATAGGGTAAAATTAATTGGTTAAGTTGTGATGATTCATCATTTTACTACAGCAGTCTTAGGAAAAGGTTGTCATAAATAAACAGGGATAGTGGATTTAATAATATCGTAAAAAGCTTGGCATATTTTTTTATAAAAATTTGTGTCAGAAAAATAATAAAAATGGCCTATAGATATTATTGTATCTTTGCAAAAGATTACATAAAAAGATTATAACTACAAACAGGAGGCTACTCCGTGGTAAAAGCAAAGCAATTGTTCGCTATTCTAACTCTTATGGCTTTTGGGCTGGGGGTGGCGCACGCAGAATACACTTTTAACTTGGTAAAGGGTGTTACACAGCTTAGTAATGAAATATATGACCTTCATATGATGGCTTTATGGATCTGTGTAATTGTCGGAATAGGAGTGTTCGGCACCATGTTTTATTCGATTTACTACCATCGTAAATCAATGGGACATAAAGCTGAGCAGTTCCATGAGAATACGACAGTAGAGATAGTTTGGACTATTATACCTACAATTATTTTGATAGTCATGGCAATTCCTGCTACTAAAACTCTGTTAGATATGAATGATATTGAAGAAGCTGACATGTCTATCAAAATTACAGGTTGGCAATGGAAATGGGAATATGAATATTTAGATAATGATATTCATTTTTTTAGTAGTCTAGATGAAGCTAGCAATAAAGCACGTCAAAAAAACTCTGGAATTGATCCTCGCGATGTGCCTCATTATTTGCTCAATGTGGATAAACCTTTAGTTATTCCTATTAATACAAAAATACGTTTTTTATTTACAGCAGCTGATGTTATTCATTCGTGGTGGGTTCCTGATTTAGGTTGGAAAAAAGATACAATTCCAGGGTTTATTAATGAAGCATGGACATATGTAGAAAAGCCAGGAACTTATCGTGGTCAATGTGCGGAGTTGTGTGGTAAAGACCATGGGTTTATGCCAATAGTTGTAATCGCTAAAGAAAAAGAAGATTACGATGCCTGGGTTTTAGAGCAAAGTGGACTAGCAGATGCAGAAGCAAATGCGGCCGAAAAAGAATGGAGTTCTGAAGAATTAATTGCAAAAGGAGAAGAGGTTTATACTAATAATTGTGCATCTTGTCATATGGAAGATGGTGCCGGAATAGCGGGTACATTCCCTGCATTAACGGATAGTCCGATTGTTAAGGGTGAAATTAATAGCCAGATTGATTTAATGTTAAAAGGAAAAACTATGATGCCAGCATTTGGTCCAATGCTAAGTGCAGTTGATTTTGCTGCAGTTTCTACTTTTATTCGTAACAGCTTGGGTAATTCGGTCGGTGACTCTGTTCAACCATCAGAAATCAAAGCATTGCAAGCTGAGGTAGTCCCCGAAGATGATGATTAATAAATCGTAGAGCTTGGAACTTTCTTGGTTCTATCTATTTTAATATTATTAAGAGGTATTGAATATGTCTGTTGTGACAGCTGAAGATCATGATCATCACGATCATGGCCCTGAAAAAGGGCTTTTAAGGTGGGTAATTACCACTAACCATAAAGATATAGGTACATTGTATTTATTGTTTGCACTGCTAATGTTTTTTGTTGGTGGAACGATGGCACTGATAATACGGGCTGAACTTTTTGAGCCTGGTATACAGTTTGTTGACCCTCAGTTTTTTAATTCCATGACCACCATGCATGCTTTGGTCATGGTGTTTGGTGCTGTTATGCCTGCTTTTGTAGGTCTGGCAAACTGGATGATACCATTGATGATTGGTGCTCCCGACATGGCCTTGCCTCGTATGAATAATATGAGCTTCTGGATGTTGGTTGCAGGAATTTTATTACTAGCGAGTACATTATTGATGGAAGGTGGTGCACCTGCTTCTGGCTGGACTTTATATCCCCCTCTCGTATTACAAACAGGAACTGCATTGCCTTTTGCAATTTTTTCAATTCATCTGTTGGGTATCTCATCAATTATGGGAGGAATTAATATTATCGCAACTATTTTTAATATGCGTGCGCCAGCAATGTCATTGATGAAAATGCCATTATTTGTCTGGACGTGGTTAATCACAGCTTTCTTATTGATAACTATCATGCCAGTTTTTGCTGGTGCAGTAACGATGTTATTAACAGATCGGTTTTTTGAAACCAGCTTTTTTAATGCTGCGGGCGGCGGAGACCCAGTTCTTTATCAACATATTTTCTGGTTTTTCGGACACCCTGAAGTATATGTAATGATTTTGCCAACATTTGGTGTTGCATCTACAATTATTCCTGTGTTTGCTCGTAAACCTCTGTTTGGTTATGCCTCAATGGTATATGCAACAGCTGCGATTGCTTTTCTTTCCTTTATTGTTTGGGCGCATCACATGTTTACTGTGGGTATGCCAATAGCAGGTGAATTATATTTTATGTATGCCACCATGTTAATCGCAATACCTACTGCTGTAAAAATCTTTAACTGGACTGCAACTATGTGGAAAGGCGCAATGACTTTTGAAACACCTATGCTGTTTTCCATTGCCTTCGTTGTTCTGTTTACGATAGGTGGTTTTACGGGGTTGATGATGGGACTTGCTCCTGTTGATTTTCAATATCATGATACTTACTTTATTGTTGCTCATTTTCATTATACTTTGGTGCCCGCCTCAGTTTTTATTTTAATGGCTGCCGGTTATTTTTGGTTACCTAAGTGGACAGGTAATATGTATGATGAAAAATTAGCCAAATTACATTTTTGGCTATCAGCTATTTCGGTGAATATTCTTTTCTTTCCTCAACACTTTTTAGGTTTAGCAGGCATGCCACGTAGAATTCCTGATTATGCAGTACAGTTTGCCGATTGGAATATGATCTCCAGTATTGGTGCTTTTATCTATGGACCTAGCCAATTGATATTTGTTTATATAGTTTATAAAACTATTAAAGGTGGTACAGGAGAAAAAGTAACTGATGAAGTTTGGGAAGGCGCAAAAGAACAAAGTCTGGAATGGACTTTACCTTCACCAGCTCCTTATCATACTTTTTCTACTCCACCTACAGAGATACCAACGATGAGTACGAGTAGGTAGTAAACTTTTAACATACTCTTCACTTAAATAATATTGGTGAAGTGTTAGGTAAAAAAATGAATATAAAAACTAAGAATATTTTAACAGCAGTAGTTTTGGTTGCAGTAGTTGCAATTATTTATGCTTTTGCTGTTATGAGAGTAATGTCTCAATGAGTGATGGTTTAGATAAAAAAAATACTAGACTGGTTCGCAAGTTAGTCTTTATTGTTCTGGGTATGTTTGGTTTCGGTTATGCTTTAGTCCCTATATATGACGTACTTTGTGATATTACTGGGTTAAATGGTAAAACAGCGTCGGAAGCAGTCGCTGCTAATATAAAGTATGAGGTTGATCTTAATAGAGAAATAACATTAGAGTTTATTACTTCTGTTAATGAATCGGCACCAATAATATTTAATACCAAAGCAAAAAAAATAAAAATTCATCCTGGGAAATATTATACGGTGAACTTTTTTGCTGAAAATAAAACAGATAAAAAAATGCTTGCAAGAGCAATTCCTAGTGTAACTCCGGGTCTTGCAGCAGAATATTTTAAAAAAACTGAGTGTTTTTGTTTTACGGAACAGACATTTGAACCACAAGAAGGTAAAATTATGCCGGTTCGATTTGTTGTAGATCCTGAATTACCTGAAAAGTATAAAACAATCACACTTGCATATACTTTTTTTGATAATACCGAGAAATCGGTAAAATAAACGAGGGTAGTTTAATGTCTACAAGTGATGCATATTACATTCCGCATAAGGCAGTTTGGCCAGTAATTGGAACAGTAGGTCTTTTAACTCTTTTCATAGGGTTTGCTAATTATCTAAATGGTAATTCCTCTGGTGTAACCATAATGGTATTAGGGTTGGTGATTTTTATTGTTATGTTTGCTGGCTGGTTTACCTTGCAAGCTAATGAAAGTGAATCAGGCATGTATAATCATGAAGTAGGTATTTCCTATCGCATGGGGATGATGTGGTTTATCTTTTCAGAGATCATGTTTTTTGCTGTTTTCTTTGGTACGCTATGGTACACGCGTAATTTGTCTACAGATTGGTTGGCAGGTATAGGTACTGGGCCAGGTCGTTCTACTGCTATGTTATGGCCTGGTTTTGAGACAGTGTGGCCGACGAATGGCCCCGGAAATGTAGGCGGTGAATTTGAAGAAATGGGGGCTTTCGGCCTACCCTTCATTAATACATTGTTATTACTTTCAAGTGGGGTAACGTGTACTTGGGCGCATCATGGACTATTAGCTAAAAAGCGAGATCAGTTAATCAAAGGTTTACTAGCAACGGTTACTTTAGGGTTTCTATTCGTTGCCTTTCAAGCATTAGAATATTATGAAGCATACCATGAAATGGGCTTAACTTTAGGTTCAGGTATTTACGGCTCAACTTTCTTTATGCTGACTGGTTTTCACGGTTTGCATGTTTGTGTAGGGGCGATAATCTTATCTGTAGTATTATTTCGGAGCTGGAAAGGGCACTTTACACCAGAAAATCATTTTGCTTTTGAAGCGGCAGCATGGTATTGGCATTTCGTTGACGTTGTGTGGCTAGGATTATTTATCTTTGTCTATATTTTATAAGCTAAATAAGCAGACCATAATTGTAGGTTGGGTTAACAGCTCTATCGTTAACCCAACGCAACAACAATAAACTTGTTTCTTAGTTATTTTTGAATCGTTTTTGCCATTCGGCAACTCTTAATTTTAAATCTTCACTGTTAATAGTCATTAGATTACGGTTTTTTAATAATTGTTTCCCTTCAACCCAAACATCAGAGACTTGATGCCGTCCTGTTGCATAAACAATTTGAGAGATGGGTTCAAATAATGGCAGGGTTTCTATTTGGTCAAAATCTACAGCAATAATATCAGCGGCTTTACCAATAGAAAGAGAACCTGTTTTCTGTTCAATTCCTAATGCTCTTGCTCCGTTTATCGTTGCCATTTTTAACGCTGTCATGGCTGGAACTGCACTTGCGTTTTTAGAAACACCTTTAGCTAATAAAGCGGCTGTTCGCATTTCTCCAAACATGTCTAAATCATTATTGCTGGCTGCGCTATCAGTACCTAAAGCAACATTAATTCCTTTTTCCATGCATTGAGTTATTGGGCAGAAGCCACTGGCAAGTTTTAGATTAGATTCTGGACAATGAATAATATGGATGCCTGTTTCTGCCACAATATCTATTTCTAAGCTAGATAATTGAGTCATATGTACAGCCATAAAGGATGGGCTGAGTATGCCAAGCTTAAGTAAGCGTTGTAATGGTGTTTGATTAGTTTTTTGTTGCTGTTCTTTAACCTCATGTTCAGTTTCATGCAAATGCATATGGATGGGTATGCCAAGTTCTTTAGCAAGAGAATAAATTTTGGTTAATGGTTTATCAGAAACAGTATAAGGAGCATGAGGGGCGAAAGCGGTAGTAATTAAAGATTCATTATGTAATTCGTCATGCAATGCTAATCCTTTACTTATGTAAGCTTTACTATGTTCTGCCCAAGCAGATGGGAAGTCAATAACAATTAAACCAATACTGGCGCGTATACCGTGTTGGATTGCCTGTTTAGCGACTATTTCAGGAAAGAAATACATATCATTAAAACATGTTGTTCCACCTCTAATCATTTCAGCAATGGCTAAGTCAGTGCCATCTCTAACATAAGCCTCACCCACCCATTTCTGTTCTAAAGGCCAGATATGATTTTGCAGCCAATCCATTAAAGGTAAATCATCAGCAATACCCCGCATTAAAGACATGCTGGCATGGGTATGACTATTGATTAACCCAGGAAGTAGGGCATGGTTGTCTAATTGCTCAAATTTTAAGGGCTGATATTTTTGTTGAACAATATTAGCAGGAAGTAAATCAACAATTTTTCCTTCGTTTATAACGAGAGCATGATTTTCATAGGTTACTGATTCCGGTTCTACAGGTATAATCCAGCGTGCCTGAATAACTAAGTCAACTTTCATAGGGATGTGAGAGAGAAGCTTAAAGATAGTGATTATAAAGAAATGAAGACAAAAAAAGAATTAAAAGTACATGCGCTTGAATGGACAGGAACTAGTTTAAAAATTTTAGATCAACGTCAACTACCAGAACAAATAAATTATGATGAATATATTGATGCGACAGGCGTTGCTGAAGCGATAAAAAGTATGCGTGTCAGAGGTGCGCCGGCAATAGGCATTGCAGCAGCATATGGGGTAGCTTTATCTGTGATGCAACATTATTCCGAAACCAAAATAAATTGGCAAGAAAAGGTTACTGAAGATATTAAAAACCTTTCAAAGTCTCGTCCAACAGCAGTCAATTTGTTTTGGGCTTTGGAAGCGATGGAAAAAGTTCTAAAAAAGCAAACAGGAAATCCTAAAGTCAATGTAAGACAGTGCGCTGAACTGATTCATGCTGAGGACATTGAAGCGAACTTAAAGATGGGTGAGTTGGGCGCCGATTTATTAGCTGATGCTCAGGCAGTTTTGACACATTGTAATGCAGGCGCATTAGCAACGGGTGGTTATGGCACTGCTTTAGGTGTTATAAGAAGTGCTCATAAACGTGGGTTGACTACAGTTTATGCAGGAGAAACTCGCCCCTGGTTACAAGGCGCGCGATTAACAGTATGGGAGTTAGCTCAAGATGGTATTGCTTCAACTCTAGTTGCAGATTCAGCCGCTGCATGGCTGATGAAATCAGGAAAAGTAGATTGGGTTATTGTCGGTGCTGATAGAATAACTGAAAATGGTGATGTTGCGAATAAAATTGGAACCTATTCATTAGCTGTACTAGCAAAACAGCATAATGTTAAATTTATGGTCGTTGCTCCTATTTCTACGATTGATTTTTCAATGAAAACAGGTGAGGATATTACTATTGAACAACGAAATTCTAATGAGTTGCTGGCTGAGTGTTATATTGAAAATGATGTCTCATTAGTGAGTGCCTGGAATCCAGTATTTGATGTTACACCTGCTAATTTAATAAGTGCAATAGTAACTGAACGCGGTGCTGTATTAAATCCGCATAAAAAAGGTGTAAGGAGTTTAAAGTGGTAAGTAAAAAACAAAAAGGAAACAATCCTGTTTATGCAGTTAATTGTTTGTTAAAAGGGGTGAAATTAATAGGGCATAAGGAATTACGAAAATTTATATTGATTCCAATTGTAATAAATTTAGTTTTATACAGTATCGTTTTTAGCTTTGGCTATTCTTATATTTCTGATCTGATTATTCAGTTTATTCCTGGCTGGTTATCCTGGTTAGAATGGCTGATATGGCCATTATTTTTTCTAAGCTTTTCTGCGATGGGATTTTTTACCTTTACCCTACTTGCTAACTTAATAGCTGCCCCTTTTTATAGTCAGTTATCAGCAAAAACCATAGGTATTATTTCAGGACAAACTAATAAAATTGAAAATTTGCCAATAAACCAGGTTGTTTTCGCCGAAGTAAAACGAGTGCTTTATCTAATCAGCCGAATGATACCACTGGTGATAATATCTGTAATTCCTGGTATAAATTTAATCGCGCCCTTTTTGTGGTTGTTATTTGGGGCTTGGGGAATGAGTCTGGAATTTATGGCATATCCTTTGGAAAATAATGGATTGTTGTTTAATGAACAGAAAAATATCGCAAAAAACAGGCGTATTGGTGTGTTGAGTTTTGGTGGTTTAGTGGTTTCTGGATTAGCAATTCCGATTTTCAATATAATTGTTGCTCCAGCTGCCGTTATTGGAGCAACAATCTATGTGTATGGTATTGCTGTTGATGATAAATAATTAAGCTTTGCGACTACCTTAATAACAAAAGAGGTTTTTTTGTATTAACCAGCATTTTATGGGTAAAACTACCTAATAACATATCGTGTAACCGAGTATGACTAAAAGCTCCCATAACCGTTAAGTCAATATTATTCTGCTCTTGATAGGCACATAATTCGTGATCTGCTTTACCTTTTAATTTAGCACTTATCACTTTAATATTATTAGCTAGCTCTAGTTTTTTTGTTGCTTTTTCAAGTAATTGAGCGGCTGACTTGTCATTTTTATTGACACAAACTAAATGGCAAGTTAATTGTTTATAAAGAGGGCTTGATGCAACCATATCAACTGCTTTATCAGCAGCTTTACTGCCATCATAGGCAATCATAATATTTTCTGGCTCTTTGTACTTGTCATTAACGATTAGAATAGGACGATGCAAGGAGCGTACTACAGCTTCCAGTTTTGCGCCTATTTTGTTTTCTTGTTTGTCATGGACTTGTCCGCGTAAACCTAGAACCAGAACTCTAATGCTATCTTCAAGGTCTATTACGGCTTCAATTAAATCACCATGTCGTTGTGAGGAGGTTGATTCAGTGATATCTTTACTTCGTAAATGTTCTTCAGCTGCTTGTAATATTAGCTTACCTTGCTGCATTTTTAATTTGCTTTGCTGTTGCTCAAGGTTAGTAATTTCTTCTAGTAAATGCTCTTGACTACCTAGTCCAATATTACCTGACAAATTGGAAGTAACGGACGTTTCATGATGGTGATTAATAGTATGCAACAATGTTAGAGGTGTTTCAGTTTTTTGTGAGATCCATGCCGCATAATCACAGACTGATTCCGTCAGAGCCGAACCATCAATACAGGCGAGTACTTGTATTTTATTGTTATTCATTTCTCCTGCTCCCATTTTAATGTCCCCCTAATACTTTTTCGATGTCATCCGGGTTATCGTGTATGCCAAAGCGGTCAATAATTGTTGCGCTAGCTTCATTTGATCCTACTAGTTCGACATCTGCACCTTCTCTACGGAATTTTATCACTACTTTATCGAGAGCTGAAACAGCAGATATATCCCAGAAATGTGCATGAGTTAAATCAATAATAACCTTTTCTACAACTTCTTTAAAATCAAAGTTCGCAACAAAACGGTCGGCAGAGTTAAAGAAAACTTGTCCGTGGACATGATAAATGCGTGTGTCTGTTACTTCATCTAAAACTGAGCCAACATACATAAAATGACTGATTTTATTTGCAAAAAATACTGCGGCTAATAGTACGCCGACAAAAACGCCTAGAGCTAGATTATGTGTCCAGACCACCACCACCACTGTTGCTAGCATAATAATGTTAGCGGACAGAGGATGTTCTTTTAAATTAGTGATAGATTCCCAGCTAAAGGTTCCAATAGAGACCATAATCATCACTGCAACTAATGCAGCCATGGGTATTTGTTTGATCCATTTATCAAGAAACACAACCATAATAAGCAAAAAACAGCCAGCAACCATTGTGGATAAACGTCCTCGGCCACCAGACTTGATGTTGATAATAGATTGACCGATCATTGCGCACCCCGCCATGCCTCCCATTAAACCAGCACCAACATTAGCAATTCCCTGGGCTTTGCATTCACGATTTTTCTCACTAGTCGTATCAGTTAAGTCATCAACAATAGTTGCTGTCATTAAAGACTCAAGTAAGCCAACGACAGCTAAGGGTACGGAGTAAGGTAAAATAATTTTTAAAGTTTCAAGATTAAGAGGAACTTCCGGCCAAAGAAAAATCGGTAGTGTGTCAGGTAATTTCCCCATATCACCTACAGTGCGAATATCAAGTTTTAGATACATGCAAACAGCTGTTAAAGCAACAATACTGACAAGGGGGGAAGGGAGGATTTTACCTATGAATGGTACAAGAGGCAGTAAATAAATTATGCCTAACCCTGCTGCTGTCATGGCATAAACTTCCCAGGAGACATTGGTCAACTCGGGGAGTTGTGCCATAAAAATCAAAATTGCCAGTGCGTTGACAAATCCCGTGACTACAGAACTGGAAACAAAACTCATTAAACTACCGAGTTTGAAATACCCTGAGACAATTTGTAATACTCCTGTAAGCAATGTTGCAGCTAATAAATATTGTAAGCCATGTTCTTTAACTAGTGTAACCATTAACAAGGCCATCGCGCCTGTAGCAGCGGAAATCATTCCGGGTCTACCACCGATTAAGGCAGTAATAACCGCAATACAGAAAGAGGCATACAAACCTACTTTTGGGTCTACGCCCGCAATAATTGAGAAGGCAATTGCTTCAGGTATCAGAGCTAAAGCAACAACAGTTCCTGCGAGAATGTCGCCACGGATATTGCCTAACCAATCTTGTTTTTTTGATAATAAGAGCATGGAAGTTTAATAATTATAAAGTCTAGGGCGGTTTATATAGTGTGTTGGCTGAAATTGTTACATATACTTCACTTGGTTACGACTGCGGGTTTCTATCGGTCGATTTTTGCCTATAGGCTACGTTATTGAAACAGTTGCTTAGTCTGTTATGCGCCCGTTTCATTGTCTTGCTATCGAGAAAATCAACTAGATATAAATTCTGCATCCGTGACCGAGTGAAGTATAGCTAATGTTAATGATAGTTCTTTTCTATATGATATAAAGAATACATTATTAAAAGGCCAAGATTTACCTAGGATAGCACGGAATAATAGAAGGTTTAGAACAAAAAAAACCCCAGTAGTCACCGGGGTTTTGGATATTTTTTTCAGCAAAAAAATTAGCTAAGGAATTTTTTAGCAAGATTTAAAGCTCCACTAACACCACCAACAGCATCAAGTAAAGATCCGCCACTGCTACCTTTGTCAACCATTTGGGGAACAGCTTCTGCCAAACTATCAGCTGCCTCCTCTTCACCTACACCTAATTTACTAGCAAACTCAGAAACTTTATCGCCACCAAGAATATCTTTGATTTGGCTACCAGAGACAGTTTCATTATCGCCATCTCCTAACCAAGAGCTAACCATGCCAGCAAGTCCGCCACCGCCACTTGTCATGCCAGCGACTATGCTTCCTAAGTCTAGCCCACTATTACCGTCTTTATCACTGCCATCGCCTAGTAAGCCGGATAATGCGGATGCAATTCCACTCTCACCACCAGTAGCATTTCCGCCAAGTTTACTAAGAATTAATTGGGTGCCTAATTTCATTAAATCCATTACATTGTCCTATATTTTTATTATAAACTTTTTGAGTATATCAGGTTAAAACAAGTACAACAATTTTTTGTCTATAGCAGATAAATTATTTCAATGCGCATGTTGTTTGAGCCTTGAAAAATCTCTATAAACCAGAGGTGTGTTTAGGAGATGAAGTTTAATTGTTATGAGAGTTTGTGCTAAAATTCTCTTTCCAGCTGACTAAAATTAAGACAATTGTAAATTCAGTTGCAGAGTTGGTTAATAATAACAAATTTCTAGTCTATCTAAATAAATCGTTATAGTTTTTAGTAGCGAAGAAATAATGAGGGGTAAAAAATGGGTACAATGTTTTGGGTTTTAATTGGTGCGTTTATAGGATGGAATTTTCCACAACCTTGGTGGGCTAAATATATTCAGGATAAAATTATGGAAAAACTAAATAATAATGGTAAATAATACGAACTATTATAGCTAGTGCTTCAGATCAAGTTAGACCTTGATGAAGCATTAGTTGTTTTAAATTTTTGTAAGTTTTTTAAGTAAGAGCTTTATACACTTGGAGGCTCGAACAAACTACTAAATGTTTTTGTATTAATTGATAGTTTTACCCAAGAATTTATTTTGTATCCTTATGGTTTTAAAAACACCCTTGATAGAAAATCAGTCAGTGAATATTTTGTACTTCTTAGTCGAAAGCTATCACTGAAAATAATTTTTAATTTAATTTAATTTAAGTTGTTGTGAATAATTCAGACAAATTTTCATCGTTATCTTTAAAATCTGCACTGCTTGATAATATTAATTCTTTAGGGTATACCCAACTAACGCCTATTCAGGCAGGCAGTCTTCCGTACATTCTTGACGGAAAAGATGTGATCGCCCAAGCTAAAACTGGCAGTGGTAAAACTGCGGCTTTTGGTATTGGGTTATTAACAAAATTAGATTTGAATAAATTTAGAGTTCAAGCACTAGTGTTATGCCCGACTCGTGAGCTTGCAGCTCAGGTTTGTAAAGAAATCAGAAGATTGGCTCGTTATGCCCAAAACTGTAAAGTGCTGACTTTATGCGGAGGCGTACCTTTTGCGCCTCAACGGAGTTCCCTGGAAAATGGTATTCATATTGTAGTTGGAACGCCTGGGCGGTTACAAGATCATTTAAATAAGGGTAGTTTAGATTTAGACGAGTTAAAAGTATTGGTGTTGGATGAGGCCGACCGAATGCTAGACATGGGTTTTGAGGAATCGATAAAGGAGGTGGTTTCATTTACCCCAACTCATCGCCAAACCTTGTTGTTTTCTGCTACTTATCCAGACTCTATTCGCCAAATGAGTAAACAGTTTCAGTTTAAACCTGTTTCTGTTAGCGTAGATACTAGCCATCAAAAAAATGATATTGAACAGTTTTTTTATCAAGTAGATAGATCTAAAAAGGAAAATGCGCTCGGGTATTTATTGTTATTTTATAAACCTGAATCAACACTTATCTTTTGTAATACTAAAAAAGATTGTCACGATATTGCAAATGCACTTGATAATATTGGCTTCTCAGTTCAAGCCCTTCATGGGGATCTTGAACAAAAAGATAGAAACCAGGTGTTAGTACGTTTTGCAAATAAGAGCAGTTCAATTTTGGTCGCCACTGATGTTGCAGCACGAGGTTTAGATATTAAAGAACTACAGACAGTCATTAATTATGAATTACCGTGGGATCCCGAAGTTTATATCCATCGAATTGGACGAACAGGTCGCGCCGGTAAAAAAGGATTGGCCTTGAGTTTATGTACGGAAAAAGAATTAAAAAGAGTAACAGAAATTGAGGCGTATCTAAATATTCCTGCTAAATGGGATGAGGTTGCTCCATTTCAAATGAAATATGAAAAAAGGCTAGCTGCTCCTATGGTGACTTTATGGATAGGAGGAGGGCGTAAGAAAAAAGTACGGCCTGGTGATATATTAGGTGCACTAACTACTGATAACGGAATTGAAGGGAATAAAGTAGGGAAAATTGATGTGTTTGATACCCATACTTATGTAGCTATTGCGCGAGATAGTGTTGATAAGGCATTGCAACGTTTAAAACAAGGGAAAATTAAGGGACGAAATTTTAATGTTCATAAATCTCAATAATATTTACGCTGTTTACTTAGAAACGGTATGTCAAAAATTCTAATTATTGATGATGAACCTTCAATTGTTGATAACATAGTTTTTGCACTGGAAACGGAAGGGTTTTTAACTGTATCTCATACTACTGGTGGTGATGGTTTTCATGCTTTTAAATCTGAAAGTTTTGATTTAATTATCCTGGATATTGGTTTGCCAGATATGAATGGGTTTGATTTGGCTAGGCAGATTCGTAGTGACTCTCAAATCCCCATTATGTTTTTAACAGCAAGATCAACAGAAATTGACAGGGTTGTCGGTTTAGAATTGGGTGCGGATGATTATGTCACCAAACCATTTAGCTCAAGATAATTAAGTGCAAGAGTCAAGGCGATTTTGCGCCGAGCGACGCCCAATCACCTACTAGAAACCAAAGTAACTAAAGAACAAAACTCTGATTTTTTAGTTAATGATGAAAAAAAACAAATCAGCTATCACAATCAAGCAATAGAACTCTCAAGAACAGAATACCGTCTATTAAATATTCTGCTGAAATCTCCTGGGCGCGTTTATTCCAGAGATCAACTAATGGATTATGCGTGGGAACATGCCGGGGTTAGCTTGGATCGAACGGTAGATACACACATTAAGACTATACGTCAAAAACTCAAGGCAATTTTTCCAGATTATGATCCTATCGTGACTCATCGAGGTATTGGCTATTCACTTCGAGATGATAAATGAGCATACGACGACGCATTTTTGTTGGGGTTATTTTACTTTTTAGTCTTAGGTTTTATTTTCTAATTAACTTTATTGCTGATGATATAGAGCTTCGTTATCGGG
>CAZHUE010000028.1:0-23434 GCA_964535875.1 uncultured Methylomarinum sp.
AATGTAGATGTATTGTTGATGCAAGATTTTAGACTTTCTGAGCAAGCTCTAATTATTTTTCTAACTTCCCTGCATACGCTCACACTCAGGATGAAGCGGATGCTGTTTCAGATTTAGGTATTTTAGTCATCGCTGGGCGTGCTTCAGATTTATTAGGACAGACCGATACGGCCTCTGCGGGAATCATAGGACAAGCTGAATTTGAATTTCGACCCTTATCTCGTTCTGGTGAATTGGTTGAAGTTGTACCTGGCATGATAGCAACCCAGCATAGTGGAAGTGGAAAAGCGAACCAATTTTTTTTACGTGGGTTTAATCTGGATCATGGAGCTGATTTTTTTGGAATGGTTGATGGCGTCCCTTTAAAATAGGCTTCGGTGATTTATTATTTGGAGCAGAAGTCAATTTTGACCAAGGCCCTTGGGAAAGAGATGAAAACGTTAATAAATTTAATGGTTTGCTACGCTACACTGTCGATAATGGTTACAAAGGCTATTCATTAGTAGGCACTATTTACCATAATAACTGGGATTCTACTGAACAGACTCCAAAATGTGCAGTCGATCAACAAATTTCCTGATTAGCAAGAATCATCAGCTAAAATTTTCGTACAGAACGGAGATAGGAGTAAACGGGTAATAAATTCCATCAGGAGATGCGTTATGTCAATGAATCACATACAATTTCAGCCTGGTTTATCAATGCCATAATTTATTCAGCAGTATGGAACCGAGACTCAATGTGAGGAGGCATTAGTAAGAACCCGTTGGCCTAAAGGATTTTGCTGTCCGAAATGTGAACACACTGCTCATTGCGTTCTACACAGCAAAAAACGACTTACATTCCAGTGCAACGCCTGTCACCACCAGACTTCACTGATTGCCGGTACATTGTTTCAGGGGACGAACTTACCTTTGACGGTTTGGTTTCTGGCGATTTATTTTATTAGCCAGGCTAAAACAGGACTCTCTGCTTTAGCCTTAAAACGACACCTCGGAGTCAGTTACCCAACGGCTTGGCTGATGCAGCACAAACTAATGCAAGCAATGGCTGAGCGTGAAGACCATTATCATCTTTCGAGTCATGTGCAAATGGATGATGCTTATCTAGGGGGAGAGCGTAGCGGTGGCAAGGCTGGTCGTGGATCGGAAAATAAAATCCCTTTTGTAGCTGCTGTTTCGGTGGATGATGAAGGTCATCCATCCTCTTCGGGTTAAACTAACACCTGTGCCTGGCTTTACACTCAAGGCGATAACAGACGGGTCGAAAAATCATCTGGGTTCTGACTGTACGGTACTTTCTGATGGGCTAGCCTGTTTCAACGGTGTCAGCGATGCTGGATATCAGCATACGGCTGTGATTACCGGAAGTCGAAAACCCAACGAGTTACCTGAATTCAATTGGGTGAACACTGTGTTGGGCAATGTTAAAACCAGTCTCAACGGTGCCTATCATGCTTTTGACTTTAGTCAGTATGCCCACCGTTATTTGGCGGCTATTGCCTATCGATTCAATCGGTGGTTTATTCTCAAGACATTGCCTGAGCGTTTGCTGATTGCTGCAGTTGGTACGGAACCCAGAACTGAAGCTTGGTTGCGGTTAGCGGAAGATTCTTGCTAATCAGGACAAATTTTGTCTGAATTAGGCACAATTGATGATACAACGGGTGGTGACATGGAATATTACAGTTTATCAGGTAACTGGTGGCGTGATTCTAAATATGGAGAAACTGAGTTATCAGCCTATGGGGCCTATTCTAATTTCAACTTGTACTCCAACTTCACTTATTTCGTTAACTATTCTGTAAATGGAGACCAAATCAGTCGTTATACCTTTGGAGGCGAAGCTAAGCATACAAAATATAACGAATGGTTTAGCTTTGATATTAAAAACATCATCGGTTTGCAAGTTAGATATTATTATATTCCAAATGTAGCTTTATATAAAAGCCAAAACAGAATAATTCTCAGTACTGTTTCAGAGCATGAGGTCAATCAAACCAGCATTATTATATGGAGAAAACGAAATTCAATGGATGGAAAAGTTCAAATCCATTCTAGGACTTAGACGTAGAAAGCCGTCTTATGTCAGCTAATTCAGGCGAGACTAACGATACACAATTCAGCCTAAGTTAAGCTTTGTTGTAGGGCCTTGGTTTGATACAGAATATTATCTCAATCTTGGATATGGCTTCCATAGTAATGATGCCAGAGGAACAACTATCAACTTTGATCCAGAATCGGCTAATCCAGTTAACGCTGTTGACTCTTTAGTATCCACTCGAGGCGCAGAAATAGGCATGCAAACTCAATATAGACCAGACCTAGTTTCAACTTTATCACTTTGGTGGCTGGAGTTAGATTCAGAACTAGTATTTGTTGGAGATGGGGATGGCGCCGAGTCTTCTGGAAAAAGTCAACGCTACGGCCTAGAGTTGACGAATTATTAGTAAGCCCTTCAATTGGTTAACACTGGGTTTTGATATGGCACTTACCCAATCTGAATTTACAGGTGTACCAGTTAATCAAAAAGAAGTCCCTAATTCTGTAGGTACAACACTTTCCGGTGGTGCGACAATTGACTTGCCCAATGATCTATTCGACAGTTTACGAGTCAGACATTTTGATGATATACCCTTAACTGAAGATGGCAGCATTTTTGCCGATTCAACCACCGTAGTCAATTTAGGGACTGGCTATAGATACAAAGACTTCCGCCGATGGAGAAACTACTGGAGTTGGTGATATTCATTTTTACCCAGGGAACCACGTACAATTAGAGTTCAAGCAAGTATGCAGTTTTAGAAGCTTTCTTTGCTTTATATATAAAAACCTTATTTCTTTTCAACTTTCAAAATTGTCAATCTTTCTGCTACTAACATACTAGAAAAATCTAGTGTTACATAGTTTGTTCCAACCCACCTTTGAAAGATTCGTTGTGCTTTTTCTTCTCCTCCTATTGTTTCTAATTGTCCCGCGCCGTTGACATTAATTTCTTTAATAGCTACCTCCACGGTATATTTCTTATCAAAAAAACTACCTCTCTCAGAGGCTTTATAATATATTTTTAGTTTATCCCCAACCTTAAGAACTTGTTCTATTGATCCACCAAAAACTCCTTCGCCAGAACTCACCCTGCCAGAATATTGATCAATCGGTTTATATGGCACGAGAAACATGCTATCCCATGCAAAGGGAATACAGTGAACTGGACGTGCATCCTTATAAAAATGCACAACATAACGTTCTTTATGTAGCCTTTTTACTTTACCTTTTGTAAAAAAACCATGGCAATTTGCTAACACATCAGACCCAACGGGAAAATGGTCTGCCTGGACTACCGTTGATAATAAGAAAAAAATAAAACCAAATACAATTTTTTTTCGTATCTTCATAATCCTATCCTCTCTATTTCTTTTATAGCAAAGGCCCTTTCGAGATTAAGGTACTTCTATTCATCAATTAATAGACGTACCTGTAAGCAAATAACAACTAAAGAATTGGCTTGCTATTATTTATAATAATTTTTAATCTTTCTACATTGCCTCTCATTACAGTAAGAAAATCACCTTTTTCGGGAATATTTGCACTTGGGGTAAACACTATACTTTGTAGACCTAAAGTCTCCAATTTTGCAACTGTTTCTTTTGCTGGCTCACCCTCCCATAACATCCATTTGGCGGGGTGAGATTTAAGCAATTGTTTTAACGCTTTCCATTGTTCTTCACTGGGCACTTCTTCCGGCTCCCAATGTACGCTTTGCAAATTCAATTGGTAGCGCTTTTTTAAATATTGATACACTGGGTGAGAACCAACCAAGGCCACCCCATTTAATACGCTACCAATTTGAGTTAATTCTGAATCAAAAGCAAGCAAGGATTCTTGTAGAGGTATAAAGTTTTTTACATATGTTTCTTTAAATTTAGGTGTTTTTTTAGATAAGGCATTAAAAGTAGCTTCTGCTTGCTCCGCTGCAAATGAAAAATCAAGCCATGTTGTAAATGCGGTTCCTGTATGTGAATGTTCCCCCCCCGCACCATGATTGTGTTTCACTGCTGATTCAATAGGGATATATTGATCACGAAACTTAGCTGATGTGTTAACTAATTTAGATAATGGCAAAGATACTTTAGGTAACCATTTTGCATAATTTGCACCATTAAGAAGAATCATATCAGCTTTTTGCAAATTTATTACATCTTCAGCATTTGGAGACCAAAATGCAGGATCAATATCTGCTGGCATTGGTAAGCTCACGTTGGCATGCTTTCCGGCAATACTTTCGGCAAAAAATTTAAGCGGATAATTGACTGTGGAAATATTTAATGTTGCCTCTTCCGCTTTACTATTAACTGAAACGCATAATACAGAAAAAACCAAGAATATTGTTCGTAAAGGGTAAGCTATTGATTTAATCATTGTGCTTTGAATTTTATGAAATAAATAGTATATGGACAATTCTGTCCTGATAATGTTGCAATACTAAAAGTGATAGAAAACATAATACTCCACTAGCAAAAATAATGATTAATATTTCAGCAAAAATTAGCTGAAACACTGTGGCTCTACTACACCCTAAATGAAAAATAGTCTTTATCTCTTTTTGTCGCAGACGAAAAGATAAACTAAAAACCAAAAATACCGCCAGTATCATAGCGATAGCGACTATTAAAACAACCGCATCAATAAAATCTTTTATTCGAAATATATTTCCTAATAAATCTTCAATGACATTTTTGGGCCTGACTATTTGTTGATCTTGTTGTTCTGATAAATATCGTCCTCTTAGGATTGTAGCTGATTTCTCATCTTGAGGTACAGCAATAATGGCTGTTAGTGGATAGATAGAAGGGTCACCATGGAAATGAAATGACTCAAAATTATCCGCATTAATCTCTGTGTATTGCTTGATTTTTTGAGACGCGGTAACAAGGTTTTCAGATTGGCTTAAGACAATACTAGAATCTTCAATTTTTTTAACATCCTGATGCCCATGCCCAAGACCTTGTATAACCCAAGTAGTTTTTAAATCAACAAAAACAGCTTTATCATCAATAGAATTAGTTTTCTCTAAAATTCCACTTACGGTCATTTTTAGTGGGTATACACCTGCTAAATCAAATAAATTTTCCGGAGAAGATAATAGGCCATCGCCTACTTTTAAATTTAAGTGGGTAGCTAAATCTGCGCCAATCACGCACTCACCTAACATTGCAAAAGCTCTACCCTGTGCTATTTTATACTTTCTGAATTCAAAATAGTCTAATGATGTTCCAATAATTGGATATTCTCTTGCTTGAAACCGAATATATAGGGGTATTGGAAGAGCTAACCCTGAATCTATAATTTTTTCAACCGATTTCATGCTAATAAAGTCTGGTTTCTCCTTTGAAAAGTATAATGAATTCATCACCAAATCTAATGAATTTCCCTTTGCACCTACAAGCAAAGGTGTAGTTGTTGCTCTAGACATTAACTGATGTTCACTTTCATTAAGCAACGACTTTAGAGCAAAAGGAAGAAAAGTAACCAGGCTAATACAGGTGATCAGCGTTATTGTTTTTCTTTTGTTGAAAACAATATATCGCCATGCAAGATATAAGCTATCCATTAGGCAACATTTGGAAGGCAATAGTCTTTAAAATCAATAACTCGATCAAAACGATCTAATAACTCATGATCATGTGTTACTGCAATTAATGTAGCTTTGCTCTTGTCAGTACTGCGAAATAGTACATCAAGAATTCTAGTTTTATTTTTTGGATCAAGATTTCCAGTTGCTTCATCAGCAAGAATTAACTTTGGTTTTGGTAACATGGCTCTACAAATGGCTACTCGCTGTTTTTCACCCTGTGAAAGGGTATGAGTAAAACGCCTCATTTTACCCTGAATCCCCATTTCCTGTGCAAGACTATTTGCTCTTAACCTAACGTCGGCATCAAGTTTTAAAGCTTTCGTAATTCGATAGGGATGGAGAATATTATCTTGAGTATCAAGGTAATCAAGCAGCTCAAAATCTTGAAAAATAAAACCAATGTTTACAATTCGATAATCTCTTCTCTCAGAATCTGAAAATGTATTAATTACCAAGTTATTGATTGAAATTTGACCTTTTTGAGGCAGTAAAATACCTGAAATAAGTTTCAATAATGAAGTTTTTCCTGATCCACTGGGACCAATAATAGCTATTTTTTCTGCCTCGTTTATGATGAGTCGGGGTATTGAAAGATGAAAACCATCACTATTATACGAAAACTCCAATAAATTTATATTAATCAATTATATACCTCCAAAAACAACAGGGATTTTTTTTCAAATTTGAGACCAAAGTAGAATTATACCAAAAGCATTTCCTTTGTATAATCATTATGCCAATCTCACTTTTAGCTTGACTTTAGCCCCGTCTAAAGTAACATATAACGCTCCAATGCCAGAGACATGGCAGTTTATTTATTCACAACAAAAAAAGGTAGGATACTCATATGGGAGCGATCTTAGACGTAGTAGAAATGTTAAAAGAACCTGCAGGTATGGCTGTAGCAGTAGTTGTTATTGCGGCTGGTTATTTCTTCGTAAAATGGGTTTTTTCAGAACATAACGAAGAAGACTAAGCATTTAGGTCACTCGCAATAAATAACCCACCCATATTGCATATAATTTTTGTTTGTCTTTACTGTTGTGGTAACGGACGCATAGCTGGCTACGCAACTGTTACTACAACAGTAAAGACGGACAAAAAGGCAAGTAAGATGGATGGATGGATGGATTATTGCGAGTTGCCTTAGCTAGGAATCAGAAAAAAATAACTTCCGAAACTGGCGTTAGATTTTTATTTTATCTCAGACCTTGGAAAATAGAATAATAGTCTGAGTCACGTAGTGCAAACTTTTATACCTTCGTAAAAGTCAGTTTCGGAAGTTATTTGCTGATGATTCCAAGCTATTCTTGCATAAAAAAGCCGTATCAGGTATCCCTGATACGGCTTTTTTTATTTCAGGATTCCCATCTTCCGATCTTGGCTCACACTCCCTCAATATATACCTAATAATTTATATATTTTTTAAATCTACTTTTCTTCCAGCAAATGTATAAATTACTCCACTCAAAAATATCGCATTTATATCACACCAAAGTGCCTGCAACTGGCATAGGTCTTTTTCGTTTATTTTTTGGTCTGGTAACACTCCAAGAAATTTTTTTTCTACTTTATTTCAATCATTTGATTTTTGATCCTATCCCTTATCTGGATATTGAATTTCCAATGATCCCGTTTTTTCTTTGTCTCTGGGCTGTTATCGCCAGCTTTGTAACTGTCGGTTACCGTAGCCAGCAATCAATCATAATTAACTATATTTTCTGGATACTCTTTGTAAACTTCACTCCCATGCAACGTGACTTTGCTGGTGGTTTTGATTTATTTATGATTGGAGCAAATTTATTTATGATTTTTATGCCAATCAATAAAGCCTTTTCTATCGATAACTTAAAAATCAAATTTCAGAATCCTTTTAAACATTATTCCTCATACCCTAAACAACAAGTTTCTATTCTTAGCTATTATCTTCCAGTTATCATTTGTCTTGGCTTTCTATATTTTGACTCAGCAATACATAAAATGTTTGCTGAACACTGGAGAAATGGATTAGGTGTATGGCTACCCGCTTCAATGCCTTATTATATCTCTACAATTAACATAACATGGCTGCTTAATAATGAAATATTGCAAAAAACAATCGGCTACATAGTATTAGTTTTTCAGTTTACATTTATCTTCTTCTTTCATTTTCGCCTGCTAAGGCCTATCTTTTTCATTATTGGAGCTGGTTTACATATAGGGATAACCCTTATCCTTAATATCTACCCTTTCGGCATAGGTATGCTTATTTTTTATTGTTTGATGGTACCTTTTTCCTGGTACAGAAAAATTGGTTCTTATCTCACAACAAAAAAGCCTACTCTTACCGTATTTTATGACGAACACTGCCCCTTGTGTTGCCAAACTATTCTTACAATTAACCACTTTGACATATTCAATTGTATTGATTTTAAAAGTGCACAAGCTCACGCCTCAAATTATTCTGCACTCAATCACATATCAGAAGCAACACTTCTAACTGACCTATACGCTTTGGATCGGAACAATAAATTATTTTCAGGCGTTAATACCTACGCGCAAATACTCATTAACATGCGCTACTTATCTGTTGTGGGTTACATTCTTAAACTACCTGGCATTTATCATTTTGCCAGCAAAAAATATAGAACTATTGCAGATTCTCGCACTCGAATTTCATGTGATGAAAGCTGTAATACTATGATTCATTCTGCTAGCTCCCTTTCTTTGTACGATCAAATTTTCACACCAAAATCACCAAAAATAGCTAGGCGCAACACACACCGAATTAGTAAAATTTTTGTACTATTATTATTCCTCCAAATCAATTGCAGCATTTATTACGGAATAATTTACAGGCTTGACATAAATACAAAGCCTACCGCGCTTTCTACTTTTTTATCTCAAGTGAGCAACACATTCACTCATTACTCCAGCACATTTATTGGAATAACCCCTCATGCTCTGTATCTACATGATCATTTTGAAGGTTATGACCTCTTGATTGCCATCACATATATAGATAGTCTAGGTAAAGAAAAATGGCTGCCCTTTGTTACCTCTGAAGGCCGACTTGCATCACCAAACTGGGGCCGTGTACATTCCATGTGGGCTAATATTGCAGTCACCCCTAAGATCAATAACTGGAGGCTGTCTAAATTCATCATGAAAACGACTGCTTTTTGGGGAATTAAAACGGGACTTGATTTAAATTCAACAACTTTCAACATAAAATTAAAAAAAATTTATGCACCTTCTTACTGGGTTCATAATCTGCTTGGGTCTAATCTTTCAGGCAATTGGACTACTATAGGAAATGCAACCTGGAACGACAAAGCAATCAATATAAAAATCCCTAAAAACATTAATTTTTTATAGGTTATTTTGCTATTGCATCCCTACAAAACCCATGGTATAAAGTACAGGTGCGAATTTTAAGCACAAACATAATTATAAAAACCTTTGGAGGAAATAATGAAAAAAGTACTTTCTGTATTAGCTATGACATTAATGATTGTTGGTTTAACGGGTTGCATGGATGACCCCGATGGTTCTAAACAAAACGTTTCTAGTTCAACTTCTTCTATCCAGTTGTAATTAGGCTTGTAAAACAAGATAGAAACCTTGTTTCTCAAGGTTTCTATTTTTATTTATTCAACAAAAACTAAAAAATTATATTTTTTTGATATGAATAAAAAATAGCCGCCTGAGTAACTATACGGCTTTCACCTTTGTAAAACTAAGGTTTTTTATCTTACCCCCCTTCCTGACCTAGCCTAAGCTATTGCATCTACCTAAATCCCATGGTATAAATCTATTGTGTACTAAAGAAAGGCACACATAATTATAAAAAACTTTGGAGGAAAAATGAAAAAAAGTAATTTCTATAATAGCGATGACTTTAATGATTATTGGCTTAACCGGCTGTATGGATGACCCTGATGGTTCAAAGCAAAATACTGGTAAAAAAACAATGGAGAACACAATAAGCATAAGCTAGAGACCCTAATTTTATAGAGTCTCTTTTTTATTCTATAAATCAAAACAAAATATCTAGTCAGAGAGAAAGCTGTTTGATGTCTTCCTCCTCTATTTGAGCCTCACAAAAGCATAGTACTGAATACTTTAATCTGCTTCCACTCATAAAGCTATAGCTCACTATAAAACCCACATGCCATCCAGATTAGAACTACTGGTATTTATCCATATTCTTAAGCTTAACTACCGCTTTATTAATTTTCTCTACTGTTACACTATCTAGCTCGTTGGTTTTATAAATTTTTTCAACCAACCCCTCTTTAACCAATGCCTCTTTTATCCAACGTCTCAGCATTCGATAACTATTTGCTATAGTAGCTTCTTCGCCTGTTACTGGATCCCGTAAATTTCCTGTGGGCATTTTTGTATTTTTTTCAATTGTTTTTTCTTTTTTTACAACTGCTTTTTCCCTAACTGTCACACTCTTCTTGTTATTATCAGTGGCTTGCGCTTTATCCTGTGGTCGCTTAACTGAATCTTTTTCTGATTGTTTTGCCTCATCATTACCAGCAATAACTCTTTGCACCACATATACAGCATATACAGTAACTAGAATAAATAATATTTCCGCCATAGCCTTTCCTCATTTTAATAGTTCAAATCAAACACTTTAGGACTGAGGATTTAATAACTTCCGGAAGTTATTAAATCCTCAGTCCTAAATACCCTCTACCAACAACGCTGTTGTTTTGCCAACAGAGGCAAATCATTTCTTAAGCCCATTGCATGATGATTAAATAAGCTTTTAACTAGCGGTGTTTTATTAATTAAATTCATTCCTGTTGAGCGTAATGAAACAATCGGTAATGCAGTTGCTGCAAAAGTTTTATTTATAACATCCATACTCGACATCATCAATAAATTATCTCCTTTACGCCAGCGCTCATACTGCCTTAATATTTTCGTACTAAATAAGGATTTATCTGTCTGTTTTGATTTTATCACTAATTCAGCTAAAGCTGCAGCATCTAACAATCCCGCATTAGCACCTTGTCCAGCCAAAGGATGCATAGCATGAGCCGCATCCCCCATCAAAGCAAAACTCTCATCTGTATATCGATTAGCATATTGAAATCGCAAAGGAAATGCTGCTCTTGGACTAGTTTTCAGCATTCGTCCTAAAATACCTGCCGAAGCTTGTCCCAGTACTTCTAAAAACTCAGAATCACTAAGTTGCATATATTCTTTAGCTGTTTCAGTTTTTAATGTCCATACAATAGAGCATTGCCCAGTTCTAAGGGGAAGAAACGCAAGTGGCCCTTCGTCCAAAAACCGTTGCCATGCAGTGAACTCATGACTTTTTCCTGTAGTAATTGTAGCCACTAAACCATCTTGATGATAGGGCCAGCCAGTAACATCGATTCCTGCCATGGAACGCAAGTTTGAATCACGCCCGTCGGCAGCAATGACTAAATCAACATCAACACATCTTCCATCCTGCAATACGAGTCTTTGTCCTTTTTCTATCTTTTCCATTTGCGATACTTTAGCATCACTAATACAAGTCACGGAGGGCAATGTATCCAGCTTATCCCACAAAGAAGCAACTACCACACGGTTTTCTACAATATGTCCTAATTCGTTAAATGCTGTATCAGCACAATCAAAATGCAACATTCCGTCTGCCTTTGCGTCCCATACTCGCATATCTTTATAAGCACAGACACCGCGTTGCACCATACCACCCCAGACTTCTAAACTTTCTAAAATATTCTGAGATGCTTTAGTTAATGCAGAAACCCGTAAATCAACTGAATCACCCGTCCATTGCCTTTGTGGGTTAAATACATCCAATAAAGCAACTTCCACACCAGCATGACCTAAAGCACAAGCGGCAGTGGCTCCAACTATGCCACCTCCAACAATAATCACCTCAAAATGTTCTTTCATCTCAATCACTTATTTTATTGTCTGTTGCCGACTCGAGGCAATCGCCCTGAAAGACCCATGGCATGTTTCGCTAATATTGATTTAGCAATAGAGATATGATCCATCACTGCTAAACTTACACTTCTTGCTGCTGCTAAAGGAAGGCAGTCTGAAGAAAATATTTTCACTAGATTATCGGTAAAACCTATTGTTTGATTATGATCTTTTTGTCTTGTTTTGGCATAAGTTTCTAAAAAGATTGGACCACCTATGTCTGTATTATTTTTCTGCTGTTTGATGATCATTTCAGCTAGCTGTACAACATCTCGCATACCTAAATTAAACCCTTGGCCTGCTACTGGATGTAGCTGGTGAACTGCATTACCAATAATAACTGCTCTCCCTAAAACCATGTTTTCTGCACGGATAAGACTTAATGGAAAGGCTCTCCTCGGCGCCGATAAACTTAACAAACCTAATGGATAGCCAAAACATTCCTGTAACTGAAGAATAAACTCCTCTTCACTAATCCACATTAGATCTTCAGCATCTTCAGTTGAACGAGTCCAGACGACCGAACATTCTTCATTACTTACCGGCAATATTGCCAATGGCCCTGACTCTGTAAATCGTTCAAAAGCCACATTTTTATGGGGTAACGATGATTTTACCGTTGTCACTAAAGCCGTTTGTCCATATTCTGTCACTTGTTGAGGAATATCCAATAAACGACGTACAGATGATTGCCCTCCATCAGCACCAACAAGTAATTTAGCCGTAAAGTTAAGAGACTTTTTTTCCTGCTTTACATTGACATTAACCGATTCCAAGCCAGACATTAGACCAGCAACCCTGGCAGGGGTTATTTGTTCAATACCCGAAGTTTCAACCATCTTAGCCACATGAATTTCAATATCTCTGGCAGAGATCACATAGCCTAATGCTTCAACACCTTGTTTTTTTGCAGACAACCGAGCTTTACCAAAATGTCCACGATCTGAGATATGAATATCTTTTATCGCAGTAGCCTTGTTTTCAATCCCTTTCCATATATTGAGTGCTTGCAGCATTTTTACTGTACCTGCTGACAGAGCTAGTGCTCTATCCCCTGCGGGTGAGTTCTGTAATTGCTCTCTAGTATTGGCTTCTATAATTGCCATTCGCAAACCAGCATCTTTTAGCGCAAGTGCCAGGCAATTACCCGCGAGCCCCCCTCCAACTATTAATATATCGTAATCATGCTGCATTTAGCTTGCCTGCATTAAATCTTCAATTTCATTAATTTCTTTAGGAACTGTATTAGTTAAAACCTCATGCCCTGTTTTAGTGACTAACAAATCATCTTCAATTCTAATACCAATTCCCCGCCATTTAGCATCAACTTTCGTACAATTTACAGGAATATATAACCCCGGCTCTATTGTTAACACCATACCAGGTTCAAGCAGCCGCCATTCATTATCAAGTTTATAGTCGCCTACGTCATGAACATCCATTCCCAGCCAATGCCCAATTCGGTGCATATAAAATTGTTTATATTTTTCATCCTTTATTAACTTTGATACACGTCCTTTTAACAACCCTAATTCAACCAATCCAGTTGTTAACACTTCGACTGAAACATCATGCGCTTTATTCCATGGAATCCCAGGTCTAATCTGTTCAATCGCAGCATATTGAGCATCCAGAACCAATTGATAAAGCTGCCTTTGTGCCGAATTAAATTTTCCCGAAACTGGAAATGTACGAGTAATATCTGAGGCATAGTGATCACACTCAGCCCCCGCATCAATTAACAACAAATCGCCTTTTTTTAATTTATCTTTATTATTTATATAATGTAATACACAGGCATTTTTACCTCCTGCAACAATAGAAGTGTAAGCAACATACCTTAATCCATCGCTTATAAATTGATGCATTAACTCTGCTTCTATTTGATATTCATAAAAACCAGGTTTACATTGCTGCATTGCTCGCTTATGCGCTTTGCAAGAAACATCTGCTGCTCTTCGCATTAATTTAAGCTCCGCTGTACTTTTAAACAAGCGCATTTCATGCAGAATATGTTCTAGAGAAACTAATTCCCCAGGAGCATTAATTCCGTTTCTTGACTGTTTTTTAAGATAACTAATCCACTCTAATATTTGATGGTCAAGTTCCCCATCCCTCCCCATTGGATAATATACCTTAGCTTTATTTTCCAACATTCCGGGCAAAATATCATCTATATCATTTATCGGAAAAGAATCATCAGCACCATAATGTTTTGTTGCTCCTTCAAGCCCAGCATGAGTGCCTTCCCATAAGGCTTTTTTTTCATCAAATTCACGACAAAATAAAATATACTCACCTTGTTCTCGACCCGGTATAAATATCGCAAGAGAATCCGCTTCATTAAACCCGGTTAAATAATAAAAATCGCTATCTTGTCTAAAGGGAAATTCTACATCTCGATTACGCGTTTGATTAAATGCACTTGCGATTAAGGCAATATTACCCTTTCCAACCTGTTGCATAAGTAATTGTCGACGCTTTTTAAACTCACTTTGCTTCATATTAAAAAGTTTTAATGTTTTGGTTGGCTATTTTCTACAAAAAATTGATCTCTTATCATCATCACTGCAACTCTTAAATACTCTTGAATTTCAATTATTGCTGACTCGTGTTCATCAATTTCTTCTTCGCCCATTTCCTCTTCTATATCTGTATCCAATTTTGTGAATTCGACAATATCTTTCATTAATTCACCTGTTTCACCTGGCCAATTTGATGATGATTTAGTATATCCTACACCAAATAAAAACCCATCACACCAATAGCGTATCGCGTCAAGCTGCTGTTTAATTAATCCATCTTCATTAGGTAGAAAAAGATCAAACTTAAAACTATCATCCTTTTCGTTCAATAATGTACGTGTTTGCTCAAATAATTCTTCTAAAATTGCTTTGTCTTCTTCTATAAGAAAAATATCTTCCGAAAACAATTCAGCCAACCAATTTGCCACCTCAATCTCGTTTTCAATACACAACATACCAGCAGCTAAACCATGCGATTCAGAAGCCGTTAATTCACTTTCATACCTTTGAAAAATTGCAGTAATTGTTTGATATGCCATAAAATTAGGATAAATCTAAAAAAATATACTGCTTATGCTACCATTAATATAATAATGACTGGAATTTAATAAATTCTAGAAAGATTGAATAGCAATATCATTTCTATCGGTGTTATCGGAAGTCGTTTAATTACATTAAATATTAAGTTATGTCCAATTTATCAAAAGAAACATCAACTGAATTAAAAGATCTAGAAGAAAAGCTGGATACCCTAATTGAAAAATTTCACTCTGTAGAAAGTGAAAATAGCAGCTTAAAGACTAAACAAGATGCGCTGGTTAAAGAAAAAGCCAAACTACTGGAAAAAACTACTTTAGCCAGGGTTCGAGTTGAAGCAATGATTACTCGTTTAAAATCTATGGAACACGGTTTATGAGCGGTAACTCAAAAATACAACCTGTCTCTATTAAGATCCTGGGCAAAGATTATAAAGTTGTGTGTTCTGAAGGAGAAAAGGACACATTAATGCAGTCTGCTCAAGAACTTGATGAGCAAATGCGCAAAATTAGGGACTCAGGAAAAGTTAATGGAGCTGATAGAATAGCTGTTATGGCCGCATTAAATCTGACTCATGATTTACGTCAACCTAAGAGTGTCCAGAAAAGTGAAGAAAAAGACATCTCTATTCAACTAGCTAATTTACGCCATAAAATAGAAAATACTTTAAAAATACAAAAATCCAGCTAGAATATGTATTGTATCTCCTGTAACGTTCGATTAGTGCTGGGTGTTTCCTGAACCTGTTTTTACCTAGGAAGTAGACTCCATAATGGTGTGCAAGCCCGTTTTAGATGGGAAGCCTGATTTATTGATGAAACCTCCACTTGAACCTCCGGTTCAAGGACGAAGGTACGAAACGGCGTAAATGGGAGATACTTTTTCCTTTTCCGTCATCATCTTACAAATATTTTATAGGCTGGATTTTTTGTTTCTTCTTGATACTCAAAACCTAATCCATTAAGGCTCTGTTGAAAATCTCTTCTTTCAGATTGAGGCATTTGTACGCCCAATAACACTCTACCAAATGCAGCACCATGGTTTCTATAATGAAACATGCTTATGTTCCAACGACCGCCTAAGGAAGATAAAAATTTTAATAAAGCGCCCGGTCTTTCTGGAAATTGTATGCTATAGACTACCTCACCTAGATCTTGATGTGGATGACCTCCAACCATATAGCGGACATGTTCCTTTGCCAATTCACTCATAGTCAAATCTATTACTGAAAAACCTTTGTTTTCAAGATGAAAAATCAAATCATCACGATCAGATGTTTTTCCACTACAGCTTACACCAACAAAAACCCTTGCTATTTTACTATCGAAATATCGGTAATTAAATTCCGTAATATTTCGTTTTCCTAAAGATTTACAAAATTTAAGAAAACTTCCTGGAGTCTCTGGTACTGTAATGGCCAATAAAATTTCTTTATGTTCTCCAACTAGAGTCCGCTCTGCAATATAACGTAATCGATCAAAATTAACATTAGCACCACTTTCTATGGCTATTAGATTTTGCCCTTTACATGCATTCCGTTCAACATATTTTTTTAATCCCGCAACAGCTAATGCACCCGCAGGTTCAGCGACAGACCTTGTATCATCAAAAATATCCTTAATTGCAGCACAAATTTCATCAGTACTAACCGTAACCACGTCATCTACATATTTTTGGGCTAATTTAAAGGGTTCTTTGCCAATCTGCTTAACAGCAACACCATCAGCAAACAGTCCAACTTGTTTAATGCTGACTCGTCGCTTTTCTGCCAAAGCTTGATTCAAACAATCTGCATCATCTGGCTCAACACCAATAATTTTAATTTCAGGCCTTACAAATTTCACATAAGCAGCAATACCAGCAACTAAGCCCCCTCCTCCAACTGGAACAAAAATCGCATCAATAGCACCCGTCCGTTGCTGAAGTATTTCCATTCCAATCGTACCTTGCCCTGCTATTACATCTGGATCATCATAGGGATGAACAAAAACCAGCCCCTTTTCTTGCTCTATTTCTTTTGCATGGGACAATGCTTCATCATATGAATCACCAAACATGACAATATTTGAACCCAATGCCTTAACGGCTTTTACTTTAATTTCAGGTGTATTCGTTGGCATTACAATAACCGAATGAATACCCAATTTATTGGCAGATAAAGCAACACCTTGCGCATGATTTCCAGCCGATGCAGCAATGACTCCCTGTTTTCGTTGTGCTTCATTCAAAGAGGCTATTTTGTTATAAGCCCCCCTTAATTTAAATGAAAAGACTGATTGTAAATCCTCTCTTTTTAAATAAATTTCATTATCCATTCGAGAAGAGAGAATCTTGGCAAAATCTAACGGAGTTTCTACAGCGACTTCATATACTTTTGCTCTCAGTATTCTTTCTATGTATTTATGAATCATAAAGTATAATCACTAGAGCACTATTTTAATAATGAGTGAGCTAACTCAATAATTTCATTTTCCTTTATTTCTTGAATAGAAAAATCATTTTTATTTAGCTTGAGAGGGTTAACAATAGAAGAAGACTTAAGAACTTTATTAATACTAGTTTGATAAACTCTACTTACTGGTGTTGGCCCAAATAATGTAATTGATGGTTTATTTAGCCCCCAAGCCATATGTGTTGGCCCAGTGTCATTACCAATGACCAAGTCTGAATGTGCTAAAACTGCTTTAAGGTTGTTAAAATCTAGTTTTGGTAATACTTGTGCCTTTCCCGTTCTTTCAGCAATCCAGTCTGCATCACTTTTTTCTTGATCATTACCCCAGCTTATTAAGCTTTTTACATTTAATTCTTTTATTACCTTTAAATATTTTTCTTTTGGATAGTTACGGCTTGGCCAAGTAGAGCCTATGACAAAAAGTATATTCGCTCTATCCTTGGAAAAATAATCATTCAATGATTTGTCCCAGTCACTATAAAAAAGGAAAGGTACTTTATCCAGAATCTGTTTCTTACTAATTTTTATCCCTAAAGGCTGCCCAATGATAGTTATATTTCTATCAATGGTATTAGTATCATAAGAACATACTATTTTCTTTGCATAAAACAAAGCAGCCATCTTTTCCCGAGCGGAATATTTATCAAAACCGACCGTTTTTGAGGATAGCATCCTTGCTATTATTGCTGTTTTTAGTAACCCTTGAGCATCAATTACTTGGTCGTAATTATTTTTAGAGAAATTTTTAATAGACCTAAACTCTTTAAATATACCCCCTTTATTCTGTTTTAGCGATTTTATATTTACGGTAATAACTTCGTTTATATCAGGGTTATCTAGTAATACACCCACAAACCGTTCTTCTACTAACCAGTCTATTATAATCTGAGGAAAGACCTGCTTAATAAATTGCAATGCAACCATTGCATGAACAATATCCCCTAAGGCGGAAAGTTTAACAATAGCAATTTTCATATTAAATTATGATGCAATTTTCGCCAATATAAACTGAGGACGGATATCAGTTAAACATTTAGTATGCCCTAAAGGACATTCCCTTTTAAAACAAGGGGAACAATCCAGGTTAAGCTCTATTATCGTAGAATCTTTGTTTAATGGTGGAGTAAAACTTGAGTCCGATGAACCATAAATAGCTATTAATTTTTTATTAAGTGCTGCTGCAACATGCATTAACCCCGAGTCATTAGATACGACAATGTCAGCTAATGACATTAAATCAATAGCTTCAGCCAATGATGTTTTACCACTAAAATCCTGACATGTTTTCGCTGTTAGCATATTAATTTGTGCGGCAACAGACTGATCTTTTTCCGAACCAAATAACCAAACAGACCAGCCTTGTGCAACTTTCTGTCTTGCCACTGCGGCATAATGTCGAGCAGGCCATTGTTTGGCGACTCCATATTCTGCACCTGGGCATAAAGCTAAAACCTTACCAGATAATTTTAATTGAAACTTTTTTGCAACTTGCTGTTGATTACTAATATCTATTTTTAACTTAGGAGTTGGACAGTCAGGAGCTTGTTTAAAATTTACGGGCAATCCTAAAGAAACAAACCGTTGTACTGTCATGGTTAATACTTCTTTATCAAGCCTTCTAGCATCATTTAATAATCCCCTGCGCATTTCACCTAAAAAACCTGTTCTCAAAGGAATATTGGCAAAAAAGGGAATTAGTGCTGACTTCCATGAATTGGGCAGTACAATCACTTGATCATATTGGCTTGAACGCAATTTTTTACCCAGTGAGAATCGTTCAATCAAACCAAACTGTCCATGTATCAAGGGCATAGCAAATGCTTTGGATACCTCTGGCATTCTTTCCAATAATGGAAATGACCATTTCGGTGCTAAAACATCAACTTGACAAGTTGCATCCTGATTTTTAAGTGTCTTGAATAAACTATGAGCCATAACCATATCACCAACCCAGGAAGGCCCAATGATTAATATTTTATTATGTTTGTCTAGAGACACTTTAAAAGAAAAATTTTAAGAAACATAGCTTAACCATTCCTGATGATCATCTCTACGCCCATGAACATAATCAAAATAAAGTGTTTGTAATTTTTCTGTAATAGACCCTCGTATACCATCCCCGACAATTCTTCCATCATACTCTCTAATAGGGGTCACTTCTGCAGCTGAGCCAGTAAAAAATGCTTCATCAGCAACATAAACTTCATCACGTGAAATACGTTTTTCAATGACTTCAAATCCCTGCTCACGAGCAATAGTAATGATAGTATCTCGAGTAATTCCTTCAAGTGCTGAAGTAGTTTCTGGTGTAAATAATGTACCATTCCGTACAATGAATAAATTTTCACCACTTCCTTCAGCAACAAACCCTTCATGATCTAGTAACAAGGCTTCATCATAACCAGTCGACAATGCCTCTTGTAAGGCCAAAATAGAGTTAATGTAATTTCCGTTGGCTTTCGCTTTACACATTGTGCTATTTACATGATTTCGAGTATATGAGGATGTTCTTATTCTTATGCCTTTTTCCATGTTTTCAGCCCCTAAATAAGCCCCCCATTCCCACCCAGCAACCATAACGTGTACTTTCAAGTTATCAGCTCTCAGTCCCATTCCTTCCGAACCATAAAAACACATGCTACGAATATACCCACTATCAAGATTGTTTTTGGCAACAGCCTCACAATGAGCCTTATTAACTTCATCTTTAGTAAAAGGGATTGTCATATTTAAAATATGAGCAGAACGAAATAGTCTATCTGTATGTTCCTGTAATTTAAATATTGCTGTTCCTTCTTCCGCATGATAAGCACGTAATCCTTCAAAAACACCAGCTCCATAATGTAAAGTATGAGTTAATACATGAACTTTCGCTTCTCGCCACTGAACCCATTCGCCATCCATCCAAATTACGCCGTCTCTATCATCCATTGTCATCATTATATGTCTGCCTGTTAATTCGTTTTTTTTCTTTTAATGAGTCACTTAAGTTGAACTATTATAATGAACCCAGATGAAATATATTCATTCTAAGGAGCGAGGGTTAAATAATATGCGAAAGTTTGATGCAGAATTTTTGTTCGTCTTCAAGACCTAACAATTGGCGCATAGCAAGCTACGCAACTTATTGTTACAGCGCAGATGAGGGACAAAAAAACAAGTAAAAATTCGCATATTATTCAATCCCCCGCTCCTAATCCATCAAATCATGCCAAAGTCGTTCAACATTAGCTCGTGTTTCTACAAAATATTCATTTCTTAATTCAGCCTTCTTTCCTTGTAAGACTTGTCTATGCCCAAAATTACGGTATTGACAATACGCTTCCTTAAGCAACTCTGCATTATCTTTAGAAATAAAACCATGTTCAGCCAACTCTTCTAACAATCTTATATTATCAGTATAAGTTGCTAAATCTTCATTTTTTGAGGCATTCGCTAAGATACCAAATTGTACTATAAACTCAATATCTGCAATACCTCCTTTACTATGTTTTAAGTTAAAAACCGCTAAATCTTTAGGAGCTAAATTCTCACGCATTTTTTCGCGCATTTCTCTGACTTCTTTTTTTAATTTAATAGGCTCTCGAGGCAACGCTAGAATCCTCTGCCGTATTTCTTTAAACTCATGATTTAGTTGTGCATCTCCAGCAACAAATCGTCCTCGAACTAATGCCTGATGCTCCCATGCCCAAGCTTCATTCCTTAAATAATTTTCATAACTATCAATATGTGTGACCAATAGACCCGAATCACCACTGGGACGTAAGCGTAAATCGACTTCATACAATAGTCCCGATAACATTTTTATATCTAAAACATGCCTGATCTTTTGTCCTAATCGAACATAAAACTGTGTGCAACTTAGTGGTTTATTCCCATTGGTCATAGCATTAACATCTTGGCAGTCATATAAAAAAACCATATCCAAATCAGAGCCATAACCTAACTCTAACCCCCCAAGCTTACCAAGTCCTAATATTGCAAAACCTTTTGCTGATTCATTTGTATTAGGAGGACAACCATGTTTATCAGTCAGTATTAGCCATACTTTGTCTATTATTTTCTCTAGAACCACTTCGGCAATATATGTTAAATAATCACTAACCACAATCACCGAAATAACTCCCATAATATCAGCAGCAGCGACTCGCAAAACATTTAGGTGTTTAAATTGTCTCAGCCGAATCATTAATTGTTCTTCATCCTGCCTATCAATTTTTTCCAACTCTAACGATAATTGCTCTTCTAACCCTTTTTTTTCTAGCGGATCGTATAAAGACCTAGCATCTAATAATTCATCAAACAAAACAGGATACAATGCTAAGTACTCACAAATCCAAGGGCTAGCAGCAGCCAATGTCACTAACTGTTGAAGTGCATCTGAGTTTTCTGCCAGTAATGATAAGTAAACATTCCGACCAGCTACTTCTTCAAAAAGAACAAGTATCCGCCTTAAAGTTTCATCTTGATTCTCACTCGTCTTCACTGTCTCAATTACAGAGGGTACCAAACGGTTCAATACACTCATTCCCTTTGAAGACATTCGTAACACTGAGGAGGATTTTTTAAAATTATTGATAAATGATAGTGTCTCAACGCAGTGAGTAAAGCCATATCCACCAAGATATTCCAGTACTATTTCATCATCAATATCACCCTTCCAGATTAAATAAGATTTCTGTTGATTTTGTTCCTGTTCAGACAAAGAAAAAATATCTTTAAAAATAGCATGAACGCCTTCCCTTATTTTATCAAGAGCAGATTTAAATGATAGCCAATCAGTATATCCCATAGAGTGTGCTAAAACTGATTGCACTGATAAGTCACTTGGTAAATCATGTGTTTGTTTATCTTGATATTGTTGAATATGATTTTCTACTCGGCGTAAAAATTCATAGGCTGAACGTAAACTTTCAACATCTTCATTAGACATCAGCTCCAAATCACCTAAAACCAATAATATTTTTAATATTTCTCGCTGCTGTAGTTTTGGCTCCTGACCGCCACGTATTAACTGAAAAGCTTGTCCAATAAACTCAATTTCTCTAATGCCACCAGGCCCCAACTTAACGTTTTCCATGCGATCTTTACGCTGTAATTCTTGAGTAATCTGATATTTTAGAGACCTAAGCTCTTCAAAAGCACCATAATCCAAATAACGCCGATAGACAAAGGGCTTTATCATAGCTGTCAACAATTTACCACTATTAAAATCACCTGCTACTTGTCGTGCTTTTATCATTGCATAGCGCTCCCATTCTCTAGCTTGCATCATGTAATAATTTTCCATGCCATCAAAACTCATAATCATTGGGCCACTATCTCCAAATGGACGTAAACGCACATCTGTTCTAAAAACGAAACCATCAACAGTTATTTCATCCAAAACTTTAACTAATGAACGACAGATTCGTGAAAAAAACTCCCCATAAGTCGTTTGTTTACGATCAGTTAAAACGCCATCTTCTGCATAGGCAAAAATAAGATCAATATCAGACGAATAATTAAGCTCCCAGGCACCCAGCTTCCCCATACCCAAAACAACTATATTCATTGCTGACCCATCTTTAAACTGAGGTACTCCTCGTCGGGCACTGGCTTGCTCATATAAATAATCTAGCGCATTTTGGATACAAACTTCAGCTAAGGCAGACATGTCTTGCATTGTTTCATCAAGATCAGCCCAGCCAGCAAGATCCCTCCAAGCAATACGGATCATTTCTCTATTTCTAAATTGGCGTAATTGCTTCATTAATGTTGCTTCTGAATCAATTTCCCCAAGATTAATTACCTTATGATAATCTTGTCTATGTTGATCAAAAAATAGGGCTTCCGTTTGAATCAAACTAACTAGGATCTGTGGGTTACTCAGACAATTATTGCGAATAAACAGACTGCAATAACAAACATGAACTATCGTTTTACAAACTTTATCCTGATAGAGAACCTTATGTTGCTGCTGATTTATTTGTTCATTTAACTGAACAAAAAAATCAATCATACTTTCTTGTGAATCCACAGGAAGTAATTTTATTTGTTTTTTTAGAGCAGAGCTAACATTCATACAATTCATCCAACTTAAAAAATTCAGATTATCATAACTAATACTTTATCATTCTGTATTGAAAAAAAATTTTTAAATCGGGTTAAAATTATATCTATCGATGTAGTGATAGCACTCTGGACAACCCTTGTTTCTTAAGTCATGAAAAAATATACATGTAAATGAGTTTTAGTTAAATCCCATAACGCACCCTTCACATTCTATAATAAGCTTTAAAGATTTCTCTGAGGCAAAAAAAAACCCAGAGTCATTGGACTTTGGGTTTTTTAAATAAAAGCCTGG
>CAZHUE010000029.1:0-22684 GCA_964535875.1 uncultured Methylomarinum sp.
GCACTTCATACTTTAGCATCATCGATCAAAAAGGCTGAGTTATTAGAACAGGGACGGTTTGATTCCCAAGGGAAGCTAAAATCAATTGAAATTCCATGGTTAGAAAGAATCGGTTCTGAAATGTTGAAGGGGCAAACAACTTTAAAAGGCACCTTGAATATTTCAGGTAATAAGTTGACCATTGATGTCAACTCTCATCAACGATCTGAAGCCATTATACGAAAAATCACAAAACGACTGGGTAAACGTGCAGTTTATAAGCATTCTGTTATTCAATCGACAGAAAAAATGATAGAAAACATGCCGAAAGACTATTCTTTAGGTTCTTCACCTTCAAACCTTGAATCCAAAGAGCTGGAGTCTCAACCTGAAGTACAACTGATGATCAAAGAAGTGGCGGCACAACATTGGAATGGTTGGTTGGACACGCCTTTACCTGCTTTAGATAATAAAACACCGCGAATATCTGCCAAAACTGCCAAGGGACGAGAACAAATAGAAGCCGTATTTCTTCACTTTGAAGGCCTGTTAAGCGATAACGCTTCTGAGCTTTTTGAGCCAGATATTGATGCTCTTAAGAAAGAACTAAATATGGATTAAACTTGCAAGGGTATTTGTTGCAAGTTACCTAGCTTCGCGCAACCATAGCTGGTTTATTCAATATACTAGCATTTTAATGTATGTTCAAAATTAAAGATTTGTGACATGTGTCAGCCCTTAATCCTAAATAAATCAGTTGATCGCTTGGTTTCACTGTAACATGATTAAGCTAGTTTTTCTGCTCACACCAGATAGGTGAGTATTTTTTGCTTCACGGTTTGTGAAAAATCTGAACGAAAAATTCGGCAGAATAGTTCTCAATAAGCACTCCGGCCATTATTTTCCAACTATTCTTTGCCTTTGAAGCACATGGATGTGCTGAATGTCGAAAATGCAGGCGCTATTTTCTACCTCGCTCAGATTCCCCACAAACCCCGTGCTCAACTGATTTATTTAGGTTAATACAAATGCATTGTTTTAACAGAATGGCACAGATTTTTGAATACGACCAAAATAAAAACGTTTCTATCTCAATTCAATTTTACTTAGCTGATAAACCTCATACGCAGGCTCTTCATAAGGATGCGTTTTAATTAATTCCTTAATAATATCAGCAATTATTTCGTCCTCACAAACCATTTCGACTTTATATTCTGTGACTTTTTCTATTTGATTTTGTACGCCTAAAAAAGGCTTACTTCCTTTTAAAGGTCTAAATTGACCTTCACCTAACACTTGCCACGAGCAACAGTCATATTGGCCGATCTTTCCAGCACCTTTAGTAAACAAGGCTTCTTTAACTAAATCAACATGTGTCTTGGGAACATAAAAATTTAATTTATACATACTTAATTATTAATCAAATAAACCGTTATTCTAACCGTTAATTAATCAATATTGTATCTATTGAATTAGCCTTAAAAGCAAAACTTGGCTTGCTATCTATTAGCGTTCGAGATATAAAATATCAGATAAATTAAATTAATAGTGAGAAAAAACCATGAAAACCCCGTCACTTACCTCTGCTTTTTTTATCCTGTCCTTATTTATTAGTTTATGTCCTATGGTTTTTTCAGCCGATTTAACCCGTGAACAAGTCATGGCAATGCTAAAAAGTGCGTCACCAGATAAAATAGTCAATCTACGTAGAAAAAATCTATCCGGTGTCGATCTGTCTGGTTTAGATTTTCGAAATGCTGATCTTTGGGGTACTGATTTTAGAGGTGCCAATTTAAGTAAAAGTAATTTAAGTGGATTAAACCTTGATTTAACAGTGATGACAGGCGTTAATTTAGAAGGGGCCAACCTTTCTAAAGTCAGCATTTTTGCTGTTAGTATGATGCGTTCAAATTTAAAAAATGTTAATTTCTCAAATAGTAGAGTTATCGCAAACCTTAACAATTCTGACCTGAGTCATGCCAATCTTAGCAATGTAAAATGGGGAGCAGATATGAAAAATCAGCCTATGGGACTTATGAATACTGAGCTAAAAAAAGTAAAATTAATAGGCGCAAACTTATCGGGAGCCGATTTAAGTCGAGCAATGCTCATGTTTGCAGACTTAACAGGCGCTAATTTAAAAGATGCTATCCTAATATCAACAGACCTCCGTTCAGCAAATTTAACAAATGCTAATTTAAGTAATGCTGATCTTTCTGATAGTAAAATGCATGACACGATCCTTAACAAAGCAAATCTGGAAAAAACAGTTTTTAAAAGAATCAAAGGTAAAGAAATGTTAAGAGGACTCAATCAAGCCTTAAATGTTAAGCGTGCAATTTTCGAATAATATTTAAAAACGACCTAATTCCTGACCTAAATAAAAAACATGTATAAGAAAAAATTTTTTCTAATTACTTTATCAATACTTACCTTATCTATTACTTCACTAAAGGCTGAAACTATTGGAAGTGTGGATACCAAATTCAATCTATTAACGCCTGATGATACGATTAGTATTGAAGCATTTGATGATCCAAAAGTTAATGGTGTTTCTTGTTACCTAAGCAGAGCTAATAAAGGAGGTTTAACAGGAACATTAGGCATTGCAGAGGAAACTTCTGATGCTTCGATTGATTGTGCCCAAGTAGGGCCTATTTCATGGAAAGAAAAACTAAAAGATGGTGAAAGTGTGTTTAAAATACGTCGATCGGTTAGTTTTAAAAAGTTACAAGTCGTTAGATTTTGGGATAAAAAAAGAAATACATTAATTTATCTAGTCTACAGCGATAAATTGATAGAGGGTTCACCTCAAAATTCTATAACGGCTGTTCCAATCATGCCTTGGCCTGATTCACCAGTAAAAACTACTAATGATAAAAACAAATAACTTGTCGTACAATAGCCTGCTTTGATACTTATTTTCATGTTACGGATTTGCCTTGATCTTGAATATTAGGCTCTCAATTTTTCTCACCCGTAACTAAATAGAGGTCTCCTAAAGCTACTATTGAAGTTGTGGTGAATTTGATTGGTTTGGATAAGCTGTATAAAATATACTATTAAATTTAGCTAAGATGAGTGTATCAATGAAGGATAGTATGGAACACAGTGCGGAAGAGATTGCGATACGATTATGTTCTTATTTAAGTGAAAATATTTTAGCGCAAGATATTGATGTTAATAAGGAAACTGAATTATCGACAGTTGGAGTCGACTCATTTTCATTAATGGAAATGATCTTGTTTGTTGAGCGTTCTTTTGGCTTAGTATTACCAGCAGAATCGTTAACTCCTGAAAACATTGCCAGTGTTGGTAGCTTAAGTGCATATTGTGCGACTTTATTAAATCAACCGAATGCCTGATCAGGGTAAGAAATTTCCAGAATATATTGAACTGAATGGCGCTGATTGTTTTCTCTTACAACTGGATCGTATCATGTTACGGACTAGTGGAAGAAATAACGTTTGTACCTTTGTTGTCTCATTAAAACAGAAAATAGAGCTTGATGAATTAGAATTATATTTGTCTAATAATCCAGCTTATCAATGGATTACTCGCTTACGGATTAAAAAAGGTCTTCCATTTTCATTGATTAACTGGGTGTTTGATGCTGCCTTGCCAGTCCCCAGGGTCAAGCAATTTCAGTTTGAGGAAAATGATAGTGTGCCTGAAAGCTTATTAGCAACAACAATAAGGATCAAAAACCAATCTCCATTTAAAATAGATTTAGTTCAAATATCAAACTCAAAGTCTTTATTGATCTTTACTTGGCATCATGTGCTCATGGATGCTCATGGCGGTGAATCTTTTATCTATACGTTGGGGAAAAAACGATCAATCAATGATGCTGAGTTATTGGTTGAAGAAAAATCTAAATTGCTGCCCTTGGGTCAACGTGCAAATATTGCTCAGAAAATGAAGAATTTTCTTCATGAAAAATCTCAATTACCCCTTTTTAGTTTATATAAAAAAAAAGCTATTGTTAAAGAAAATACTCCAGTTTTACGTTATCGTGTTATATCTTTTACAGAAGAGCAAACTCGACAAATTAAGGAAAGTGCACGACTTCAAGGTGCCGGTTTTTTACTGAGTGCTTTTTATCTGGCAGCAACAACTTGTTCTGTTGTGCATATTCAACAATTACGTGGGTCTATTGAAGGTGATGTGTTAATTCCTGTCCCATTAGACCGACGAAAAAGAGGTGTAGACGCACCTATTATGGGTAATCAGGTGACTTTTCTTTTTTATCGAATACCTCAAAAAGTTTTATCTGATGTTCAAGCTTGCACCGCAGAATTAATTAACCAAATGAAAACGTTGATGCGTATAGATAGTCCAAATCATTATCTGATAATGATGGGTTTTTTACGGCGGATACCTGGTTTTTTTTATCGCTTGATGTTAAAAAAACCGACAAAAGGACTGATGGCAAGTTTTTTTTATTCAGATACAGGCGAATCATTACAAAAATATGAGCAGTTGTTTGACCGATCTGTAGAAAGTGCTATTCACTATCCACCAACGATGTATCCTCCAGGTTTGACGTTTGTATTTAGTCGGTTTCGTGGCTCATTACAAATTACCTTGGGTTATATAGAACAAGTGATCAGTGACAAAGAAGTGGATCAATTATTTATACATTTACGTTCAGTTTTATTACACGCAGACAAAAATGGATAGTATCCATTGTGATGTTGCAGTGGTAGGTGCTGGAGCTGCTGGGATTTCAGCAGCAGTTGCAGCAGCTAAATCTGGATTAAAAGTAGTTGTGGTAGAAAAATATGGCTTTACTGGAGGATTAGCAACAACTGCTATGGTAGGAACGATCTGTGGCCTGTATTTTAGAAGTGAAGATAATTTTCAAGCACCAAGATTTGCTGTTCAAGGGTTTGCAAAAAAATTTGCTAATGAGGTCATGGTTAAAAGTAATGCCCAGGCTGAATCTTTTGGCCAAGGTTTGCACTTTATACCTTATCAACCCAGTGTTTTTCATCAACAAGGAGCACAAGAGTTAAAAGAAGCTGGTGTTCAGTTAATTTTACATGCAACAATATCTACTGTTACGGTTAAAGATGAACTTGTCGATAAGTTGGTGATTAATGGTACGGATAGTATTTTTTATTTAAAAGCAACCGCAGTGGTTGACTGTAGTGGAAATGCACAAATTGCTATGTTAGCCGGTCTAGGTATGATCAAACAACCTCAATATCAATCAGGAGCATTTGTTTTTAAGGTGAATGGGTTACCAGCAATGGAACCACGGGTAATGTCTTTAAATTTAATTCGTTGGATTAAATATGGAATTGAGCGGGGTGATTTGGACCCAAAATGTGAACGGCTTTCAATTGTGCCAGGGACAGTCAAAAAAGGATTTGGGTTATTAAAATTGAGCATGTCAACGTGCTTTGAAACGGGGTCGTTTCACTTATCTGCATATGAACTGGAAATGCGTTCACTGAGTATAGAAATAATAAATTTTCTCTCTAAAATAGACCCTTTATTAAAAGATTTAAGCATTATATCAATGGCTACACAGTTAGGCATACGGACAGGGCCGAGGCATGAAGGAATTAGCTTGTTGGAAGAGGAGCAGGTAATGACTTGTACAAAACCAGAGGATGGCGTTGCGGTAGGGACTTGGCCTATTGAATATTGGGGAGTGGGACGCAAACCTGAGATGAGTTATTTTAATACCAATGATTATTATCTGATTCCTGCGGGCACTCTAGTTTCAAAACATCTAAATAATCTTTTTTTTGGGGGTAGAACAATCTCGGCAACTGAGCGCGCAATTGCCTCAGCAAGAGTGATTGGAACTTGTTTGAGTACAGGGTATGCAGCAGGAGTTTTAGCAGCCGAGTTTGTAAGAGAAGGTGTATGGCAAACAGCAATTGAAAAAATTAGAGCAACACAGATGTTTGTAGAGGACAATTGATGGAGTCTACTTATCAATTGCTTAAGGACGCAGCACAAACATGGCCAGATCACCTTGCTGTCATTGATGACGAGGAAGAAGTTAGTTATCTGCAATTATATAAACAAGCTGAGTTATTAAAGTATGTATTATTAGAAAATGGTCTGACTCAAGGTGTCGGGCTTGGTGTCATGGGCAAGAATAGTAGTGCTTTTATCGTTGCTATGTTTGCGGGTATGGCATGTGGCGCAACGGTATTACCGCTCTCTCATCAGTTAAAACAATCAGAAATAGAGCATGTATTATCTGATACGCAGTTACACGCAGTACTGGATGATCTATCTGGATTAAAGCCAGTTGAAGGGAAGGGAATAACAATTGATGTTTTTCAACAAACTTTACGGTTGGTCTGGACAGGTATTTCTATTGAAAAACCAATTACCCCTTTAAATGATGCTGCTTTTATTCGCTATACATCGGGTACAACGGGTTCAAGTAAAGGTGTTGTTTTAACGCATAAAAGTATTGCTGAACGCGTAAAAATAGCTCAGTCTGCATTGCAACTGACATCTGATGACGTGGTGTTGTGGGTGCTTTCTATGGCGTTTCATTTTTTGGTTACAATTTTGGTTTATATTCGTTCTGGGGCGAAAATTATTCTTTGTAGAGATATGCTTGCACAAACCATTATTAGTGATGCTAATAAATATAAAGCGACCCTATTGTATGCTTCTCCTATGCATTTTCGTTTGTTAGCAGCTGATTCATCTGAAAAATCTATGGCATCACTTAAAGTTGCAATTTCAACCTCATCAGGGATTTCATTTAATATTGCCGATGCGTTTAAAAATAGATTTAATCTTCCTGTTACACAGGCTTATGGAATTATTGAAGCAGGCTTGCCATTAATAGATGGTTTGTCTAAAAATGTAGAAACAGAAAGTGTAGGGTTTCCAGTTTCTGGCTTTTTAGTCTCTATTTTCGATAATAACAAACAACAGCTTGGATATGACGAAATTGGTCACTTAGCTATCAGTGGAGCAGGTATGTTTGATGCTTATTTAAAACCTTGGCAAAAAGCAGAAGAGGCGATGAACCGTGGCTGGTTTATGACAGGTGATCTTGCGAAGCGAACAAAGGATGGCCGGATCACAATTTGTGGGCGTGAAAAAACGATGATTAATGTATCTGGAAATAAAGTTTTTCCAGAAGAAGTTGAAATTGTATTGAAGAGTCATGAAGATATTTTGGAAGCTCTGGTATTTGGTCAAGTCCATCCGCTAATGGGCGAAATTGTATGTGCTGATGTGGTATTTAAAGAAAATATCAGTTTTGATGTGGAGTGTATTTTAAAGTTTTGTCGTAATCAATTATCTTTTTATAAAGTCCCGCAACGATTGAATCGGGTTACTGAGATTACTTATACTCAGAGTGGTAAGATTAAAAGGGTTGATTAACGATTCGTTTAGATTGTGTGAGCGGTATAATAGTTGCTATATAATTCAGGTTTGATAAAAAAACAATAACATAATATTGATTTTATAAGAATGAAAAATAAAAAATGAAATATGTAGTGCTTTTAATTGGTCTATTGTTTTTGAATGTTTGTATGGCAGCTAATCAAGATATTGATTATGTTGTTGTCAATAAGACTGAAAAGAAGATGTATCTATTTTCAGAAGGACAAAAAATAAAGGAATATAATGTTGTTTTTGGGGCGAACCCTAAAGGACACAAACAACAAGAAGGCGACTATAGAACGCCAGAAGGTCGATATACACTTGATTATAAAAAAGAAAAAAGTGATTTTCATAAAGCAATACATATTTCTTACCCTAATAAAAATGACCTCTATAATGCAAAATCCAGAGGAGTCGATCCAGGAGGGTTGATTATGATCCATGGACAAAGAAATGGGTCTAGCTCCTTATCATGGATTAGTCAAAGGTTTAACTGGACGAATGGTTGTATTGCCGTTACAAATTTTGAAATGGACGAAATTTGGTATCTTGTTAAAGAGGGCACTCCAATTGAAATTGTACCTTAAGAGCACTTCTGAGAAAAATAGGTTAGAAGATTTTAATGATAAAAAGAGAGATAAAAGGTTGGACTGCTAATGAAGCATAGCAATGTCATTGTGATTGGTGCAGGACCAGCAGGGTGTATTGCCGCCGCTATATTACAAAACAAAGGACATCAGGTGACGATTGTTGAGCGGGATGTTTTTCCTCGTTTTAGTATTGGCGAGAGCTTATTGCCCCAGTGTATGGAATATATTGAGCAAGCTGGAATGCTTGACGCTGTTAATAAAGCAGGCTTTCAATTAAAAGCGGGAGCTGCTTTTATTTATCAGGGAAATCAGTCTGAATTTTGTTTTTCTGATAAATTTTCATCTGGTTTTGATACTACTTTTCAGGTGCAACGTGATAAATTTGATGCTTTGCTAGCAAACGAAGGGCAAAAAATGGGTGTAAAAATTCGTTGGCAAGAAGAGGTGATTGCTGCTGATTTTTCATCTGAAAAACCATTGCTGACGATTAAACAAGCGGATGGTGCAGTATACCAGAATGAGTCTTCTTTTGTACTTGATGCCAGTGGCTTTGGCAGAGTATTACCTCGGTTATTAAACCTGGAAAAAGCTTCTGACTTTCCTTGTAGACAATCCTTGTTTACTCATATTGAAGATAATATTAACTACTCAGAATATGACAGAAGTAGAGGCTGTATTATTGTTCATCCCGATTATAATGATGTTTGGTACTGGTTGATTCCTTTTGATAATGGTCGCTGTAGTTTAGGCGTGGTTGCAGAACCTGATTTTCTTCAATCTGTTGCAGTAGAACATCAACAAATTTTTCAATCATTAATTGCCCAAGAACCTGGGTTAGCTAAGTTATTAAGAAATGCAAAGTTTGATACCAAGGTGATGAGCCTTAAAGGATATAGTGCAAATGTCACTTCACTCTATGGTGAAGGCTATGCCTTATTAGGAAATGCTGGAGAATTTCTTGATCCAATTTTTTCTTCAGGCGTTACTATTGCGATGAAGTCGGCAAGTTTGGCAGCAAATGTGCTGGATAGACAATTAAATCAGCATCAAGTCGATTGGCAAAAAGACTTTGTGGAGCCTTTAAACAAAGGCGTAAAGACATTTAGAGCTTTTGTTGAAGCTTGGTATAATGGTGATTTACAAGATATTGTATTTTATAATCAACAGCAATCTAATATTAAACAAATGATTTGTTCAGTTTTAGCGGGCTATGTTTGGGATGAAGAAAATCCGTATGTTAAAAACTCGGCATCGCGGTTAAAAACATTAGCAGAATTATGTCGAGAGTAATGTTTTAGATGGTTTTGTATTTAAATGATTTAGGTATGCTTTCAGCAGTGGGTGCAAACCGCGAAGAGATTATTTGTCGAGTAAAAAAAGGTGATCAATCTGGACTGGTTCCGAGTGAAGAATTTAGTTCGCATCCTGTTTATGTTGGTGCAATTCAAACGGAATTACCTGAGATAGATAGTCAGTATAGTGTTTATGATTGCAAAAACAATCAATTGTTATTAGCTGCATTAAGCCAGATTCAAGGTACGGTCGACTCGATGATTAATCGCTACGGTGTGGATAGAATAGGGGTTGTTTTAGGTACAAGTACCTCAGGCGTGCGTAATACTGAGTTGGCATTATCGTCAGTTGCTAAAGATAAGGTTAAGCCGGAAAAATTTCATTATAAACAACAACAGCTAGGTGCTGGTGCAGATTTTTTAGCACATATTCTTGGTTTAAAAGGTCCTGCTTATGCAGTTTCTACGGCATGTTCTTCTAGTGGAAAAGCTTTTGCTTCTGCGCGTAGACTAATAAATCTTGGCTTTTGTGATGCTGTGATTGTTGGCGGTGCAGATACATTATGTCGTTTTACAGTTCATGGTTTTGATGCTTTAGCCTCAGTTTCTAGTGGGTTAAGCAAGCCTTTTGGAAAACATCGTGATGGAATTAATTTATCTGAGGCGGTTGCATTATTTGTGATGAGTAAAGACGAAGGGCCTGTACAGATACAAGGTATTGGAGCCAGTAGTGATGCCTATCACTTTTCTGCGCCTGATCCTGAGGGTGTTGCAGTTATTTCTGCCATGCAAATGGCTTTGGGTGAGGCAAATAAAATAGCTGAGGAAATTGATTATATTAATTTGCATGGTACTGCAACACCACTTAATGATGCAATGGAAAGTCAGGCAGTGAATCAAGTATTTGGTGAAAAGGTTGCTGTAAGTTCCACTAAAGGAATGACGGGGCATGCTTTAGGTGCAGCTGCAGCACTTGAGTTAGGAATATGCTGGATGTTGTTGTCAGAAAATGATGAGCAAGGGTTGTTAGTACCTAACATAAATGGGGATGTTTTAGACGATACTTTGCCTTCTTTAGATTTTGTAAAAAAGGGACAGAAATTGGGTCGAAAAATTAATAGCTGCCAGAGTAATTCTTTTGCATTTGGGGGTAATAATATTTCTCTTGTTGTGGCGAGAACATGATTGATATTGAAGAAATAATGCCTCATGCGGGCACTATGGTTTTATTAGATAAAGTTCATTCCTACGATCAGCAATCAATGATTGTTGAAACAACGGTTCGTAATAATGGATTATTTGGTGATGGAGAAACGATTCCTGCCTGGATAGGGATTGAATATATGGCGCAAACAGTTGCTGCACATGGAGGGATGATGTGCTATTTAGCTAGTAGGCCAATAAATGTAGGTTTTTTAGTAGGTACACGTCGGTACATTAGTAATATAGCGGATTTTAAAGTCGGTACTTTGTTAAAGATTTCAGTTGAACGATTGATAGGTGACCAGGGGCTGTGTGTGTTTTTTTGCCAAATCACAGGCGAAGATATTGATATTTCAGCTAAATTAAATGTTTATTTACCGAGTGATGAAAAAAACCGTGCAATTAATTAATTTTTTATGTTCATGTATCTATAGATCAGGCAACTAGCAAAAAATAATAACGATGAATCAAACAGTATTTGTGACCGGCTCAAGTCGAGGGATTGGAAAGGCCATAGCATTATATCTTGGGAAAAAAGGTTATGATGTTGTCATTCATTGTCGCAGTCGTCTTCAAGAAGCTAATGACGTAGTTAAAGAATTAACAGATTTAGGTAGAGAAAGCAGAGTGCTCCAATTTGATTTATCAGATAGACAACAATGCGCAGACCATCTCAACCAAGATGTTGAGAAAAATGGTGTCTATTATGGTGTGGTATGTAATGCGGGAGTAACTGCTGATAATGCTTTTCCTGCTTTAACGGGTGATGAATGGGATACAGTATTGCGCACTAATCTGGATGGTTTTTATAATGTATTGAACCCTTTAATCATGCCAATGATAAGAACACGCAAAGCTGGAAGAATTGTTACCTTGTCTTCTGCTTCCGGATTAATAGGTAATCGAGGTCAAGTAAATTATAGTGCGGCTAAAGCAGGGATTATTGGTGCGACAAAGGCTCTGGCATTGGAGCTAGCAAAGCGAAAAATCACGGTTAATTGTGTTGCCCCTGGTCTAATCGATACCGAGATGTTGAATCAATTACCGTTAGATGAAATTAAAAAAATGATTCCACTTAGACGAGTAGGTGAAGCGAGGGAAGTGGCGGCAGCTGTTGCTTTTTTATTATCCGAAGACGCGGCTTATATTACTCGTCAAGTTATATCGGTTAATGGAGGTTTGTGTTAATGAACCGTGTGGTTATCACAGGTATGGCAGCTTTAACACCGATAGGAAATGACTGGGAAACCGTTGCCAAAAATTTAAAAGAGCAGAAAACGGGTATAAAAAGAATGGATGAATGGGCCAGTTATAAGGGACTAAATAATCAAGTGGCTGCACCTGTCGATTTTAATCGGCCTGAGCATTATTCACGTAAGCAAATCCGAGGAATGGGGAGAGTAGCCATGTTGGGGACTTATGCAACCGAGTTGGCATTGATAGATGCTGGTTTATTAAATGACCCATTCTTGAAAAATGGTCAGACGGGTGTAGCTTATGGGAGTTCCTCTGGCAGCTTTGATGGTCTGGTCGATTTTACCAGTATGTTGTTAAGTAAAGATAGAGGGAGTTTAAACGCTACCTCCTATATTCGTATGATGGGACACACCTGTCCAGTTAATATAGGGTTGCATTTTGGAATTAATGGCAGAATTATTCCTACTTCTAGTGCCTGTACTTCAGGTAGTCAAGGTATTGGATATGCCTATGAAACCATTAAAAATGGTATTCAAGCGGTTATGATAGCCGGTGGGAGTGATGAGCTTTCTCCATCACAAGCTGCTGTATTTGACACCCTGTTTGCTGCTAGCACTCGAAATGATGAACCAGAAAACACTCCGCGTCCTTTTGATCGTGATCGAGATGGTTTAGTGATAGGTGAAGGGAGTGGAACTTTTATTTTAGAAGAAAGAGAAAGAGCTTTAAAGCGAGATGCTTATATCTATGCAGAAATTATTGGTTTCGGCACAAATTCAGGCGGTGTCCATGTGACTCAACCAGATAAAGAAAGTATGCAGTTAGCAATGAAGCTTGCTTTGCAGGATGCTGGAATAGATTCTTCAAAAATTTCTTATATAAGTGCTCATGGAACAGCTACCGATAAAGGGGATATAGCTGAAAGTCAGGCTACATCGATGGTTTTTGGGGGTGGAACGCCTATTAGTTCGATGAAGAGTTATACTGGGCATACATTAGGTGCTTGTGGTGCAATTGAAGCATGGACTTGTATAAACATGATGAATGAAAACTGGTTTCATCCAACCGTAAACTTAGATAATATTGATCCACACTGCGCTGAGTTGGATTATATTCAACATGATATTCGTGAAATAAATTGTAAATATACAATGAGTAATAATTTTGCTTTTGGTGGAATTAATACTTCACTTATTTTTCAACGCAATGAATAATTAACTAGAGGTGTCCTTAAAAATTAAAATAAATTGAGATCAGTTATTTCTGAATTTTAGAATAAACTAAAAACGTTTTGGATAAAGGATTTACCAATAGGGCATCATGCCTTACAATTCTAATGGTAGATTATTAATAATTATAAATATTTGGAGGTTAGTATGTTAAAAATTCGTTCTATGGTGGTAGCTTTTGCACTTGCTGGGGCTACTTCTGCTGCATTTTCTCAAGCATTACCTATGAAGGCACCTGCTCCAGCTAATAACCCAACAACTCCAGAGAAAGTTGCTTTGGGAAAAATGCTTTATCATGACCCTCGGCTATCATCTTCCGGTACGATTTCGTGTGCTTCTTGTCATAATATAATGTTAGGTGGTGAAGATAATCGTGCAGGTTCAGTCGGTGTAGAAGGTCAAGTGGGTGGTCGAAGTGCACCTACTGTATGGAATGCAGCTTTTAATACTGTTCAATTCTGGGATGGGCGTGCAGCAAGTTTGGAAGAGCAGGCGGCGGGTCCTGTTACAAATCCAATAGAGATGGGAATGAAAAGTTGGGACGATGTTGTTGCCCGATTAGAAAAGATTGAAGGTTATCAAAAAGCTTTTGAAAAGGCTTTTGGTAAAAAATCTATTTCTGAAGCAAATGTGACTAAAGCAATTGCTGCTTACGAAAGAACATTGATTACACCTAATAGCCCTTATGATAAATATGTTAAGGGTAATAAGTCAGCTTTAACTGAACAACAAATTAGAGGAATGGAACTGGCTGTTGAAATAGGCTGCGTTGGTTGTCATAGTGGCCCGGCATTCAATGGGCCTGGTGTGTTTCAAAAATTCCCTATTAATTATAATGGGTACCTGGAAGCCCAATATGATTTCAAAAAAGATAAAGGTCTGGCGGAGGTCACTGGTAAAAAAGAAGATGAGCATTTATGGAAAGTACCTACTTTACGTAATATTGCTTTGACAGCACCTTATTTTCATAATGGCGTGATTAAAAGTTTGGATAAAGCAGTTAAATTAATGGCAAAAATACAGTTAGATAAGAGATTATCAAAAGAAGAGATTGCTGATATTGTCGCTTTTTTAAATGCTTTAACTGGCGAATTTCCTAAACAAACTATGCCAGTGTTGCCTATTGCCGCGGGAAGTACATTTAATAAATAATATATACTTCGCACGGTCACGGATGCGGTTTTCTATCGGTTGATTTTTGCCGATAGACTGCGTTGCTGAAAAGGTTGCGTAGCCAGCTATGCGCCCATTTCAGTGCCTTGCTATCGACAAAAATCAACTCGCTATAAAATCCGCATCCGTGACCGCGCAAAGTAAAACTATACTTCGTGCATTTTTAAACACACGAAGTATAAAATTATCATATTATATATATTGGACCTAAAAATTGTACGTTAAGATATAAGTTTTCACTCATTAAAGCATAATTAAAGAGTGCTTTTTTCATGACGGAAAAGACGGATAAAAAAAGGACTAATTGTTAAAGTACCTTTATTAAGTGATGATAATTTTAATCGATAGACGCATTGATAAAAAGGTAATTTATGTTATAATTGTAGGGTTTAATATCTTAAATAGATTCCTTATTTTTTAAGGAGTTTTGCCGCAATTTGTCTGGAGAATAGGCTAATTTCACTATGCAGTTTACAATAAAAGAAGGTTTGGATCTTCCCATAACGGGAGAACCAAGACAAGTGATTGAAGAGGGCAACAAGGTTAAGACCGTTGCCATTTTGGGGAAGGATTATGTAGGGCTCAAGCCTAAAATGATGGTTGCTGTTGGTGATACTATCAAATTAGGTCAAGTGCTTTTTACTGACAAACAGAATCCTGGGGTTAATTTTACTGCACCTGGTGCAGGTGAGGTAAAAGAAATTAATCGTGGAGAAAAACGCGTTTTGCAATCCGTTGTTATTGAGTTAAAAGGAACAACAACTGAAACATTCACAAAATATGCTAAAAAAGATTTAGCAACTATAACGATAAAACAGATTAAAGAAAATCTATTGAGTTCTGGTCTATGGACATCGTTTTTAACTCGTCCTTACGGTAAGATCCCAGCGGTTGACAGTTCACCTAGCTCTATCTTTATTACTGCAATTGACACAAGACCATTAGCTGCAAAACCAGAAATTATAATCAAAGACAGGGAAACACATTTTACCAATGGCTTGTCTATTGTAGCTAAACTAACTGAAGGCAAAACCTACCTTTGTAAAAAAACTGGAGTTGATATTGCCTCTGTAGAGGGAGTGGGAACAGCCGAGTTTTCAGGGCCACATCCTGCTGGCCTACCTAGTACACACATTCACTTTGTTGATCCTGTAAATGCAGAAAAAAATGTCTGGCATATTGATTACCAGGCAGTGATAGCTATTGGTGCTTTATTCGCAACAGGTAAGATTAATGTTGAAAGAATTATTTCTTTAGCAGGCCCTACAGTCAAAAACCCCAGATTACTTCGGGCGCGAGTAGGTGCAAACACTGATGATTTAGTTTCTGGAGAATTACAAAAAGTTGAAAATAGAGTTATTTCAGGCTCAGTTTTATTTGGACATGAAGCTGTAGATGGAATGGCTTACCTGGGATGTTATAGCAATCAGGTCTCTGTGCTTAAAGAAGGTAGAGAACGTGAGTTATTTGGATGGATAGTTGCAGGTAAAGATAAATATTCTGCAATGAATGTCTATACATCAAGTAAAGACAGGAAGGATAATCGCTTATTTCCATTAACTACTGATAAAAACGGTAGTAATAGAGCAATTGTTCCTGTCGGTGTCTATGAATCAGTAATGCCACTTGATATTTTGTCTACCCCTTTATTAAAAGCACTGGTCATCGGCGATACTGATCAGGCTCAGTTATTAGGTGGTCTTGAATTAATAGAGGAAGATGTTTCCTTATTTACTTTCGTTGATCCAGGCAAGCATGACTTTGCACCTGTATTAAGAGCGAATCTAACTAAAATTGAGAAGGAAGGATAATGTCGGCTAGAGATATTTTAGATAGCGTAGAGCCGCATTTTACGAAAGGCGGTAAATTAGAAAAGTACTATGGTCTTTATGAGATGGTAGACACCTTTATCTATACACCCTCTGACGTAACACGCGGAACTACGCATGTTCGTGATGGGAATGACCTGAAACGGACGATGACTTTTGTTGTAATCGCAACATTTTTCTGCGTTTTAATGGCGATGTACAACACGGGCTATCAAGCTAATTTAGCAGTACAAGCAATGGGGCTTAGTGAAGTTAATAGCTGGCGTAGCATTCCAATGACATTGTTTGGCTATAACCCAGTGAACCCAATTTCAAACATGGTTCATGGAGCATGTTTCTTTTTGCCTATTTATATAGTGACTTTGGCTGTAGGTGGTATTTGGGAAGTCTTATTTGCTACGGTCCGCGGACATGAAGTTAATGAGGGTTTCCTAGTCTCATCAATGCTTTACACATTAATTTTGCCACCTGATATCCCTTTATGGCAGGTTGCTCTAGGTATTTCATTCGGAATTGTTATTGGTAAGGAGGTCTTTGGAGGGACAGGTAAAAACTTTTTAAACCCTGCGTTAACAGGGCGTGCGTTTTTATTCTTTGCCTATCCAGCAGCGATTTCGGGCGACATGGCCTGGGTTGGTGTCGATGGGTACACTATGGCAACACCGTTAGGGCTGGCTGCTTCTGGTGGTTTAGATGCCGTTCATGCGGCAGGTTATGGATGGGTCCAATCATTCTTAGGGTTTATTCCTGGTTCAATTGGTGAGACCTCTACTTTAGCCATATTTATTGGTGCTGCTTTCTTGCTTTATACCCGTATTGCTTCATATCGAATCATGGGCGGTGTATTAATGGGGATGATAGCAACATCAGTTATGTTTAATATCATTGGCAGTGAAACCAATCCCATGTTTGCATTTCCATTTTACTGGCATCTAACTGTTGGTGGTTTTGCTTTTGGTATGGTTTATATGGCAACAGACCCAGTGGGTGCCGCAATGACAGATACAGGTCGTTGGGTTTTTGGTGCATTGATTGGTGTTATGGTTGTTTTAGTTCGTGTGGTAAATCCAGCTTTCCCAGAAGGAATGATGTTGTCGATTTTATTCGCCAATATGTTTGCCCCTGTTATTGATTATTTTGTCGTTCAGGCAAATATTAAGAGAAGGATGAAACGTCATGTCTAACGGAAGATTAAAAGAGCGCCTAGATAAGTGTGAGCATTATCAAAAGTTTGATGCTTATAAAGAAAAGGTTTTAGCACTGGGTAACGATAGTTTAGAAAAAACTATTGCTGTTGCTCTAGCCCTTTGTTTTGTTTGTGCTATTTTGGTTTCATTTGCAGCAGTTGCTTTAAGACCTTTGCAAATTGAAAATAAAGCACTTGATATGAAGAAAAATATTCTTGAAGTTGCTGGCCTGTTAGATGAGGACACTGATATCAATCAGGCATTTTCAGACCAAATTGAAGAAAAACTTGTTGATATCGAAACAGGTGATTACGTTGAAGATATGGATGTAGTTGCTTATGATCAACGTAAAGCGGCTAAAGATCCTGCTCAAAATATCATTATTGAAACAGTTGATGATATTGCGAGTATTAAACGCAAAGCTAAAATTGCTAAAGTTTTTTTAGTTAAAAATGGTGAAGTGATTGAATCAATTATATTACCTATGCATGGCTATGGTTTATGGTCAACAATGTATGGCTTTCTGGCTTTAGAAGCTGATGGTCAAACAGTTAAGAGTATTAACTTTTATGACCAGGGTGAAACACCAGGTTTGGGTGGAGAAGTTGTCAACCCAAACTGGCGTGCTTTGTGGAAAGGCAAAAAAGTCTACACAGAATCTGGGGAAGTTGAATTGGGTTTGATAAAAGGTGTAGTTGATACATCTAAATCTGGCTCAGAATATGAAGTAGATGGTTTGGCTGGGGCAACTTTAACCAGTTTAGGCGTATCTAATCTGGTTAAATACTGGATGAGCAACCAAGGCTTTTCTGCTTATCTTGAAAAAGTTAGAATTGAAGGGGAGAGCTGAAAATGAGTGCAGTTATAGATAATGAAACTAAAAAAATATTGGTTGACCCATTGGTCAATAATAACCCGATTACTTTGCAGATACTGGGAATATGTTCGGCATTAGCAGTAACATCACAAATGTCTACATCGTTAATTATGGCTGTTGCTTTAACAGCGGTTACGGCATGCTCCAGTGCGGCTATTAGTTCGATTAGAAACCATATACCAGGTAGTATTCGTATTATCGTTCAAATGACTATTATTGCTTCATTAGTCATTGTAGTAGATCAAGTTCTGAAAGCCTTTGCTTATGAAATTAGTAAACAATTATCAGTCTTCGTTGGGTTGATTATTACCAACTGTATTGTAATGGGACGAGCAGAAGCTTATGCAATGAAAAACCCACCGATGGCCAGTTTTATTGATGGTCTTGGTAATGGTGCTGGGTATAGTTTGATCTTAATTATCGTTGCATTCTTTAGAGAATTGTTTGGTTCAGGCAAATTATTAGGCATAGAAATATTCCCATTAACTAAAGATGGCGGTTGGTATGACCCAAATGGTCTGATGTTATTGCCACCTAGTGCATTTTTTATTATCGGTTTAATTATTTGGGTGTTCCGTCAATGGAAGCCTGATCAGTTAGAACAAGCTGATTTTAAAATTATGGACATTTCTCATGGTGAAGGAGGGCATCACTAATGAACGAATATGTAAGTTTATTTATTAAAGCGGTTTTCGTAGAAAACTTAGCCTTAGCATTCTTCTTAGGGATGTGTACATTCCTGGCAGTCTCTAAAAAAATATCTACAGCAATAGGCTTAGGAATTGCAGTCATGGTTGTGCAGGTGATTACAGTACCTGTCAATAACTTGGTGTATCACACTTTGTTAAAAGAAGATGCATTATCTTGGTTAGGAATTACGGGCGTTGATTTAAGCTTTTTAGTTCTTTTAAGTTGTATTGGTATGATCGCAGCATTAGTGCAGATTCTGGAAATGATTTTAGATAAGTTTTTTCCTGCACTTTTCCATGCATTAGGCGTTTTCCTCCCTTTAATTACAGTAAACTGTGCAATCTTGGGAGGGAGCTTGTTCATGATTGAACGTGATTACGACTTTACTCAAAGTGTTGTTTACGGTGTTGGAAGTGGATTCGGCTGGGCATTGGCTATCACCGTGATGGCTGGTGTACGTGAAAAATTAAAATACAGCGACATACCTAAAGGTCTAGAAGGTCTTGGAATCACATTTATTAGCGCAGGCCTGATGTCTCTTGGCTTCATGGCTTTTTCTGGAATCCAATTGTAGGAAGGATGAGTAATGCTTGAAATTATATTAGGCGTAATATTATTCACGTTAATCGTGATTGCGCTAGTATTTATTATTATTGGCGCGAAGAGCAAGTTAGTTGCTTCTGGAGACATTGAAATTGTTGTCAATGATGAGAAAACTATTCAGGTACCAGCTGGTGCTAAGTTATTAACTGCGCTGGCAGATAATGATCTATTTATCCCTTCTGCTTGTGGCGGTGGCGGCACTTGTGGGCAGTGTACTGTTAAAGTATTTTCAGGTGGTGGAGATATTTTACCAACTGAGTTATCTCATATTACAAAACGTGAAGCTGCAGAAGGTGAACGTCTTTCATGTCAGGTTGCAGTTAAACATGATATGAAAATCGAAGTTGAAGATAGTGTATTTGGTGTAAAAAAATGGGAATGTACTGTTAAATCAAATCACAATGTAGCTACCTTTATTAAAGAATTGGTATTAGATTTACCAGAAGGTGAAGAAATTAATTACCGGGCTGGCGGCTATATTCAAATTGAATGTCCACCGCATGTATCTAAATATGCTGACATGGATATTGAAGACGAATACCGTGAAGACTGGGATAAATTTAATCTTTGGCGTTATATTTCTGATGTGAAAGAATCTACCTTACGTGCATATTCAATGGCTTCTTATCCAGAAGAAAAAGAAATTATGTTGAATGTCCGGGTTGCATCTCCACCTCCTGGCTCACCTGATAACGTACCTCCCGGCATTATGTCGTCATATATCTTTAACCTTAAACCTGGTGATAAGGCGATTATTTCTGGACCTTATGGCGAGTTCTTTGCCAGAGATACTGATGCAGAAATGGTTTTTGTAGGTGGTGGTGCTGGTATGGCACCAATGCGTTCACATATCTTTGATCAACTACGAAAACTGAGGTCTAAACGTAAAATGACTTTTTGGTACGGAGCACGTAGTAAACGCGAAATGTTCTATATCGAAGATTTTGATATGCTAGCCAAAGAAAATGATAACTTTGAATGGCATACTGCTTTATCCGATGCATTACCAGAAGATAACTGGGATGGCTATACTGGGTTTATTCATAATGTATTATTTGACGAATACATTAAAAACCACCCAGCACCTGAAGATTGTGAATACTACTTATGTGGACCTCCAATAATGAATTCATCAGTGATTAATATGTTGATAGAGAATGGTGTGGAACCAGAGAACATTATGTTAGATGATTTTGGTGGTTAAATACTTTAAAGCCATATTTACCTTTTGGTAAATATGGCTTTTTTATGGGAAAAATTTAAGTTTTGACTATGGATTTAATAACCTTAAAACGAGGAGCAGTTCTACTGCTCTTCGTTTTATTCTTGTCAGCTTGTGAACAACAAAGACCATCAAAGCAATACCCTCTGCATTATTCTGATGCAATTTTTGGTACTAGCTTTACAATTAAAGTTTCATTATTACCAAGTACATTAACGACTAAAAAGCTAAGACTACAGATCAAACAACTTCTTGATGATTTAAACGGACAAATGTCTACTTATCAACAGGATTCTGAACTATCAGTAATCAATTCAAACCAATCTTCTGAATGGCTTACTGTTTCAACTGATTTATACACTGTTCTTAAAAAAGCAAATGAAATTTCAAAGCTTTCTAACGGTGCCTTTGATGTCACAATTGGCCCACTAGTTAACTTGTGGGGGTTTGGGTCTGATCCTATGTCATTTGTTGCCCCTGAGCAAATACAAATAGATAGGCAATTAAAAAAAACTGGTTATAAAAAAATATTATTTGATGATAAAACACATAAAATAAAGAAATTAGAGCCAGAACTATATATTGATTTATCTGCAATAGCTAAAGGTTATGCCGTTGATCAAGTTGGATTGTTTCTTGAAAAAAAGGGTGTATCCAATTATATGGTTGAGATTGGTGGAGAACTTAGGCTAAAAGGTAAAAACATAAATAATGAGCCTTGGCGAATAGCAGTAGAGAAACCGGCAGTAGAAATAGGTATCATTCAAAAAATATTGCCTTTAAGCAATATATCTTTAGCCACATCAGGAGATTATAGAAACTTTTTTGAGTCTGATGGCGTACGTTTTTCTCATACAATTGACCCGCGTTCTGGCAAACCGATTAAACATAAACTAGCATCAATTACTATATTGAGCGATACTACAATGAAAGCGGATGCATTAGCGACTGCGTTAATGGTTTTAGGGCCGACAGAGGGCTACAAAGTAGCCGAGCAGGAGAAGGTTGCGGCTCTATTTATAATAAAAACTGAGGATGGGTTTGAAGAAAAAGCATCGTCATTTTTTTTGAAAAAACTTAGGTAATATAATGATATATTTTTTAGTAACATTTGCATTTATGTTAATAGTGATAACAATCATGGCGATTGGTGTCATTTTTGGTAGGCGTGCTATAAAAGGCTCGTGTGGAGGTGCAAGTAATGGTAGTTGTATTTGTGTAGAAAAATGTGACAAAAAAAAGAAAAAGGAAGTAGTTCAAGCAATGAAGGAGTTAAATATAAATAGAATTGATATTCCAGTAGTTAAGGAGTAACAAAAGTTGATCATTTGATGAGGAGATAACTTATGTTAGCAAAAATAACAATTGCAGATTATATGACAAAAAATCTAGTGACTTTAAAACAAGATGCTGATGTTTTGGCAACTATAAAGCAATTATTAAGTCATAAAATCACTTGTGCCCCTGTATTAGATCCATCAGGAAAATTGGTCGGTATGTTTTCTGAAAAAGACAGTATGAAGGTGGTGCTGGATGCCTCTTATAATCAAGGCATGAGTGGCATAGTCTCTGATTTTATGAATCATAACATAATTTCAGTTGAAGCTGGGTCAAGCATTGTTGATCTTGCTGATAAATTTCAAGACTCATCTGTGAGAAGTTTTCCTGTTTTTGATAATAATAAGTTGGTTGGGATTGTGAGTAGAACAGATGTATTACGTGCTTTGGTCTCTATGAAATAAGCAATGCTAACTCAGCAAACCTTTTACTGGTATGATTATGAAACATGGGGATTATGTCCATCTTTAGATAGACCTTCCCAATTTGCGGGCATCCGTACTGATATGGATTTTAATATCATTGGCGACCCTGACATGTTTTACTGTCGATTAAGTGATGATTATTTACCTGGAGCTGAATCAGCATTAATAACAGGTATTACTCCACAACTTACTCAAGATAAAGGTATTTCTGAAGCTGAGTTCGCATCAAAAATTAATCAACAATTCACTCAAATCAATACATGTGTTGTGGGGTATAACTCGATACGTTTCGATGAAGAATTCTCAAGAAATATTTTTTATCGAAATTTTTTTGATCCTTATGAATACAGTTGGAGAAATGGTAATTCACGTTGGGATATTATAGACTTGGTTCGTGCCGCCTATGCTTTACGACCAGAAGGGATAAATTGGCCAAAAAATGAACAAGGCTTGCCAAGCTTCCGATTAGAATT
>CAZHUE010000030.1:0-713 GCA_964535875.1 uncultured Methylomarinum sp.
CATCATCAATGCCATCAAAACTTAAAACATTGCCACGTGTGGCATCATTAACAGTTACAGCGCCTGACACAGCACCGTCATTCGCAGTTCCCGCACTATCGTCCTCGCCCAGATTAGCTAAATTATCAAATGAATAAGCCCCCACTAAAGCGGCGTCATCATAAGTGGTCATTTGTAAAGAAACTGAGCCGTTAAAATCGGCATTAGGTGTAAAGATCATGCCGTCCAGAGCGGCGTTAATATCTGCTTGCGAACCCTGAATTCTTACTATGCCGCTGCCATTACCGATGACACTTGTCAGACCAGCCACACCCGACAAGTTTAAAATTCCATTATTAACGGTCAGTGTGACCTCCATAGAACCGGTGTTAGTATCGACATCACTGATTGAAATCAGGTTTCCATTGGCGGTATTAAAAATAAGCGTTGTATCTTCATTTATAGTTTGACTAATAGGTACAGTATTTTCTGGTTCTTCATTAAGATTGGTGATATTAATCGTGACATCTTCATCATATGTAAGCCCAGGAGAGCCGGAATCGGTGACACGGACGGTGATGATATGGCTGGTGTCTGATTCATAATCCAGCGTAGCACCTGCTTTAACATGTATTTCCCGTCCAATGATTTCAAAATTATTGGAGGGATCACTCTGAATGGAATACGTTAAGCTATCACCTGCATCCGGATCATCCGCAGAGAGGAAACCGACA
>CAZHUE010000030.1:813-22318 GCA_964535875.1 uncultured Methylomarinum sp.
ACAGTACCTGCGGCACTATTTTCTGGAACATCATTGATGGTGATCCAGTTTATAGCGGCTAGATTTGCTATTATTCCATTATTTGTAGTTGAGGTATTGCGATCGAGTAGGGTTGTACCATTACCCTCTTCAAAATCATAATGCAGAAGCAGATCAGTATTCAGACTTGTATTGACTTCTGAACTGGTCAAAGCTTTGTCAAAAACTCGGATGTCTCTGACATCACCTTCAAAGTTATCTAGAAATGTGAGGACACCTGCTGAATCTACAATTTGTTGATCAGTGATGCCTGTTGCAATTTGTACACCATCCAAATAGATTACAATTGCATTACTTGCATTACGTGTGACGGTGACAGTTTGCCAAGTACCCACCTTTAGTTCACCACCAGAACTTGAAGCCCCTCCTTGCCAAATATCAACAGGGTCGTCCTTATCGTATTGACTGTAACCCAATTTCGTATTATTAACACTTAGAAAAAATCCGTTATCATTCCACGATTGACCATCTCCATTTGTATCATTTTGTTGTTTTATGAGAGAGAATGAATAACCACTGGCATTAATACTGGCAGGGTTAATCTCCATTTCGACCGTGAAGTCTGTTTTGTCATCTAGTGATAATGAGGGTACCGTAATGCCAGTCGAGGAGCCATCCAAATAAAGTGCGCCGGAAGTTAGCAGATCGATAGGCACTTCATTAATATCGTTGATTTGAATGGTGACCACTTCATCGTAGGTGAGTCCGGGCGATCCGGAGTCGGTGACTCTAACTGTAATATCATGGCTGCTAGCTGACTCATAATCCAGCGTAGCACCCGCTTTAACTCGAATTTCGCGCCCAACGATTTCAAAATTATTGGAAGGGTCACTAACTATAGAGTAAGTAAGCGAATCTCCGGCATCAGGGTCAATTGCTGAGAGAAAACCAACAACAGTACCTGCGGCACTATTTTCTGGAACATCATTGATGGTGATCCAGTTTATAGAGGCTGGAACCTCTATTGTTCCATTATAGTTATTTGCAGTTTTATCCAATAAGGTAGCGCCAGTACTCTCTTCAAAATCATAAAGCAGTAGCATTCCTAATTCACTACCCGAATAATTAGTCGTTAGACTGGTAGTGACTTCTGTACTGGAAAAGGCGTTGTCGAACACACGAATTTCTCTAACGTCACCTTTGAAGCCACTCAGAAATTGGAGGTCACTGGTTGAATTGACGATTGCAGAGGTGGTGTTATCTCTGGCAATTTCAAGACCATTTAGATAAACCACGACAATACCACTGGCATCACGCGTAAGCGTCACTGTTTGCCATGAGTCCGTTTTTAACTCCTGTCCCGAACCAAATGCCCTACCTTGCGAGACGGTATTGTTGTATTGAGAATAGTCAAGCTGTCCATCATTAACCACCAGATAAAATCCGTTATCATTCCAACTAGCGCCATCTGCATTTGCATCATTATATTGAGTGACAAGATTGTATGACCAACCACTGGCGTTAATGCTGGCTGGGTTGATCTCCATTTCTACTGTAAATTCAGGTCTGATGGCTGGGTCATCAAGAGATAGTGACGGGACAGAAATTCTGCTCCAGTTATTACCAAAGTGTAACGCGCCTGATGTGATAAGATCGGTGGGGGCACCGTTAACGGCATTGACGGTAATGTTCATCACCGATGAAGCCGTTCCTGTACCCGTATCATTGACCGTGTAAGTAAAGCTTGAGTTAGTTGAATCGTTCGAAGCCGAAGTAAAAGTCAAGTCAGCTAATTGAGCGGCGGTAATGGTCATGCCATTGATGACTGTCACAGTCCCTGAGCTATGGGTTAACGTGCCACCATTCAAGATCAGACCGGTAATGGTCACCGACGTTAAACTATCGCTTTCAACATCAGTAAAGCTAAAATCAGAAGCATTGATGACTAAGGGCACATCTTCAGCCGCAATGACGGTATTGCCGGTAGCGATCGGCGCTTGATTTGTGATCACCTCAGTAATACGAAACGCCATGTCCTTGCCACTCTCTTCAACACCATCCTTGTTTATCAGGTTACCCCGCGAGTAGCCTCCACTAGGATCATGACCCACGTAGACCTTGCCATTTGTTGAGTTACTATCAACACGAAGGTAATAGTCAGTGCTGTAGTTCAGAGTGATGTCAGATACGTCAAAATCATAACGAACAAAACCAGTTGTCAGGTTTCCTGAAGCAATAGTGCCGCTCGTAAGTGTTGCTCCATTCCAGGAATTGCGCAAGGATATGGTTAGAGTTTGTGATGAAGCATCAGAATCCCTTTTCATCCAGACACTGAGTTGGTTTACTGTATAAGTTCCGGAGCTATCTGTATCTCGGAATGTTTGCCCCCAAGGCTGATCAGATTTGATTTCTAACTGAGCTGATGCAGTTTCATACGATTCGTGTATAGTTTCAGCTAGTACTCCCGACCAGACCTGTTGAGTGTATGCAGTAATCGCTGTATTGGCTTCAATACGACCTGACTTATATTCCAGATTCCAGTCACCACCCCGTTGTTCGCTTCCGGTCAAATCATCAGAGGCCGCCACATCAGTTTGAGTGAGTGTGCTTATTGCATCAACAAGGTTTTTCCCATTTTCAGTTGCAGCTAGATTGCAACCATAAATTAAAATATCACCAGAATCAGTAAAGGAATCTGCCCATAAAGTAATCGCCAGTTGATTTTCTGCAAGGGCACTAGCATTTAGATTGGTATTTCCCAGTTGGATATTACCGTCCTCACCGTGTGAAATAATATGAACAGCACTTATCTCATCATGATCCAGCAAGGTATCAGAAATTTGTTCTATACCATTTTGATTATTATCCAGTAAAACTACTTCTATAGTACGGGTACTATCAGCATTGTTAACAATATCATCAACTAATGTTTGGTAATCTTCTACACCTGTATCAACAAATACAATCTCGTGAACTTGTTGTTCTGAAGCAGTTGATTGTGCTTCTGCCTGTGTGTTTGCTTGATCCACGTTTGTATCAATATCAATATAAGTAGCGATAGCAGGTTGTAATTCAGTAGTAATAAGCCCTTCAATTCCGCCAGAAAAAAGCACACGTGGCTCTAGTTCTTCTAATATAAAATTAGAATTTTTTTTATGATTATTTTTACATTTTTTCATAATAAATAGTGCTTTATGTACTTAACCCATGTTTACCAGTAGTATCATTGAAATTTAAAAAAATACTTTAAAACAGAATATCAATGACGGAATTAGAGAGAAGTATAGTTGACTATTAACAATATATTTTTGAGGAAGATTGAAAACTGTGAAACAAGGCACGCTATGAATAGTATGGCCTAGAGAATAAATTGTTAACTATAGAAAAGTTCTAGGATGGGCTGCCGCCTCTTTAGCAATCAACGCTATTTTGTTGAAAATGTTGGACTAACACTAGGAAATAAATTAAAAAAAACTTGTTCTCTTTCTGTTCTTGTTGTAATATTAATAAAAACAAATAGAGAACTAAAGATGCTAGGTGATTATAATTTAACTAGAAAACAAGCAGAAATATTTGATTTTTTAATTGAAAATAGAAATCATTTTATTTTGCCCCCCACTTTGGATGAGTTATGTACTGCAATGGGGCTTAAATCCAGAGGGTCTTTGCATAAACATATTCAAGGACTTATTCATGCAGGCTTGGTTGAAGCATCAAACCGAAAACAACGGGGTGTCCGGTTAACAGAGCAGGCTCTTTTAAGCACAGAAACTAAAGAAATCAATCTTATTGATGAAAAAGATAATATTCCTTTTGTAGGAACAATTGCAGCAGGAGCACCTATTGAAGCATTGGAAAATATAAGCTACATGCGTATTCCCGATGAAATTAAAACTGAAAGTACCTGTTATATATTGCAAGTAAAAGGGGATTCAATGATTGATGATGGTATTTTTGATGGAGACTGGGTGATTATTGAACAGCGTAGTTATGCAAGAAATGGAGAAATTGTTGTTGCTTTAGTTGATAAAACCGATGCGACCTTAAAATATATAGAACAATATCCACATGAAACTGTTTTAGTTCCAGCTAATAAAAAAATGAAACCCATGAATTTTAAGCCTGACCAGGTGGAAATTCAAGGTGTTTTAGTTGGACAAATGAGAAGTTATAAATAATAAAAAGAGAGGAAAAAATTATGTTGACACCAACTCATATGCAAGACCAAATCCATAACCGCATTGAAGAGTTAATGAATGAAAAAACAGAGGTAGAATCCTATGACTGGGATGAGGTTTTTCAAAATGTAGCCACTTTGTCTTTAATCGTATTATTTATGACTCTAGGCTTAAATTGGTAATACTGTAGGTTGGGCTAACGGCTCTATCGTTAACCCAACAAATTTTTTAAGTGAAAGAAAACCAATCTACTAAATGTTGGGTTGCCAAAAAGACGGCAGCCCAACCTTGTATATTTTAAAATTCAGCAGAGAACCCTATTGCTCGTGATGAATTTTCATTTTTAAAATTTACTTCTTGTTGGAGTTCTTCTACGAATAACTCTACATTATCAAGTTCATCTAACAGTGTTAGTTTTCGCTTGATTGTTGCAAAGTCACCGGGGGTTAGTAATTGAATGGCGGCTAATTGTTTTTTAATTTTTGATTTTTTATTGGAAGATAAATTATTAACAGCATCACCCAGGAAACCTTTTAATAATGACCAGGCTTGTTCGTTTTTTAAATAAGTAAATTCAAGTTTAAAGTCAAATCTTCTTAAAGCGGCGGCATCTAAATCATTCATCAGATTAGTTGAGCAGATAAAGATTCCTTCAAAGTTTTCCATTTGCACTAATAATTCATTAACCTGGGTGGTTTCCCAGCTGTGTTGACTGTTTTTTCTATCACGTAAAAAACTGTCAGCTTCATCAAGGAGCAACAAGCCTTTTTCTTTAGTTGCTTGTTCAAATATGTTGGCAATATTTTTTTCTGTATTACCAAGATAACAATCAATAATATCAGATGCACGTTTGGCGATTAAGGGTACCTCTAGATAATCAGCCAGGTATCTTGCATAGGCACTTTTACCAGTTCCCGGTGGCCCATAGAAACAAAGTCTTCCTGTTCGAGAGTTTTTTAAACCTTTTGAAATTTTATCTAAGGGTGCTTTTGTGTTGACTAAGCCAGGATCATAAAAACTTGATGTTACAGGGTTGATCGCCAAGTATTTATGCCCCATTGCTTTAAGCGAGCTACTAATGATTTTTTCTAAATGATCTTCAATTAATTCAGGTTTTGATTCACCAATAATTGTATTAACTCTAGTTGCACGGTTAATAATGGCAGGAGGAAGATGTTCCAAATGAGACATACGATCAATCCATTTATCACTTACATTTGTATTTTTGAGTGATTCTGTGAGCATTCTTTTTCTAACAGAATGAGGGGGTGCGGGTAATTCAAAAACTAAATCAAAACGGCGTAAAAATGCTTCGTCCATCGTTGATATATCATTGGATATCCAAAAAGTAGGGACGGCATTGTTTTCTAATAATTGATTAATCCAGCCTTTGTTAGTGGTGGAACTTCTGCTGTTACTTCCCATTAATTGAGAAAACATATCAGTCTGAAATAAGTCTTCTATTTCATCAAATAAAAGAGCTTGTTTCGATCCTTTTTCCAAAAGTTTCTGAGCTAATTGACAGGCCGTTACACGTTCTTTTCCAGATAAAATATCACCATCAGCATCTTCAACACTAATTTCATAAAGCTTGATTTTAAGTTCTTTAACCAGTGTGCGCACCCATTGGGTTTTGCCAGTTCCAGGTGGGCCATAGATTAAGATATTTGAACCCTTAATTCTATCCTTACAGACAACCTGAATGTATTTGGATAAACGTGTATAGTCTTTTTCAATATGATTAAAATGTTTAGGAATTAATAATGCCTTAGGTGCCGGCATGATAAAGTCAGAGAATAATGATTCAATAGTTTGTTGAGGGGTATCTAAAGCGTTACAAAAGCTTTTCAATAGATCAAATTTTTGGTCAACTTCCCGGCTTGGAGTATGTAATTTTAATAAACCTGATTGATTTAATAACCCTTCTTTATTTAATACGTCAGTAATTTGTTTAGTGGTGACATTAAGCACATTTGCTAAAAATGGATAAAAATCTCTATTACTGAGCGAGCCATATACATCGTAGCAATTTCCATAAGCACTATCCAACTCTATTAAAGTTGCAAAAAGTATAATATTTGTTTCTATCTCACTTAAACCAAAATGTTGGTTTATTTGCTCCAGATTTGTAAACAAAGGGCCTTGACGTTTAATTTTCGTTTCTAGTAAATGTTTTGTTCGTTTTTTTATTGTTTTGTATAAAGTTGATGGTTTTTTATCTTCAAACTGGTTTTCTTCCAGTTCCAATAAATCAGGAATCTCATCCTGATGAAACCTTTCTTTAGCAAGACGTTTAGCACCATTACAAAATAATAAACTTCTACAAAACCAGATTTGTTTGAGTTGACGAATGCAGAGGTCATCATCTGAAAGGGTGTTTTCATTAGGCGATGTTGATGGTGTAGCGTTATGTGTTAAAGAATTTTGTTTAGCCATGAACAATCTCCGAAAGGGTAAAAATTTTGATGTTTTTAATGAATATTTAGGACTGAAGATTTAATAACTTCCGTAAGTTTGGCGAAGAATTTAAGCTCCATAGGAAGGGTAATGAAATAGGCGCATAGCAGGCTACGTAACTATTTTATTACCCTTCCTATGGAGCCTAAAGGCAAGTCAAAATGCGGAAGTTATTAAATCTTCAGTCCTTAGTGCTAAGAACAAAATATGGAGAATCAGTTCCCCCCATTTTAGACCATTGCTATAAAGTTATTGTTGTAGGTTGGGCTACCATCTTTTTGGCAACCCAAATTAACCATGAATTAAAAACGTTAGGTTAACGATAGAGCCGTTAGCCTAACCTACAAAAAACATGTTTTTAGTTCACGGCTTACGTTTTTTTGGCAGAGGTGGAGTATATTTATTATCGAGTGTTTTATCTATTTTAACGGCCAGGCTTTCAACCGTTTTAATGGTTAGTTTTATATTGGGTCCTTTAGCTTCTGAAATATAGTTACCAATTAATTTGGCATCACTTACTCTAATTAAATGGCCCATTAAATAGGCAAATAAAAAACTGGGTTTGTGAAGTCTACCCACCAGTACATAATCAGCACCTGATTCCTTAGCTAAATTAGCTGCGACATCATGATGGTTAAATAAATACCCAACACCGCTGGTCGCTTGTTTTTGTTTGTCTGGTTCAATATTAATAATGACATAATTGGCTTTTTCAAGTTCTGCTTCTAATAAAGGTTTTATGGAAGCAGTGCGTTTAAGTTCAGCGGGTATTCGGGGCTTTAAGGTTAAATCTTTAAGTTCAAAATCAAGAATTGCAATTTTAGTTTCAGCGAAAGTGTTTAAACTAAGTAAAGATAAAATAATTAGGCTGAATAAATAATATGTATTTATATATGTCAGTCTTTTAGATAGCATTGTCTTGATTAGTGATAAATTGCCAGACTGGAGATTCGATCATCAATTTTATTCAACATTTTCTTATATTTACTACTTGAAACTGACCCAAATCGTTTTTTAAATTCTTTATCACTCATCTTTTCGGGTAGGTCTCTTACTTCAGGCATAAATGAGGTGTAGTCTTCAATGCCAGCAATTCTTCTCTGTAGTTCCCTTGCCTTTTTAGGTGAAGAAGTGGCTATTCTACCAAATTTAAGTCCTGCTCTATCACCCGCAAGATCAATAAAACTAAATCCACTTCCTGTTTTTGCATCATTTAGTTCTTTTTGTTGGCCTAATTTATTGGCAAACGTTTCTACTCCTGCTGCTGAAAGTACGGCAGAAACCATAAAATGTTTTGCCATATCAGGGCTTTTATAAAGAGACGCGGGATAATTTTTATTTGTTGAGGGGCTAATATCAAAAGGGATATAGGCTTTAATTTCATTTTTATTAACATAGGTACTAATAGCAATAAGGACAGCACGGTTTTCTGATATTGCAGTTGCAATAGATGACCTTAGATAAGCTTGTTTAAATAAAGGTTGAAATAGCTCAGCTAAGGATAAGCGCCATTTAGGGTCATGTTTAGCAATAATTTGGGTGATTTGTTGTTGAAAAAAAATAACAGACTGCACATTTTTATTATTGAGACTCAACTTGGTTTTTAAATCTGAGTCAGTGAGGGGGAGATAATCAATGGTTAAAAATCGATCGCTACTAATTTGTATATCTTTTGTGTGTAGTGCTGCAAGATGATAATATTCTTTTAACGGGGTATAGTTAATCAGCTTCTCAAGAATTAATCCGGCAAATTGATCTGCAACATTTAAGCTACCAATTTTTAGCTGGTTGATAACAGGATAACCGTCCCGCTTGGTTAATTTAAAACTAAAATTAAGATACTTTCTAAAGTAATGATGGTTTAGTAATAATGCGATTTTAAAGTCTAGTTGCTGTTGTTCAATAGTAATTTTAGACGTGCTATGTATATAGTAATTTAATAGATAATTTAGGCCAATATTAAGTTCTTTTTCACTAAATTTTATAGCTTTTTGTTTCTTTAATTGTGAATTTTTAACGATGTTTAGAATGTTTTCAATATCACTGTGGGCTAGGTGTAAGTTATGATGTGTAATAGCAGTATTTTCTATAGTGGCAAATAGAAGTAGTACAATTATTAACACAGGGATTGCTAAAGATAAAAATATTAGACGCAATGGAGTAAAAAAAGTCCATAAAGACTTTCTCACGCGATGCTTCATTCCCTTCCTGTTTTCTGCCTTAATATCGGTGTCCTTAATCTTTATGTAAAACTTAAGGTATAACCTGCTGCGTTTAAAAATTCAGCTTCAATTTCGAGGTCTGCATAGGTTAAAGGTGCGTTCTCTAACCAATTATTAGTAAATTTTAGTTCAATTTCAGTGGGTTTTATAACTATTTTAAACTCTGGTTTAGCTAATGTATGTCGGTTTCTATGCAATAGTATTGCTAAACGTAAGATAATTGCTAGGAAGGGTGCATCCTTGTTCCATGGGGCTGGAAGTTTTTTAAAACGTGAATTAGAAAATTTTTTACGCTGTGATCGAACAAGAGTTGAAAGAATTATCTGGTCTTGTCTGGAGAAACCTGCAAAGTCACCTTTTTCAATAATATAAGCGCTGTGTTTGTGATATTGGTTGTGTGCGATATTTAAACCAATGCCATGTAAACTAACAGCCCAATGTAGAAACTGAGTGATGATTTTACTATTTTCAGTACAGCATTCACTATCTAGCTGATTAAGAATATAGTCGACTGTTTTGTTTATACGGGCTGAATGTTTTATATCTGTATGGTAGTGTTTTGCAATAGTTTCTACAGTTTTTGAGCGAATATCCTGGTCATATATTCTATTTAACAAATCATGGACTAACCCTTCACGAAGGGCTCCATCAGAAACGGTCATTTGTTCGATATCGAGTTTTTGAAAAGTGGCATAAATAATAGCGACTCCTCCGACAAAAACGGGCAATCTTTCTTCACTTAGCTCAGGTAAATTTAATTCATCAACATGGTCGCATTGAGTAATGTGTTCAACTAATTTTTCTAAGCCATCTAGCGTAATACCGTTATTACTCCATTTAGTTGCAATTAACACTTTGTGGATTGAACGCAAGCTACCAGAAGCACCAATGGCCTCATCCCAGTTTTCACTATTAAATTTACGTTGATGAGACCTTAATTTCTGTTGGGCATAGATTATCGCTTTTTTAAAAGCTTTTTTGCTAATAACGCCATCTTTAAAAAAAAGATTACTAACAGTGACACACCCCATATTTAAACTTTCTTTTATGGAGGCTGTATCATTAGTTCCAATAATATATTCTGTACTACCACCACCGATATCCATGACAAAACGTGAGTTAGCGTTACTTCCAAGGCTATTCGCTACACCTTGATAAATAAGTCTGGCTTCCTCTATCCCTGCAATGATCTCAATGGGGTGGCCAAGTGCTTTTTCAGCTTTTAAGATAAATTGCCTGGAATTTTTTGCAGTTCGCAATGTGTTAGTCCCCACTATTCTGACACTACCCGCTGGAAAATTGCGAACTCGTTGACCAAATTGTTCGAGACAATCAAGTGCTTTCTTTTGTGTTTTACTATCAATGTTTCTATTTTTATCCAGCCCAGATGCCAAACGAACCATTTCTTTTAGACGATCTATTGTTCTTAGCTTCCCTTTTTCTATCTTACATACAATCATATGGAAACTATTTGACCCAAGGTCTACTGCTGCAACACTGGTAGGTAATTTATTCGTCACGATTTTTCCTGTTTTTGAGTCAATAATAATAGGGTTTACTGATTTCTTTGGCAGTAATTATGTGAAGTATAAATTATTTAAACCGTCCATGCCAAGGAACAACGGTTATAATTTAACCCATTTTTTATTTTCCGTTAAGTTTTAGTTGTTATGAATGCATTATCCATCCAAAACCTGAAAAAAACATACAGTAATGGTTTTGTTGCTTTAAAGGGAATTGATCTTGATGTAGAGCAGGGCGATTTTTTTGCATTGCTGGGCCCAAATGGTGCAGGTAAATCAACAGCAATTGGAATTATCAGTTCTTTAGTTAACAAAACCAGTGGTACTGTGAGTATTTTTGGACACGATTTAAAAAAGGAAAATGCTAAAGCTAAAAGTTGTATTGGTCTTGTTCCTCAGGAAATAAATTTCAATCAATTTGAAACCGTCAAAAATATAGTTTTAAATCAAGCAGGTTATTATGGAATTGCTAAAAAAAAGGCAAAAATAAATACTGAAAGGTGTTTGAAACAAATGTCGTTATGGGATAAAAGAGAGACTGTTTCAAGACGGCTATCGGGAGGAATGAAACGACGTGTGATGATTGCAAGGGCATTAGTTCATTCCCCGCGACTATTGATTTTAGATGAACCAACAGCAGGCGTAGATATAGAAATACGGCGTTCTATGTGGGAAATGATGGAGCAAATAAATAAGCAAGGTACAACGATTATTTTAACTACACATTATCTGGAAGAAGCGGAGAGTTTATGTAGAAATATTGCAATTATTAACGATGGCTTAATTGTGGAGAAGTCAGGTATGGCTGAATTGCTCACTCGTGTCAAACAAGATCATTTTATACTTGATTTGGCGAAACCCATTTTGACTATACCTGATATAGATGGCTATAAATTTGAACTGGTGGAAAGTAAATTATTAAATGTATCCGTTCCAAAAGGAAAGAGTCTTAATCCGTTATTTCAACAATTGACTGAAAAGCATATTGAGGTGTTAAGTCTTAAAAACAAGTCTAATCGTTTAGAACAATTGTTTATGGATTTAGTGAATGAATAATTTTATAGCATTCCGTACGATTTTAACCAAAGAGATTCGACGTTTTACTCGAATATGGCCGCAAACCCTATTACCACCGGCAATTACTACATCATTATATTTTATGATTTTTGGTAAATTGATTGGCGAGCGGGTAGGGAATATAAGTGGTGTGAGTTATATGGATTATATTGTTCCTGGGGTGATTTTAATGTCTGTTATTAGTCACTCCTACGCTAATGTAGTCTCATCTTTTTATTCCACTAAATTCCAACGACATATTGAGGAGTTGTTGGTTTCCCCTGTTTCTAACTGGATTATTTTAATGGGTTATATTTTGGGTGGGGTTACCCGTGGGTTATTGGTTGGAATGGTTGTAACTGGAATCTCACTTTTATATACAGATATTACGGTTAATCATTTAGGTATTGCTATTGCCGTAGCAATTTTAACGGCAACTTTATTTGCTTTAGCGGGTTTTATCAACGCAATATTTGCTGATAGCTTTGATGCTATTTCTATCATCCCTAATTTTATATTAACGCCATTAAGCTATTTAGGCGGAGTATTTTATTCTGTCTCCATGTTGCCTGATATATGGCAAACCATATCTTTAGTAAACCCTATCCTTTATATGATCAACGCATTTCGGTTTGGGTTAATAGGTGTTACTGATATTGATATTTGGCTTGCTTTTGCCATGACAGGTGGATTTATTTTATTTTTAACACTTTTAAGTCTCTATCTATTACATAAAGGGGTTGGGATTAAAAACTAGCTATTCCACTTACGCCCCATCTTAATATGTTAAAACAGCTAATTTGACACGCTAGCGTTTCCGTGAGAATCTATCAGTATATTCAATACAGGGTTTAAAATATGACTATCGGCGCTCAATTATCAGCTCAAAGAAAGCGGGTCGAAAAAGTATGCTCATCCTGTAATACGGTTTTTCAAGGTGTTAAAATAGCAAAGTATTGTTCCAATAAATGCCGGCAGAAAGCAAAATATATTCGTGGGAAGAACTCAATTGATCGACAGGTAGCACTATCTAAAGAATTAGGCCTTGGTTCGCCTTACGACTGGAGTAATATCAATATTGATCCGGATATTTTTATTTTGCGAGTGCTTGAAGGATGTAATGTAAGAGATATTGCGCGGATTACGCGATATTTTGGCACCACGCGTGTCGGTGAAGCACTTGTAAAAATTAACGAGCCACTTACGCTAAAGATCGCTGAACGGCAATACATCAATGTCTGCGAGGCTATAAATGGAGATTAAAACCCAGTTTCTACCCTCTGCAACACTGGCAATGTTTAACAGCCTATCCTCAAATGCAAATATGAAAGCGACAGGTGCAATATTAATAGGAGGCACCGCATTAACATTACTGATTGGCCATCGTGTCAGTGAAGATTTGGATTTCTTTTATTTTCAGGACACATTACCTGCTGAATTAAACAAGTTAATATCGGAACTAAAAAAGGATCACTCTGTACAAAGTATATTAACGACAGCACAGATTTCTCAAGCAAGAATTAATGGATGTAATCTTGAAGATTACATCAGAGAATATCTTATTGATGGTGTAAAGATCAGCTTTAGCATAATGGATAAAGGCGGTGAGTCCCGACGTAATTATTTTAAAAACGCGGGCGTGATCGGCTATCAGGGTGCATTTAATATCTTTGATCTGGATAGTTTATTTAAAACTAAATCAGTTGTGCTGTTAGATAGAGTGAAATCACGAGATTTATTTGATTTGATGGTACTTATTAGAGATCACGGTTACATAATAAAAGATGTACTCGATGCCATTATGACTATCGATAGTAAAGATGAGCCACAAGCCAATGCGGCTATAGAAATATTGATTGGCAATGTACCACTTGACAATAATGACCCAGGCTTTAATTCAATTAGCTTGCATATTTCGATGAATGAAATCTACAACTTCTTTAAAGTGAAAGTTGATGAACATGAACAAATGCTTGCACGATCTGAATTGAATAAATAATCGTATGAAAAAAGGGTAACGAGTCCTTTTTTCATTCAAATATCTTGCTGTCGATTTAAAGTTTGATGATAGCGTCGTAGAACTATAAATATAGTTTATGACATTGATATTAATTTAGCCTTTACAACTAAATAGAGCCTGCTTATAAATCATAAGGCATTGATATTAAAAAATTTATAGCCTTTATTGTTGAATTAGGTGCACGGTTTTTGGTGTATATTCCTCAAAAACCGTGCACTTGTTTCAATTTGAGAGCATCAAATTTTCTTAATTTTTCAGTAACTTGTTTTTTACAGAAAAATTTGTATTTATTATCAGCAGCTTAAATGTAGATGTATTGTTGATGCAAGATTTTAGACTTTCTGAGCAAGCTCTAAATAATAAAACAAAGAGTTGAATCTGCGTGGGAATGTAATGCGTGATGCCTCTCGTCACGAGATGTAGAGCATCTCAGAATGAGTTGCCACGCAGAGCCGTGGGAACGAAATTTATGAATAAAACGTAGGGTGGGGGAATGCACTATGCACTATGCACTACCTTATTTTATACTATGTGTTTTAGAATCCTTGTGACCAAGATTGTCTACCCAAGAAATAGTTATTTTATCCCCCTTAACACCGCCATTAAGTAAAAAATCAAAATAAGGGTTCTTTGAAATGCTGCCCCCCATTTCGCAGGTAGTCATAAGTTCATCATTATGTTTCACCCAAAGTTGTTGAATATGGTGTGCAGCAATAAGTTTACCTTGCTTATCTTTATGGCGACCATTATCCATTGGGTGGGTAATTAATGTTCTGATTTGAGTTGTGTTATTTAAGCGTTTTGTTCTTATTTTAATACTGGACATTATCCACACCCACCTTTAGTGACTTTTACGAATTGAGTTTTTTTGTAAAATTTACCCTCTGCTTGAATAATAACAATCACATGACTATGTTTAGCCATTTTAAAACGTGCAGAGACTTGAGGGATCATAGCTGGAGATAAATAAAATTCTGCAATTAAAGGACGTGGGTTTTTTTCTACTAAAATAGAAATTTTTTCAACATTTTTAAGGCTGCTGGTGATTTTAATCGGTACCAGAGCACCATTTTCTGCGACCTTGGGTAGCCTGCTAAATTGGATCTTTTTACTATCAATAAATTTAGCATTTTTATACAGACTATCTATTACTTTTTTATAACTATTGTCTTGAAATTTTTCTTTTTGCCATTCTGCTATAGCGATAGAAGAGCGAAGAAAACCACTTGCTATAGTTATGCTATAAGCAGTTATAGAAAAAAACTGTTTTAAAAATTTTCGTCGACTTTTAGACATTCGGTTTGATCTTTTATTTTGAAAATAGTTTGAGATAGTCTTTTGTAGACTGTTCAGGGTTATGACTAAAGATACCACCAATGACAGCTAAAATATCAGCACCTGCTGTTAATAATTCACCGCCGTTGCCAGGCAGAATACCACCTATGGCAACAATGGGGATTTGAATTTTATTTTTAGCCTGCTGGAGTGTTTCTACCCGAGCAGGAGCAGCTAAAGGTTTAGAGGAAGAGGGGAAAAAACGTCCAAAAGCTACATAATCTGCGCCTTTATTTTGAGCATTGACTGCGCTTGCTAAATCGTTATAACAAGAAATCCCGATAATTGATTTTGAGCCAAGTTGTTTTCTGATGGAAACAATATCTCCATCATCCTTACCTAAGTGAACCCCATTGGCTCCAATCAGTTTAGCTAGGTCAGCATTATCATTGATAAGTAAAGGGACGTTATATTGTTTACAGAGTGATAATAATTCTTTGGCTAAATAAGCCGCATCATCAGGTTTTTTATCCCGGTATTGAAGAATCGAAATGCCGCCTTTTAATGCTAATGAGACTTCCTGGATAATGGTGTCACAATTTTTTTCCTCAGTTTGCGTGATTGCATATAATCCACTTGTTGGAAAATTCATTAATTATTTTCCATCCAGAATAAACGATTAGGGTTAAATTGTCCTTGCCCTGCTTGATATGCGGCTTCTAATGAATTCCAAGTATAATCCTGAGCTTCTGAAATAGCGGTAAATGGATCAAGACCCTGTGCGATTAAACCCGCAATAGAGCTTGCAAGAGTACAACCTGAGCCATGATAACTACCTTCCAGCCTGTCCCATTTAAAGGTTTCTGTTTTACCAGTGGCTTGAAATAATTGATTGTTAACGGTTGTAGATTGTTCGTGAGCCCCTGTGATTAAGACAAAATTACAGCCTTTATCCAGCAATTTTTCCCCACATTCAGTTAAGTCATCATGTTGGGCCAATTGTCTGGCTTCATTGCTGTTGGGCGTTAAAATAGTGGTGGAAGGTAGGAGTTTTTCAATAATACTCGAAATTAATTGTTCATTTGCTAACGAAGTACCTCCACCGGCGGCTAAAACAGGATCTAAAATAACAGGAATATGAGGGTTTTCTAATAAAATAGATTCAATGGCTATGGCTATTTCATGATGACCAAGCAAGCCTATTTTAATTGCCTTAACAGGGAAGTCAGCTAGAATTCTATTGGCCTGGTCTTTAATATCCTGGGCTTTTTGAGGGATAAGCTGTTTTACATTGTGACTATCTTGCTCAGTTAAAGCCGTAATCACACTACAAGAATGACATTGATGGCTAATCAGTGTTTCAATATCGGCTTGTACACCCGCACCACCACTAGGGTCATGACCAGAAAAAGAGAGAACTACCGGACGATTTGATTGCATTAATAAAATTAATCTGTAATGTTGTTATGAACGATGGCGATGAGCAAAGGGTTTGGCTAATGGCTCGCCAATAAAAATTCCCTGTCCTGGCCAGGCAACACTTTTCCAATAGGCTTCAATTAAGCTATTTCCTCTAATGTAATAATACATCATGATGCCTGGGTTCGGGAATTTCTGGACGAAATTACAAGGCTCTATCACTGCTCCATAGCTTCCAGTTGCACCGGCTTTTAACCATTCTATACTGCTCATTTGAGTACCTCCTAATAACACACCACCGGTTGAAGTTAAATGATCAGCAACTGCTCCAGGTAAAAAATGATTTGTGTTAATATTCTGGATGCGAATTTTACCGGTGAAATAAAACATAACATCCTGTTTGTCTGAAATATAATCCTGCTCAAGACTTTCTACTTCCCATAAGCCATTAAAAGCTTCAGTAACAAGAGGGTGAAGTACTGCTCTGGCACTACGATCTTTATCTGAAGTTTTTAATAAATAGGCTGTTCCTGTTGGTTGACTATAATCAGATGCAACGCCACGATCTATCAATTGTTTAACATCTTCAAAAGTCTCACCTGCCAATGCCATTGTTGGCCGCCATTTATAATTGGTAAAAGGTTGTGTGCTTTCACTATTAAAATAAGGCGATAAAGAGGTTTTTTTACAGCCTTTGGCGCAGAAAAAATCATTAAAACCGGCAGCGAAAGCGGTTGTTATTGACATGCAACCGACCCGATAGGGTAACATCCAGGTTAAGGCGTATGCTTGAACATTATCAGGGGTGAGTTTATCAACTTTTTCTTTTAACTGTAAAAATGTATCGACAGGTAAAATTTTATACATAGGGTTAAAACGAATATGGATAATATTTTGCTTAGGTATCTTTCGTTTTTGTTGATAATAGTGAGCTATTTTTATGCTTAAAGGGTCTGCGTCATTGACAATAATGCCTAAGCCTTTGGCTTGTATTGCCGGCAATGGTCTGAATATAGGGGGAATAGTTGTTGCAAATAAGGGCGAGGAAATAGCTGTAAGTAGAGCTATTAGCAGTGATGAAATAATACAAGACTGAGTCATTTTGAGAGTCAAAATTAAAGTAAGTCGTAAGTATAGTACAATTGGAGTCTTCAAGTTAAACAGAAAGATCGTTGATGAACCTTCTGAACCCTTTAGAAAATAAGATTCAAACAAAAAAGCTGTCTAAAGCCAAAGCTGGTGATGTAGAAGGTTTAGCATTGCCTGAAGCGATGATAACACCGAGTCTTACCAGAGAAGAATTACTTGAAATAAGTCAGAATATTAGCCTCTATTTTGCGCCTAAAGTTACAAGTAATACCAGGAAACTTGTTCTTCTTTCTGTTGACCCTGAACACCTCCATATCTATTGGAATTTAGCTGAAAGTCAAAATAGGGTCAACTCTTCAACTCAATTAAATAGTGATTTAAGCTTACAAATTTATTCACAAGAAAATAAGAAAGGACGTGTTAAAACAAAAAAAATTGCTGATTATAATGTTAAACGTTCTTTATCTAAACAAACAATTAGCATTCCCTCTTCTAAAAAAGGCAAGACTTATTTTGCACAATTAGGTGAATCAAATTTAGACCAAGATTATAGTATATTGGTCACTTCAAATAGTATCAATAGTTTTCAAATTAAAAATGTTTTAATTGAGAACAATTTCACAGATACTGGCAATGATTATGAAAGTATTAATGAAAAAAAATTTTATGGGCAAACAAAACCGGAAATAGTTCATTATTTACATACTTATTATTCTGGAAAAGGAAGTCGGCTCTAATGAATGCAAAAGAAGGATTTCTAGCTATTGTTCTTCACGCTCATCTGCCTTATGTAAGGCATCCGGAATACGAAAGTTTTTTTGAAGAAATTTGGCTTTTCGAGGCAATCACGGAATGTTATATACCTTTGATTAATGTTCTTGATGGTCTATCTAATGATCATGTAGATTATCGCCTAACACTTTCATTATCACCTACATTGATCTTGATGTTGCGCGACGAGCTATTACAGACGCGCTATCTTAAATATATCAATAATCGTATTGAACTTGCAGAAAAAGAAATTGTTAGAACTAGAGGTCAAAACGAATATCAAAAATTAGCACGATTGTACCGTCGATTCTTTAATAGAGCATTAGAGACATATCAACATTATAATTTTGATTTATTAAAGGCCTTCAAAAAACATCATTCTTCAGGTCAACTTGAACTGATAACAACAGCAGCAACCCATGGTTTTTTACCATTACTAAACGTTAGTGAAATGGCTGTTCGTAATCAGATAAAAAGTGGGATTGATACTTTTAAATCCAGTCTGGGATTTGCTCCATCTGGATTTTGGCTTCCGGAATGTGGTTACTATGCTGGATTAGAGCTTATGCTTGCCGAGGCAGGGATCAATTATTTCTTTATTGATACACATGGAATATTAGATGCCGATACTCACCCGAAGAACAATGTTTATGCGCCCATTGATTGTGGAAATGGTGTTATGGCATTTGCGCGAGACCCTGAGTCCTCACATCAAGTTTGGAGTGCACAAGAAGGCTATCCGGGTGATGAAAATTATCGAGAATATTATAGCGATATAGGTTTTGAATTAGATTTAGAAACTATTGCTCCTTATATTCTTGACGGTAAAACCAGAATCAATACCGGTATTAAATATCACAGAGTTACGGGTGATGATAAGATTAAGGAAATATACAATCCTGCAAAAGCAAAGAAAAAGGCACAGAATGATGCTAACGATTTTATTACAAAAAGGTTGAAGCAAATAAATAAGTTGAATGACTGGATGGATAGAACACCCATTATTATTTCTCCGTATGATGCAGAATTATTTGGTCATTGGTGGGCAGAAGGTCCTCATTGGTTAGAACAAGTATTAAGACTGGCAAGTGAGCCTCAATCTAAGATTAAATTAGTAAGCTGTAGTGAATATTTAGAGCAGCAAACGGGGCATCAAGTTTCTAGACCTTCTGCTTCGACTTGGGGAGACGAAGGGTATTCAAGCTATTGGATTAGTGAGGAAAACGACTGGGTGTATCCATTTTTACATAAAATTGCAGAGGAAATGGAGCAACTTGCAATAGATTTTTCAGATGTTCGTGTTTTGCCTCTACAAAAACGCGCATTAAATCAGGCGTTTAGATCGGTTTTGTTGGCACAGGCTTCTGACTGGCCATTTATTTTAAAATCCGGGACGACGACTGAATACGCAAATAAAAAAATAAAAGATTATCTGGCAAGGTTTAATTATCTGCATGAATCTATTCGTAGTAATAAAATAGATGAACGATATTTACTGGCTTTGGAAACGATGGATAATGTGTTTCCGGAAATAGATTTTCGAGATTATAAACAAACCATCATAATAGGGAAACAAATATGAAAAACTCAGGATTAAAACAAACTTTTTTAGCGTTGATATTAACTAGTGTTGCTTACTCTGCTTCTGCTAATTGGGCATTAAATAATACTGAATCTACGCTTGATTTTATATCAATAAAAAATCTATCTGTTGGCGAAATACATACTTTTAAAAATCTGGCAGGATCTCTAAAGGATAATGGAGACGTTAGTGTAGATGTTTCGTTAAGTAGTGTTGTTACAAAAATCCCTATAAGGGATGACAGAATGAAAAAGGTATTATTTGAGGTAACCAAATTCCCTAAAGCAACAATGTCCACAAAAGTTGATATTTCACGTATTAATAGTTTAAAGACTGGAGAGTCTTTTTTACAGACGTTACCACTTGACTTGTCAATCCATGGTCAGCAGAAAAAAGTTGATGCTGAATTACGTATTACCGCCTTAGCGGATAATAAATTACTTGCTGTAACTGTTAAACCGGTCATTATTAATATGGGTGATTATAAGCTTGAAAAGGGAGTTGAATTATTAAAAGCACTAGCCAAACTTTCTTCTATAAATACAGCTGTTCCCGTAACAGTTAGTTTTATTTTTGAAAAGTAGATTTTAATGGGTTAATTTTTCAGCTTATTATGCCAACTATCCAGCTACTCTATGTAGAAAATATAATTCGTAGAAAAGAATCTCAGGTTCAACAAAACCTACATATTTTTATATTACTAGAGAATCTTGGTTTTGATAAACAAGTGGATATTGTATGGAGGGGGGAGCAGAGGGATTGGGAGACTTTACCCGCTAAATACCACAGTTTTCAAGGACAAGATAAAGAGTACTGGCAAGCACAAATAAGTTTAACTTTAATGGATGATTATTCTCTTCCTGGTAACATTCAGTTTAGTTTGCGCTATAGAGTTTCAGGGCAAGAATACTGGGATAATAATCAAGGAAATAATTATTCTAGTGAAGCTGATTCTGGGATTAAATTATTTCCAGGGTTTCAAATACAAAATATTGGTTTTCAGGGGCGACTAACTGAAAGCCAATCAATTACCCCTATAACTATAGCTGTTGATTCTGTTTTTCAAGCGGAAAAAGTTACACTTCACTGGACAATAGATAACTGGGAAACCACTCAGTTGGTTTTCTGTGATTTTAAAATAAAATACTGGGAAAATACCTTAAGAAGTAATGCCCGAAATCCAAATCAATATGGTGTTCAGATATGGACTGGGCAAATAGAGCATCATGATGCTCTCAATTTTCAATATATTATTAGTGCTGAAAATAAAGATGCACAGCTTATTTGGGATAATAATCAGGAGAATAATTATAGCTTTCAAAATGAGCAGTTAAAAATCCTGATTTTAAATTTACATTGTTATCAAGAGCAAAATCAGGATGAAAAATTTACCCAGATAGCTAAGGCAATTAATGAGCTAGATGCAGATCTGGTTTGTCTGCAAGAAGTGGCAGAATTTTGGAATGATGGGGCAGGGGACTGGCCATCCAATTCCGCAAGGATTATAAATGATCGCTTAGCCCATCCCTTTTATCTGTATACAGATTGGTCACATCTGGGTTTTGATAAATACAGGGAAGGGGTTGCTATATTAAGTCGTTTCCCTTTATCTAATCAACAGGCTCAGTATGTGTCGGATAGTCACGATATATATAGCATCCATTCCAGAAAGGTAGTGATGGCACAAGTTTCAGTTCCCTATTTAGGGACAATCAATGTTTTTTCTGCACATTTAAGCTGGATAGAAGATGGCTTTGAAGGACAATTTAAAAGACTACATCAATGGGCAAAAGAAAGATATTCAGAGGATGTTAAAGCAACCTTGTTATGCGGAGATTTTAACATCACAGCAGGCTCAAAAGGCTATGAATTGGTGGTTAATTCAAATGAATACGATGATCAGTTTTTACAAGCCAACCAACAGGGTGTATTCG
>CAZHUE010000031.1:0-21314 GCA_964535875.1 uncultured Methylomarinum sp.
AAGCGATGACTTCATTGTGTTGTGCGAGTAGAATGCCGTTAGAAAGCCCTACGTAGCCCGTGCCTGCAATTGCTATTTTGATTTGTTGTTTACTCATCTTTTGTATCTGTGTTTGCGTTGGTCATGCATTTTACAGATTCTTAAACGTAAGTCATTTATTTTCAAAATAGATAATTAAGAGAAGGGGCCTTTGGTAGAAATAATATTGCTCTATTGTCGCTTCATAATGAATGCGCGTAAGAGAAATGATGTGCGCTAGAGTAACAAATATCTTCAATTGCCTTTATATCTTCGTTGTCTAACAGTTCTCTTTTGTGGGTGCGAACGGTTGAAGGAATAAAATCTTTCTTTGGCTCAAAAGTAAAAGGGCTGGTTGATTGGTTAAATATTTTGAGTAGGGTATCGTTGGGTCGAGTAACGATATCCTCATAATGAACGATTATTAGCTTTGTTTTGTTTTCCCATATCCAGTCTGCTAAATAAGCCCAAAACATTGCGCGCCGATAAGCGACACGAGGTTCGTTAGAAATTTTTAATAAGCGTTCTTTCTGCCAATCAGAAATAAAATCATCATTCAGTGCCCCAATGATATGCTGAGTAGCGGCAGATGCCGTTTCTAAATGCGGGAAGGACTGTTTCCATGAAGCGATTGTATCTATAGGGTTGCGGATGCAGGTAATAATAGGCGTGTTGGGCATTATGGCTTGAAAGCCTTGGAGTCGCGCCAAATAACCTAATGTGTTTTTTGAGCATAATAAAAAATCGTCACGTGAAATATCAGGTTGATACGTTTCGTATTGCTCTAAAATTGCGGTGTCTTCTATTAGTGAGCCATTTAATAATTTATTTTGGATGGTTTCTTTTTTTAGAATGGCATCACGTATGCTAGCGTGAAAAGCTAATGTGGCATAAGGTAATTTGTCTTTGCGTAAAGTACCAGACATGCGGTCGGGTTCATTAATGGCTACACAGTTAGTTAAATTGTGCAATAGGCTACATAAATAACTGGTTCCGCTTCGCGGTATGCCTGTTAATATAAGATCATTAATTGCACTTTGATTGCTTTTTTTCATAGATGCTTAATCAGGGTCTCCTTAAATAGATTGCGCTTTATTTTTATGCGGAAAATCTTCCTTTATTATTTTTTTTCCTAAAAAAGGACATAAGGTTTCCCAACCATCGCCTTCAGAGATATTGAGTATTAATAAATCATCCATCCTGTCTGAAAAATAGTCCAATACATCTTTGTTGTGTTGATTATAACGTTCTTTATATATTGTCTCATTCCCTTTAGGGGAGCCAAGACCATAAATCATTTGCCTCATAGGGGTAGTTTCGTCGCCAAAATGATTCACAATACTGTTTATCCACTGGTCCACTGGTCGCATAGTTAAAATAAATTTACTGTCAGGGTATGATTTATCCAGCTTTGAATAAAGCAACGGCCAAGGGTTATCAAGGAATGCATCATACTTTGGTACTAAATCGTGGCACATTTTATCTAGGTTATTATGGATGTGTGGGTCATTCACTCCGTTAGGACCCGTAATGCGATAACCCAATTGTTGTAGCGCCACATTTAAAGAGGTTGTTCCTGTTTTATGAAAACCAATTCCGAATACTTTAGGCATTTTTTTCCTTATTGATATTTTGATTATAGAAAATAATAACGTAGATAGATGTATCGAGCTAATAAACTTTCGATGTTTTATTTAAATAACTGTTCTATGTATAAGGCTTCGTGGGGTGTAGGTAGGTGTTTTGAGTTGATTCAGAATAAAACTGTTGTTTTATTGTTTATGGTGTTGTATATTAGCAACTAATCTCGATTCAGAGCCGCTTAAGGTTATTGTGTTAAGATTGGATGCGATGACATCTGGGTCTGAAAAGACTTGAAAGTTGGCAAAGGGAACTTCATAACTGCCTTGATTTAAGGGCAAATATGAATTCTTTTTAAGAAAGTACTTGAACGTTTGTGCAGATGGTCTAAAATAGCACTACGTTTAGGGCGTAATTTGTTAAATGAACAATTAATTAATCTCAATAAGGAGAATTTCCATGAAAGGAAAAATTTTAAATAAAGCACGTTTAGCTGGCGCTGTAATGCTTGCGACTGCAGGTGTTGTTGCAGGAACAGCTCAGGCTGATTCACTTTTAGCACCTTTAGTAATCCATGATACAACGGGCGGTAATGCAGGTACTAGTACTTATTTTGCTATGAAAGTAAGAGGTAGTGGTATTCCTGATCAATTTAATGTTGATGGTGGTAAAACTAAAGACACACTTCATTATTACTACATCCAAAAAACAACAGGCATGGGTCCTGGTGCGAACACAGGTGTAACTAGTATTCAAGACTTGCATACTTACGCTGGAAATGGCGGTTGTCATGTTCAAAATAACAGTGGTCGAGTTTCTTCTTGGGACGTTATTTTCCAAGATATTCTAGGTAATTCTATAGCTCCAGATAATTCTAGAGCAAATGGTTGGAATCCTGCCGCTGGTGATTTCTACGGTATGGTTGTAATGGACGATCAGTCTAACTTACCTGAGAACAATGGTGATGGCACATTAGGTGCTCGTAAAGTTGACGAAGGTGAATTCTCTGGTTTTGCATATATCATTAATCCTGCTCAAGGTATTATGATGGATTACAAACTAATCAATAATCACCTTAGTAAAGAGAGTGGTAACTTTTCTCCTGGTTACATTTCTAAGCAATCTATTGATTGGATGTGGTTACCAGCATCTAATACACGTTTAGGTGGAATGCCTGTAGGGCCTAGCTTTACAGAGCGTACAGCATGGTACACAGCCGTAACTGGTCTAGGTATGTCACGTGCTGCAGAAAACACACCAGGCAGTCGTTGGGATGAGGTTGTTACCTTTACACAGCAGCCACAAGCGGGTAAGAAAAATATTCAGCAAACTATTACTGCTAAGAGCAGTGTTTCTGGTTCTGGAGCATACAATAACGATGAAGATGTAGTTTCTGGTGATAAAGACCTGAAAATCAAATGTCTAGGTCTTTATGATCGTAGTGATTTCCTTACTTCACTTCAGATGCCAGCTACTATGAATGGTGGTTGGAAGCCAGTTAATGTTGTTGCAACAAACAATTCAGGTATTGAGACGGTTAAAGGTCGTGGTGCTTTGACTTACCGTTTCGACGATGTTAACGGTATGTTCACTGCTTCAGGTACTGCAGATGTTGGAATTACTATGCAAGTTGAAACGGGCGGTAACCGTAATGATGGTAAATTTGGATCTCATCCAAACCGAGGATACTAATAACTGTTTAATCTGTTAATATCGTTTAACAGACAGTTTTAGTAGAAAATAAAAATGAGCAAACATTGTTTGCTCATTTTTTTTGTGTAAAATATATTGTTTTAAATTAATGGTTGTCAGAATGAAAAGTATTTGGACTATATTAGGTATATTAGTGTTTGCAACTCAGGTGAGTTGTAATGATTCAAAAAACGTAAATAAGGATAATACATCACTAGAAAATACAAGTAATTATTATGCTGATATTGGCGACTGGAAAGTTCCTCAAGCAGTGTTTTCTGATGAAAAAATAAAGCATATGGCTAGACCTTCAATTCAGTTAATTGAAGATGAGCAAGCAGTGCTCTATAGTACGGATAAACAAATAGAATTAAAGTATAAAGGAAAGACAATAGTCATTGATTCAGAGCCATCGACGCTTGTATGGCTATTTACGGATAAAACCAAGAAACATATTTATACCTTGTGGTGGAAAAAACTTGAAGATGGTAAAAAGATCTTTTTTAGATCATCGTCAGATCAAGGTAAAACCTTTTCCGAAAAAGTGGTAATTAACACAAATGGTGGTGTGCTTCAGCAAATTGATTTTTATAGCCATGGTGATGGTAATTTAGCCATGGTGTTCTATGATGAACGCGTGCCTCCGTATCGTGTTTATGCAAATTATTCTAAGGATAATGGCAAAACGTGGGGTAAAAAAGATATCCGGCTTGATAATGATAAAAATGCGATCATAAAAAAGGGTAAAAATGGTGAAGATGTACCTGTTAATTTCGCGTTAAACCCAAAGCTTGCTTATTTAGACACAGGGAAATTAGTTGCTGTGTGGCAACATAGAAAAATAATAGATAAAAAACTAGAATCTCAACTAGTAAGCCGTGTATCGTCAGACTTTGGTAAGACTTGGGGCGAAGAAAAAAAGATTTTCGCATGGGAACAAGGTCATATTGTTGAAGCTGCTATTGCGAGTAAAGGTAATAAAGTCGTTGTGGTTGCGGGCTATCCTAAAGTTGGATTACTCGGCTTTTATGGTGTGGATTCTGGTACATCTGGAGTTGGTTGGACTGAGCTTGGTGGCGTAAAAGGTACTCAGAATGTAAATGAAATTAGTTGGTTAAGACCGGTGTTGTCTGATGATCAATTCAAGGTAGGTTACATTATTCAACATGATCAAAATAAAAAATACCAAATTCATATTGCGACTATGAGCCTAGATAAGGCTAAATGGGAAGAGAAAACATTCCGTATGGATCGTGATAAAAAACAGCCTGTTCAAACAAAAGCTTCATATTTTGATCTAAAAACATTGCCAAATGGTGAGTTTGTAATTGCTTGGCAAGACTTCCGAAGTATTATCCCAATGCTAATGTTTGATTATACAAAGAATAAAGGTAAAAATTGGCTTGATCATTCAATTGAGTTAACAAGACCAGGGCTTTCTCAAATTCGGTTTCCTGAGTTATACATAGGAAATAATAAAATTAGATTGTATTTTGAATGGGATATTCTCAGAGATAGCAAGCTTCCTAGGTATTCATCTTTGTCTTTTGATTTAAACTCGACAACAGGTCAGCCAGTTGTTGTAGGTAGACCAGTAGGTAAACAGTATACAAAAGATGAACTAATTGAAAAACTCGGACAACGTGTAACTGAGATGATGAATTATCGTGTAAAAGGTGAGTGGGAAAAGACATGGAAGTTTATGGATCCTGTGTATCAACAAGTAACAAAGAAACGTTCTTGGTTAAAGAATATGGGTAGCGTAAATTTTGAGAAGTTTGATATTAAAAAACTAGATGTAGATGGTCGTTTTGCTACAGCAGAAGTTGATATGACTATTTCTGTTGCGCAACAAATTCGTTCTGATGAATTAATGGAACCATCACCACCTAAATTAACACCTACGACAATGAAATGGATGTGGTTTTATGATGATTGGTATTTCTTTTCCAGTGGATCATTCATTAGGTATTTAAAGTACTAGATATTATACTTAATGGTTTAAAAAAAGCAGGTATTGGGAAACAATACCTGCTTTTTTTATGGTCTTTTAAACTACTAGTAAATTTATTTAGTTAAAAAAATAAGAAAATAACTCAATATCTTTACTGTATCTTTCTTTGATGATTTTCTGAGTAGTTTCTGTGTAATAATTTTGATAAGTCATTCGCTTGGATTGATTTTTATGGGGTAATTTAACATCAATCTCTAAAGCTTTGCAAAGTTGCTGAAAGTCTTCATGAAGAGACTCAAATTTTCCAAGAAATGAAACATTGATTTCATCTTTATTGTTACAGACAAATCTGTGTTGAGGCTCAAGATGAGTATGCTTAATATCTTGTGTTTGGACAATAAATTCTTCAAATGTTAGTTCTTTAATTTTGATGTTTTTTCTTAAAGCCATTTCAACAAGGTTATTATCAGGGTTTGAATAGATAGATACCATTTTATCCCATGGGTTTCTGACAAAACTGAAACTAATATAATTAACTGAAATAGGGTTGATTTTGTAGCTTTGTTCTAGTGTTACGTGTTGTAAAAAATTACTAATGAAACCAAGTTTCTTTAACTCTGGGGATTGTATTAGTCCAAATAGTTTTTGTTTATCTTCTATTTTCCAATCACCAAACATTCCAAGTGCAGATTCAATGCTTGTACCCCCAGTTTTTGGAATATGAATAAATAAGCATTTATGTTTATGAGAAATAGGCATTTTCTTAAATTATTTCCATGGTACTGTTTTGCCATTCCAATGTAGAATGTTAGCCTCAGGAACTTTATTTCTTAACTCATTGAAAACCTTTTCATTCCACGTAAATTTTAGTTCTTTTGCTAAGGTGTGTTTAACACAAAGATTCCATTTCCACGCTTTTTCAACTCTATTTTCAGCATCACTATTGAGTATTGCCCAAATAAGAGAGCCTTGGTCATGCCAAGAGATAGCATTTTTAATTTTAGCATTTTCAAAGGCTTTACTAACAGCCTGACTATAATTATTTAAAATTTCTTTGTCTCGCGTTAAATGCCATCCAGAGACACCTGCATTTATTAATGCATTATCCTCATTAAACTCTCGTTTAATGGGAAGAAGCTCATATAGTTCTGGTTTGTTTCCAGTAAGGTGGGGCGCATGATTTTCTGGTGTAAAGATTGGACCCTTGTCTAGTTTTTTGAATAGTTTATCAAGGTTTCGTAGCACCACAAGGTCGCAATCGAGCCACAGCGTTTTTGTAAATGGACTGTGTTGTATTAAAAATGGGCAAATCCATAGAGGCCACTGCCTTTTGCCTTTTGTCCCTAGTTTTGTTTCTTCTTTGTGATTTTTAATAGTTTGAATAATCTTTGTATCTGGGATTTCTTTGATTGTTAGTAACGGTAAGTTTTCTTTAATCCAGTTAATTTGGTCGTTAGTTAGCCCAATATCGTAGCAAACAATGGGTGTTTTATAGTTTTTTTGCACAGAGTGATAGAGGATCAATAATCCTTGAAAATAATTTTCATCTGCCAGTGTAATGATTCCTTCTCCTTTTTTGGATTTTTTTATAAAGGAAAATGTATTCGTTATTTTTTTTACAAAGCGATTACCCATTTTGGTGAGATGTTGGGTGTTTGATAATGTGGAAAAATCCAAATTATCATGTATATAGTTAATTAAGCGTCTATCGTTAATTAATTTTTTAGAAGCTAGCCCCTCTCGGATAGATTTTTGAGGCAGTATTTGTTGAAGGTAGTAATCATTCAAGGTGTTATCTTGGTATCGGGTATAAAGAATTCGCCAAGTAATGCCAATGCATTCTTTTAGTTCTTTATTTCGTTCATACGCCGCACCCCCTTTGCTTATTTTATTCTCAAATTGAGAAAATGATCTGAGCGGAAAGTGAAAAATAGTTATGGGTATTTCAAGAGGTTGTAGTCTTTCGCCGTGAATTTCCACATGATGATTGCCTTGCTTTACAATGATATTGGGGGAAGCACGATGACATGTTTTAGGTGCTAAGGGTTGCCCGTTAGTATCATTTGATTGTTGTTCCCTAATTGTCATCGTAGTGGCAAAATAATTTTTTTCATCAGCACTTGAGGGTGGCAAAAAATTAATTCTTGGTGATTTACAGGCAAAAACCTCACTAGAGACTTCCTCAAGAATTTGTTTAATATTTTCCTGGGAGTTGTTGGGAAACCAAAATTCATCTGCATCGTTGTTTATCACCCAGTCTGCATCATAATCAGTATATGCCATACGCGCCATTCGGGTGACCCATTTGTGTTGGGAATAATCATCAGAGGTTTCTTGAATAACTTTGATAAGCCCTTTTTTCTCATATGCTTGAAGAATGCTAGGTGTATTATCGCGTGATAAATTATCCGTAACGATAATCATGTCGATACCTTGAGCAAGGTGGTAGTCGATGTTGGTTGCAATAATATCTTGTTCATCACGAACAAGTAGCGTCATAACTACTTTCATATTGTTTTTAATATGCCTATTTTTATAGATAAATCTCTTGCCGCTTGATTATTTTTATCATCATAAATTAGCTAATGAAAATTAGTTTTATATGAATCAAGTGACGAGATTAAGGTTACGTTAAGGTTAATTATTACATTATAACTATCCAGCTCACATAAAGAATCAATTAATTGGGGAATTAAACGATGAAAAATACCAATCATGGCATTATTGGTTATGCTTTGAAGTTCGTGTTATCAATTGCTGTTTATAGCTTTCTTACAGGTTTTGGTGGTGGTAATTCACTTCTTCCTATAGCGACCCAGTCTACCGTGGAGGTTTCGCGTGTTAATTCGACCACTGTAACATTGAGAGGTACAGATGCAACTGGAAATGGTAAAAATCTAGGGTATAAAGTCACTCGTCAGCCACAACATGGGTGGTTAAAAGACTGGAAAAAAGTAGGAAATACTATTCAATTAACGTATCTCCCCGATGGAAAGTTTGTGGGCACCAAAGATAGTTTTGAATTTGTGGTGGTCGATACAAAAGGAATTTCAAAACCTGCTATTTTTACTCTGAATTACATTGATACAGGTGATAAGCCTGATTCTACTAATAAACAACTGCCTATTGCGATTGAAGCTTCACTAGATGTTTCGCGAGATAAATCGACTACCGTTACAATGAGAGGGACAGATGCTGCAGGTAATATTGTAGGTTTAGGTTATAAGGTTATACGTCAACCACAACATGGAAGTTTAAGAAACTGGAAAAAAGTGGGGGCAACGGTTCAGTTAAGCTATATCCCTGACGGTAAGTTTACAGGTAGCGAGGATAGTTTTGATTTTGTCGTAGTGAATACAAAAGGGACCTCAAAGGCGGTCACTTGTGTTTTGAAATACACAGGTGATGCTACCATCATCAATATACTCCCATTGGCTGTTCAGGATTCTATTGAGGCTTCACGGAGTAAATCGACACTCGTTACTTTGAGAGGAACTGATGCAACAGGTATTGTTAAAGACCTTGGGTATAAGGTAACGCGTCAAACACAATATGGAAGCTTAAGAAACTGGCAAAAAGTGGGAAAAACGGTTCAATTGACGTATATCCCTAATGGTAATTACACGGGTAGTGAAGATAGCTTAGAATTTGTGGTAGTTGATTCTAAAGGAACTTCAAAATCAGCAAAAATCACGCTAAATTTTTCTGGGGTTACCCCACCAGTTGATCCTCCAGTACTACCACCTAGTAACGGAGATAACAGACCACCTGTTGCAACATCATCCAGTGAGACAACTCAATCAAATAAACCTATTACAATTGGTTTAATCGCGACTGACCCTGATGATGATAAATTGTTGTATTTAATTTCATCACAACCTAAAAACGGTACATTGAGTTCTGTTTCAGGAAATAAAGTAACTTATACGCCAAAACTAGGTTTTTCGGGTGATGATAGTTTCCGCTTTCGTGTAGGGGATGGTAAGGAGCCTTCTAATGATGCAATTGTTTCAATTAAAGTGGCTTTCAGTAACCAAGCTCCAAAAGCATCTTCATTCAGTCAATCGACTAAAGTAGATAAGCCGGTGGCTATAAATTTAATTGGATTAGATCCAGATGGAGATAAATTAACCTATTTGATTGATAAATTACCTCTAAATGGAAGTTTGAGTACAGTTTCTGGTAATAAAGTTACTTACACACCTAAGAAAGGCTTTACTGGAAATGATAGTTTTACTTATAAAGTAAGTGATTCAGAAAAAACTTCTACTACAGCAACGGTTGCATTAGTCGTCACAGCAGGTAATCAAGCTCCAGTAGCAAGTTCCTTTTCTATTACTTCTGCACTTAATTCAGCCGTTAGTATTGTATTGAATGGTTCAGATGCGGATGGCGATAACTTAAGTTACGAAATTGTGAACTCAGCCACACACGGCAGTTTGAGTACCCTTTCTGGTAATAAAGTAATTTATACACCAAACTCTGGTGTTGTTGGGAACGATAGCTTCAAGTATCGAGCTTATGATGGTTCCACTTATTCCAGTGTTGCAGAGGTAACAATCAAAATCGTTGGTAAAGCCAAGGTTGATTTATACACAGCTAGATTATTTTCCGAAACACTCTTTCCAATTGATAAGCTAGATATTGTGGTTTCAGATACTCATGCCTTTATTGCCAGTGGTAACAACGGTATTAATGTATTCTCAAAAATTAATACTACAAAGCCAGTGAAGATAAAAAATTTATGGCTATCTGGTGAAGCTAAAATGTTAAAGCTTTCTTCAGACAAGAAAACGTTGTTTGTAGCCAGCCCAAATTATGGATTAAATATTGTTAATGTGAGTGATCCAGCGAAAGCAACGCGAATAGGGGGAGTTCAATCTTTTGGTAGTACAGAAGGAATCGCCCTTTCTAGCGACAATCGTTATGTCTATCTTGCAGATGATACGCATGTTGTTGTTGTAGACGTAGCAAATTTGTCTAAGCCTAAAATAATTGGAGATGTTAAATTATCTACTGGAAGTGCTAAAGCTGTTGCGCTTACGCCTGATAATAAATATTTACTAGTTGCTTCTGGCTCTGCTGGTTTACATATTGTCGATATTTCCAAACCTACGCAACCTTTAATTATATCTCGAATAGATACTAAAGGAGGAGAAGCACAGGATGTTATCTCATCTCTAAATGGAAGTGTAGCTTATGTTGCCGATGGATTCTCAGGGGTTTCTATCGTAAACATCAATAGTCCAACTAACCCAGTTAGGATGGCAACATGGAATACAAAAAGACCTGCACATGATGTCATTGATTTAAATGCGAAAAGATTAAAATTCTTGTCAGATGGTATCACCTTGTTGGTTGGAATGGGTTCTGGTGGCATATATGGTTTAGAGGTTGCAAACCCTGCAAAACCGATCCAAGTAGGGTCTATTGATACATCAACGCTTATTTTCTATTTTGATATTTCTGCTGATGAAAGTAAATTATACGGATTAGATTTCTATGATGGCTTTATGGTATATGATATAGCAAATTAACTAGGAAATAAGTAAGGTGGTTCTTAAATGAACAAGGTTGTTTGCATTGAGAAATAGTTTTATATCTGATGCAGGGGATTTATGTCCATTCATAAGTCACGATATATTTAATTATTCGACTAATATTTCATTAAAGAATAAATATGTTTACGTTGAAACACCTAAAGTAGCTTGTTCTACGATAAAAGTTACATTGCAAAAAATGGAGTTAGGGGTGCTTGATTCTGGTGACGAAGATAGTAATATCAATTGGCACGATCGGGAATCATCTCCCTTGCTTCAACCATCGCAAATCAGCAATTTAAAATCTTTTTTGTTGCGCGATGACATCTATAAATTTTGTTTTGTTAGAAACCCATACGGACGTCTATTATCTGCTTATTTAAATAAAATAGCAGGAAATAAACCTCAAAAAAGAAACCTATTATTACAACTGGGTTATAATCCGACTGATTTATCAAAAAGCATTAGTTTTGAAACATTTGTGGATGCAGTTGTAGAACAACCTATTTCGATGATGAATATTCATTGGCGCACACAGTATTATCAAACGTTTCAAGACGGAATAGAATACGATTTTATTGGTAGATTTGAATCGTTTAATGATGATTTTTCTAACGTTTTAAACGTTCTTTATGGTGAGAATAAGCCAATTATTACCAATGATTTTAGGCATAAGACCAGTGCTAATGATCAAATTATCGAACATTATACAGATACGTTAAAAAATAAGGTTTATGAGAAGTTCAAAATTGATTTTGAATATTTTGGCTACGCTCGTTAAACCGGATTGATTAAAACACTAAAAGCAATGTCTAAAATTGCCCTCATTTCAACAGTCAAAGCACCGACTAACGAATTACTTGAGTTTGTTAATTATCACTTAGGCATTGGAATCAATGAAATAATTTTATTTTTTGATGATCCTAAAGATGAAGCCATCAAGTTTTTAGAAAATAAACCTCAGGTGCATTGTATTGTTTGCACTGACAAATACTGGCAACAAAGAAAAATACAAAAACCAGACTCCATTGAAGAACGCCAAGTTATAAATATAAATCATGGTGCTAAGATTGCAAAAGCAAACGCTTGTACATGGCTTGCTCATATTGATAGTGATGAATTAATTTTTAATTCAATCAATCAAAGTATTGGTGAGATACTGGTAAAATCTAAGGCTAATATTGTGAGACTGGCTGTGAGAGAGGCGATTGCTGATCATCCCTATACACACTCTGTGTTTAGTGCTAAATGGTTTAAAAAGCCGGTTAATCCAGAAAAAATTAATAAAGCTATAAAACTCGGTTCTCAGAAAGTTTTTTTTGAAGGTGAGTTTTTCCGAGGCCATCTAGAATCAAAAGCTTTTGTTAAAATAGACTCTAAAATATCTCGGTATGGCATCCATTACCCCAGTGATTATGATATTAACTGTGTGATTAAATGGAGTGACGATATTAAATTACTTCATTATGATTGTATTGGTTTTGATGCATGGAAATCAAAATGGGATAGACGATTGGATGGTAGCGCTACCGCCAATAAAATGAGAATAAATAGAAAAAAACAACTTCAAGAATATAAAAATGCGAAGCATCTTGGGCATCAACAATTATTGGTGCTTTATAAGGAAATGCACATGATTTCAACAAAGAATAAACTTGTTTTATTATTGTTGGGCATGATTGAAAGAATTAAAATAAGTAATAATTCAAATTGAAACTCACACGAGGTCTTATGGGATTACAAGAAGGTATAACAAAACTTGTAGAAAATTATCCAAATATTGCTTATTCCATTTTTCCTTTTAAAAAAATAAATAGCCCTATCTTTATTATTGGGTGTGGTAGATCAGGCACTACAATATTTGGTAGAACCTTGAGTTGGCATCGCGATGTTACTTATTTAAATGAGCCGCGAGAGTTATGGTTTTCTGCTTACCCAAAAACAGATATATGGACGCCTAAAGCACCTTCTAGGAAAGGGAAGCTGGCGTTAACGGCTACAGATACACGGTATTGGAGGAGTAACAAATTAAGCCATCTTTTTTATTTAGAAACTGTTTCAAATGGTGCTCCTGTCTTTATTGAAAAATTACCCATTAATAATTTTCGTTTAAATTTTATTTATAAAATATTCCCAGACGCGCGTTTTATTCATATCTATAGAAATGGAATTGAAGTTGCAAAGTCGATTGAAAAATTAAGTGATAAAGGAGGATGGTTTGGAGCAAATGCATTTAAGTGGGATAAACTAGCGGAGTACGCAGAAAGCAGGAGTGATACGGTAGGATTGGCAACGATGTGCACAGATAATTTTGATAAAGGATTACTTGAATGGCGATTAAGTACTGAAGCCGCTGTTAGCTTTTTACAGGGTCTTCCTAATGCCTCATTTTTCGAATTTAAATACGATGCTCTGGTTGAAAACCCCGTTGAGACAATAGCCAATGTTTTAAACTTTATTGATGTAGAAACTGATGAAAAAGTGAATCAATTTGTAGAAGATAAGTTAGCACGTCGTACCAAAAAAAGGGATGATTTTACGCTTTCTGAAAAGCACAAAATACTAGGCGGGAGCTTATTGTCGCGATCCATGAGTGAAAATGTGAATCTTACAAAAACGGCTTATTAGGCAACACTACAACCGCTATTGTTTATCAAGTGCATTTTTATATTGCATGAATTTCATTTTTATTAAAGGTCCTTGTGGTTTAAATGTATAGGCAATTTCCATTAGTTCATAGGCTTTTTGTAGATCATTACTTTCTAGTTGTAAGGCAATATCCCTTAGTGTATTAATTTGCTTGTCTGATAATCCTTGGCTACGGTTTAACTCTTCTTGAGTCTCTTTATCAAGCGTTAACCCTGGGGTTATTTTTTGTATAATATTGTATGTTTTAATATTATTTTTTATGTAGCCTAAGACGGTACTATTTTGTGCTAGTACAAACTCTTTGGCATTTTCAATCTCTTTTTTTAATTTATTATTTTTAATAAATTTCTGATATTTTTGGTCGTACTTTCCGATGAGATTAGTGTTAAAAGTCATACTTAATCCAATATCTTCTCCAAGAAATCCAGAGCGAGTGAATTTTAAATTAAACGTGCCTGCATAAGTTGCATCCCCTCTGCCTAGCATGGAAATGTATTCGGCTTCACTTCTTTGAAAACGGTGTAAAATAAAAGCAATCTTATTGTCGTCTGCTATATTCTTTTCTTCAGGATTGATCTTCTTGTTGGAGCCGTAAGCTATATAGGTTGAAAAATGTGAATTCATGATAGTGACTTGCCCCTCTATCTTAGTCACACTTTTGAGTTGAGGCTTATTTAAATAGTATATTTTATTTTGAAAAGGGCGTGAGAATTGTTTATTGTCTCTTACTTTGTTTTTCCAGTGAAAGGAAAGTGTCTCAGGGTCGGATAGATCATTCAATACTTGCTTTATCGTCTTAGAAAAACAGTAGGGAGTCCAGAATTCATCAATATCTAAATACATGATATGCGTAAACCCTTCTGCCCTCGCGTTATGTAATGCTTCTGCGTACGCTCTTGATTGTAATTTATTACGTTTGAAGTATTTTTCTCGTAATAAATGATCGTATTTATCCGATTCAGGAGCGAGTAAGTATTCTGCGTTTTTATATTTGACGGGGTAATTTTTTTCTATTTTCTCTAACACTTTTTGTGAGTCATCTGTCGTAAAATTCACATAGATTTCAATTTCATCAAAACCGAAATGAAGATGATGAAAAATCCATTCGGGCAAATAGGCCGCTTCATCTTTAGCAATGGCCACTAGTTTTATTTTCATTTCTTTACTCAAAAAATTAGAAGTACAGTGATTTATATATTAACAGCCTAACAAGTGATTGTATTTACTTGTATTTTTCTTAGTGGAATTAGAGGTATAGGTTTTTGTAAAGACGTGCTAGATTTCCCTTTGTTCGCATGAATATACGGTAATAAGAGCATAGAATAAACCATGAATAATCAAGACTCTAAAAATAGACAGCCTCAAAAAAAAATATTAATTATGTCTATCTATGCACCGTCAGAGTTAAATGAAGATTGGTACCGTCTGCAAAAACATTTTATTAAAAAACACACATTACTTCCGTATGACTTCAAAATTATTACTAATAATGTTGCCATGGATATGTTTGAAGAAGATGAGGTGGTTTATACGAATAAGACGAATGTAGGTCACCCTGCAGCTATTGAGCAAATGCTCGACTATATGAGAAATCATTCAGAATATAGTGGTTATTTAATGCTTGATAGTGATTGCTTCCCTGTGCGACCAGGTTGGCATGAGATATTAGGGCAGCAAATGTATCAATTTAATAAAACCATGGCAGCTCCGATTCGGTTTGAAAATTTGGATTTATTTCCTCACCCTTGTGTTGTTTACATGGATAAAAAGGGAATTAAAAACAAGAAAATAAATTTTAACTATAAAAAAGTAAAAAACCTACTGGGTGAGATGATTGATGAAGTAGGGGGGGCAATGTGTGATTTAAGTGATGACGTATTACCGCTGTTGAGAACTAACCGTATTAATTTACACCCTGTAGCGGCGGGAATATATCATCATTTGTTTTATCATCATGCGGCAGGTAGTCGTGGTTTTGATTTTCGTTTAATAAAAAAATATGAATATTGTAAGCATTGGATAGATAGTGAGTCGCATGATGAATTTGGTAAGCACTTATTGGAAGCCTTATTGCAAGATCCAGAGAGTTTTATTGATAAATTGATGCATGGATATTAGTTGTTTGGCAAGTTAAGAGTTTAGAGCCTGTTTAAAATCAAAAGCATAGCCAAAGTAGATAAAATCTTCTTCATAAATTTTTTGGACGTTATTAATAAGTGTAGGTGTATAGTAGTGTGATAATAATTCGTTGGCATTGGTTGCATGACGCTTTTCATTGGATATAAAGCGCTGGTAATCTGGGTTTATTTTATTTAAAACGAAGTGTAAATCCTGTTTTAAATTTTCTATTTTTCCAATAAAATCATACTGAATGTTTTTTTGGAAGGTTTGATAATATTGTAATTTCCAGTGAGAGTTCATACTGGCTGTTTTTTGCTGGCTGATTACATGAACAAACTCAGCAAATGTAATTTTCTGTTCAAGTTGATCTGGGTTTCTCCCAAGGGCTAATAATACATATTTTTTTTCGGGCTTTGGTGGTATGACTTTATCAATATAGGAAGAGAGTAATCGAGTATATGGGTTTCTTGAAAAACAGAATTTAAATAATCTATCGCCCTCTAAAAAAGTATCTAAGTTTTCTAGTTGTGATGGTTTTAATAACGGCGAAAAATTTCGATCATGTAAATCTTCAAAGTTTTCCCAATGCAGGTCAGGGTTATTTAACTCCATTTTTTGTAGAATCGTTTTTATGGTAGAGCAGGCAACTTTGGGCGTTTCAGTAAACCAATAATTGTATTGCAGTGAAATATTAATAGAATAATCAAAATTTTCGACTGGGGTGGCAGTAGAATATTTTTTTGCTTGTTCTTCAAAAGATGACCATAGATTATAATTCATTTTCAATCACTGTTTATAAAAACGTTGCACTTCGTTGTTGAATCTAAGAGCTTATAAATGTTAACAGAAGCGATGTTAGTCTTGCTATTAATTAATTCCACTATCATAATTAAATTTTAGTAAGTTGTTTATAACAACACACTTTTTTATTGTGATGTAAATCATATGCCATCATCTGACTTAACGTTGATTTTTGAGAATGTAGCTGAATCAACTGACACATCTTTAATTCCGGTTTTTCTTCTTTGCGTTTTTCGAGATGAAAGCGTACTTCTTGATCATTTTATCAGTTATTACCAATCCATCGGTGTTACACATTTTATTATGGTCGATAATTTATCGGAAGATAATGGTGTCGATTACCTTCAGCAATTAAAAAATATAAATATGATGGTGTATCAGGCTAAAGGAAGCTACAAAGAGGCAGTGTTTGGCACGCAATGGATCAATTATTTATTAAAAAAACATTGTATTGATCAATATTGTTTCACTGTTGATGTTGATGAACTATTCTATTTTTATAAAAATAAGTTTGATAATTTACATCAGTTAATTACTGATATGGAAGCAAGAGGGAATAATGCGGTTCCTGTTACTTTATTGGATATGTACCCGAAAAAAACCAATAATGATTATAAAAAAGGTGTTGATTTTTTAGAGCACAGTCCTTTTTTTGATCAATTGAATTCTATTTATTATAACGATGGTTTTACTATTTATAAAAACTTTACGCATAAAACGGGAGGGGTAAGAGAAAGAGTTTTTGATAAAATAGTCTGTATACACAAGTTTCCTTTTTTTAAATATAATTTTCATCCATTAGGCTTAGCCGCAGGTTATCATTTTTTTCAGCTAGAAGGAGAAGTGATAAAAGATTCAGATAAAATAAGCCTTTACGAAAAGCCTGCTGTATTACTGCATTTCAAATTTATAAAGCCAAATCTAAAAGAGTTCTTTGAAAAACGGGTGAAGTTAAATGAAGACTGGGATAATTCTATCGAATATAAATCGTATGCGTCTGTAATTTCAAATAATTCATCAATCGAATTATTTGATGAAAATTATTCCACCCAATTTAAAAATAATAATAGCCTAAATCAGTTTTTTAATCTCAGTATTAAGCCAAAAATATCCGTCATTATCCCGATGTACAATGTTGAAAAATACATTGATAAGTGTCTTCATTCTGTTCGAAATCAAACCTTGCAAGATATTGAAATTCTCTGTGTTGATGATTGTTCGCCGGATAATAGCCGTCAAATAGTTGAAAAACATGCTACTCAAGACTCTCGCATTACTTTAATCATACATGAAAAAAATCTTGGTTTAGGAGGCGCGCGTAATACCGCAATCCGTGTGGCAAAAGCGGACTTTATTGCAAGTGTAGATAGCGATGATTACATGTTGCCTGATATGCTTAAACGATTGTGGGTCGCGTCTGAAGAAGGCAATTTTGATGTGGTTGGTTGTGGTTTCAATCGCGTGGATGCAGAAGGGAATATTTTATCGTATGAGACTTATTCTTCTCAGACTATCGCGAATGAAAGCAATAGCATTAATATTTTTTCTACAATGAATCCTGCGTTTTGGAATAAATTATGGCGAAAATCACTATTTACAGGAAATAATATATTTTTCCCTATAGGGGATTATTTTGAAGATATGCCCACAACCCCGAGACTGCTTGCGAAGGCAAAAAAAATTAGAATCATAGAGGACAGACTTTATCATTATTTTGTCAGGTCAGGGTCAATTAGTAATACTTTTAGCCCCAAGCATTTAATTGACTATTTTAAAGGCTTTGAGATTCTTCTTGGCTTTCTTGAGGAGAATAATTTACTTGAACGCTATCAGGATCAATTTAATAATTATATAAATGACAGTATACGTTTCCATTCTGAAACTGTTATTGGTTCAGGAATGAATAAAGACGAACTGGAGCAATACTTCCGTCAATTTTTAATGTTGAAAATTGCTTTTTTTGAAAATAGATGTTTTTTTAAAAATAAAAATATTAGTGAGCTACTTGATTTACTAAAGCAGTCCCAGATAGTAACCCCTTTGTTGAAGCATAAAGAAGCAATCACTCTACTTGAATTAGAGAATGCTGACGCTTTAGAACAAATTTTTAAAAATCAAAATAAGATTGTTAATAAAGAACAAGAAAACCATGAATTAGTAGAAGAACTTCTAGAAAATAAGAAACGATTAGATGCTCTTAATCAAAAAAAGATAGTGATTAGTAATGAGTTGGAAGAGTTCAAGAAAGAGTCTTTAGAAAAGACCAATAAAATATTAGAATATCAAAACCTTCTTGAAATATTGGAACAACAAAAGGTTGATTCATATTTAGACTTGTTAAACAAAAAAACTGTTATTGAAATACTGGAAAATAAAGTTGTAGAATTAAAACAAGCTTATGAAAATTTAGAAAAGGGGCTGATGAAGTTTTCATCAAACATTACGATATATGAAGATAAAACACAGTCTTTAGAATTGGAGAAAAGAGAGCAGATTTCTTGTGTACAGTCGGTCGGCGTATTTTTATTTGGTATTTTATTTAGACCCTTTTTTTCCAAAAAACAGTTTTTGAAATTAAAAAAACGCCCTCGTTTATTTTTTAAGGATTCTAAAAATAAAATCACTCGAAAGGTTGGTTTATTTTTAGGGATATTGTGATGTATTACTTTTGTGAAGGATTTTTGAATATATATTTTCGAGCTCTTTTGTTTGCTTTTTTAGGTCAAACTTCGCTTTTGTTCTTTTAATACCTGCGGCACTAAACGCTTCCCACTTTTTGGAGTTTGAAATCAGATCATCAATATGTCGTGATAACATGACCGAATCTTTTTCTTTTGCTAAAAGTCCCGTATGATTATTCTTTACTGCTTCTATTATCCCTCCTGTTTTAAAACTAACAACAGGAGTACCAACGGCTTGTGACTCTGCAAACACCATTCCAAAGCCTTCTGAGTCCCCATTTTTTGCTTGTATACTTGGTACGCATAAAAGTTTGGATTGTTGTAAGTACGATTTTACTACTTCGTTACTTTGATGCCCCAAAAATTGATAATTATTAAGAGAGTTTGCAGCTTCATTTTCAAGTTGGTTTCGTAACGGACCATCACCAATAATAATAAGCTTCAAGGTGGGGTGTTTTTTAGAAAGGAGATACATCGCTTTTAATAGGTAAGTTAGTCCTTTTTTTTCTATTAATCTACCAACAAAAAGGATGCTGTTTTTTCTTTGTATTTTTTCATCAGGGGAGAATATTTCTGTATTAATTCCAGTGTAATGGACTAATATTTTATTTTCTGGAAACCCTTGCTTAAGTAGTTCTGATTTAATAAATTCAGAGATAGCAATAAAGATGCTGGTCTTTTCAATTAGTTTATCTCTATTTTTAAGATAATATCGCTGTTTATGGTTAATGGCATCTTTGTATGAATGCAACGATGTTGCATCGTATCCGTGAAAGGTTACTACCAAAGGAATTTTTAACAGTTTAGTCAATCTTAATGAATAAGCGGCATCAGTGCCGAAATGAGTATGGCATAGTACGGGATTAATATTATTCAGTTTTTTCTTAAATAAGGCTGGTAGTTCCCCACTGTATTTGAAAAGCAGTGTATGAAGTTTTCCGACTAAACCGCCGTTATTTATTGTTAAAGGAGTTGGTGTTAGTGCTTTTCCATCTTTATTGATTCTTACCCCTGTGTAGAAACCTTTATATGTTGTTAAGGATGAAATTTGATTAGATATAAACGTTTCTGTAGCAGGGAGTAATATTTCCCTGAATATAATTATATTCATAATTAATGCTTGCCTATTTTAAGCTACAAACAAAACAGAATTGACCACAAAACATCAGTTTTCTAAAGTTTATATTGGTATTCGAAAGTTGCTTGTTACGCCCTCTGTGTTCAATATCCAAATTCTTGTGTGACTCTTCGATAAAAAACTTATTATATTTCTCGAACTCCATTGTATAAGATCGCTTCAATAAAGAGAAACTATCAATACTTGGTCTGATCTCAATTAATTTCATTCCCGTTCTTTCTATCAGTCGCTTGAAACCATAAATAGAAAAATTACAGTAACTTTGAGAGTGGCTCGTATTAAATTGAGATGTTTGGCCTATGAATAGCCCATCTTTTTTGAGCACTCTGGCTATTTCTAAAAGAGCTAGTTGAGGGTCTGGAACATGTTCTAAAGCTTGATTGCTATAGACTAAATCAAAATGATGACCTTTGAATGGAAGTGTTGATTTATTATAATTTTGAATGCTTTTCTTTGAAACATTCCTTGATGAGACCGAGATTGAAATACCAGACCATTTGGAACTGGGTGAAATGGCACGAAAAAAAGAAGAAGAATCTCCTGTGTAACAACCAAAATCCAAAACGCTGGAAAGGGTTGAATCTTTTTTTATTTTACTACGGGTTAATGCAAAGCAGTTAGTTTGTTGGTAATGATCGTGGGGTATTGAAGACTTAAGGTAGTCATATAAATCATAATTATCAGAAAGATTGTGTTCTTTTAGAATCTGAAAAAATTCATAGTATTTATTTTCATATAAAAAAGTTAATGCTTTTTTGTAACGTGTACGGAAATGAAATTTACTGACGGTATCCCAATGTATTTTGATAAAAGAACTAAATTTATCAAATAATGTTTTATCTATATCATTTTTATAGTCGTACAAAATACCCTGAAAGCAGGTAAATAGACCGACACTTCCCCTTGTCGACATATAACTGAAATCAAACTGAGCCAACCTTTTTTCTGCTTCAGACCAAACATGTAAATGGCTTTTAAGTTCTCTTGCTCCATAGATTTGGGTTGATGAAGCTTCTGTTTCTCTCGTCTTATTGTAAATAAATAATGCTTCATCAAGGTAGGTGATGACAGTGGCACGGGTTAATACATCAATTAAAAAAAGTGTATCTTCGCCGACCCGAATGTCCTCTACCCAAATA
>CAZHUE010000032.1:0-20599 GCA_964535875.1 uncultured Methylomarinum sp.
GCTTGCTTGGGCTGGGATGCCCAAAACAAGCTTTCGCAAAAATAGCGACTCCCTGTGCCTTTGATTTTCTACGCTATGAAAGCCTTTATCAAAACTGCAGCCATTAAATCCCGGAAATTTTTCTTGTGTGGCTTTAACCCTTTCAAGGGCTATTTTATCATCCGTTTCTTTTTGCATCACGTGATAATGCACATTGGTTTTGAGTACAAACGAATCGCATTGACCCGGGATCATCTGGTGAATATCAATATCCAGCAATTGATAGCCGGCACGAATGACTTCCACATCGATACGCACCATAATTTGGGACGTGAACAGCGTCAAATTGTCTTTTAAGGTTTGTAAACGATAATCCTTATCGCTTGTGAACAGCCTGTGTCCCAGCATCATTCTAAGTGTTCTGTACTGGTTCGCCAGCTCTTGAATGCGGTCATAATCGGCACCTAAGCCTATGCGCAATGCACCTAATACCAAAATACACCATTGATCCATGCCGGGGCGCCCTTTGCTGGCATCGACTGCAACCGTACTGTCATCGATTTCTTTGTGAGGAATGACTTCTTTCAGGATTTTGAACACCGCTTTTCTTAGTGGCTCAGTCGTATAGATATGCTTTAAACCAAGTAATATCATCTCGGGATGTCACATCAATGACGATGTTGGCAATATCGGTTTGACCTATTTGCATTTGCGGTGATTTCACTGTTCTCATGGGCCGGTTTCTCACGAAATTTTTAAGTGTTTGACGGCTATTTTGGTTTCAGGCTTATTCGAGGTTAAAACTAGTCTTTTAATATCAATGTGTTATGATATTTACGAGCTGTTCTTGAATTTTATTGAGACAAACCTTCAATCCATTGTTTTACCATAAACACTTGTATTTAAATGGAAATATTGTTTTCGTCCAAGCACTAATCATGCCGATATTGAGAGTTTTTTCGAAAATTTTCAAATGAAATAAATCGCTATACCTCTTATATGTCAATGCTTCTGGCTTTTCCGTTCAGACACTAACTAGGTAGCGAATAGAAACTATTAAGTTTTCGTGATTAAACTCTTTTTATCAATCAACAATAAAAACAGGGCAATCGGGTATAAATTTATAGCAAATAAATCAATTAGTTAGAAAAACACTGTGTTAATAAAAATCTTGTTTTCTTGTGAAATTGAAATTACATTCATTGGGAAACTATTGATTATTCTACCTTCGCCAAAGTCAAGCTATTTTAAACCCGATTGTCCTAACAATAAAAAGGCTTTTGATAGAGTTGGCATAAAAATGGCATAATAAGCTCCATTAAACGATTACCTTAAAAAATTATATGTTGATCAATGTTGTTTCTTTAATTGTCGGACTGATTGTATTGGTTATTGCGGCAGATAAATTTGTAATTGGTACGGTATCAATTGCTAGGCGATTTGGTATATCACCCTTGTTAATTGGATTAACTATTGTGGGGCTGGGTACTTCTGCGCCAGAAATTATTGTTTCCGCAATTTCATCATGGCAAGGAAACGTAGGGTTAGCCGTAGGTAATGCTTTAGGGTCTAATATTGCTAATATAGGTTTGATTCTTGGGTGTACTGCTGTTATTTCACCTTTAGCCTTTAAATCAGGTTTACTCAAACGGGAAATGCCTATATTAATGGCTGTTAGTTTGATTTGTTATTTTTTGGCATTTGATGGTTTGACTCAAACTGACGGTATTATTCTGTTGATTATGCTCGCTGCTTTTTTAGCGTGGTTAATATATTCGGCTAAACAAGAACAGAAAAAAAATATTTTACAAGACCCTTTAGCAGAAGAGATGGTTAATGAAATGCCAGAAGATGTTTCTGAAAAGAAAGCTTGGTTATTTTTTATTGCTGGACTAATTGGATTGTTAGCTAGTTCCAGACTTTTAGTCTGGGCAGCTGTTAATATTGCTGAATCTTTTGGTGTGAGCGACTTGGTTATTGGCTTAACGATAGTAGCCTTAGGGACAAGTTTGCCAGAGTTAGCGGCTTCAATTAGTAGTGTATTAAAAAATGAAGGTGAGTTGGCTGTAGGAAATATAATCGGATCTAATATGTACAATCTATTAGCTGTTTATTCATTGCCGGGGTTGATTGCGCCGGGTCCTGTAGCTGAATCTGTTCTTTATCGTGATTTTCCAGTATTGCTAGGGTTTACCGGCATCTTATTTATTTTAGGATATGGATTGACAAAATCTGGATATATCAAACGTTTAGAAGGAATCGGCCTATTATTGGGTTACTTTTCCTATCAGTGGGTGCTTTATCAAAGTGCAATCATTTGATGAAGAATAACCATGATCAAAACCTGAAGGCACTGGGTTTAGCGGTAATAAAAACCGAAACGAAAGCCGTTATTGCCTTAGAAAAAAAAATTAATGATGATTTTGTTCAGGCTTGCCATTTAATGCTCAATTGTAAAGGGCGAGTAGTTGTGACAGGAATGGGTAAGTCAGGTCATATTGCAGGAAAAATTGCAGCAACTTTGGCCAGTACAGGGACTCCGGCTTTTTACGTTCATCCGGGTGAAGCGAGTCATGGTGATCTAGGTATGATCACTCCCAGTGATGTTGTATTAGCGTTGTCTAATTCGGGAGAAACGGGTGAAGTGTTAACAATTTTACCTATTATTAAACGGATAGATGTTCCTTTTATTGCTATGACAGGTAACTCTAAATCATCATTGGCAAAGTTTGCCACTGTGCATATTGATGTCTCTGTAGAGCAAGAAGCTTGTCCTTTAGGTCTTGCGCCTACATCAAGTACAACAGCTGCATTAGTGATGGGCGATGCTCTGGCTGTTTCTTTACTGGAAACCAAGGGCTTTACTCGAGATGATTTTGCACTATCTCATCCCGGGGGTAGCTTAGGAAAGCGTTTATTGCTAATGGTTAGAGATATTATGCACTCTGATGGCGAAGTTCCAAAAATACTGGAAAATGCTGGAGTGGGTAATGCTTTGTTAGAAATGACAGAAAAAAAGCTTGGTATGACGGCTGTGGTAAATAAAGAAAATAAGGTTGTGGGTGTTTTTACGGACGGTGATTTAAGACGAATGTTAGGAAAAAACCTGGATATTCATAAGACAACTGTTGCCGAAGTAATGACAACTAATTGCAAGGTTATTAAGGCAGATATTTTGGCAGCTGAAGCAATGAAAATTATGCAACAGAAAAAAATTAATGGATTATTAATAGTTGATGATAAGAATAGATTGTCTGGCGCGTTAAATATGCATGATTTGGTTAGAGCAGGAATAGTCTAAATGCAAGAAATTATAGAAAAAGCTAAAAAATTAAAATTACTGATTCTTGATGTTGATGGTGTGTTAACAGATGGACGGTTATTTTTCGACGACAATGGAAAAGAATATAAGTGTTTTCATGCCCGTGATGGACATGGAATTAAATTGTTACGTGAAACTGGCGTACACATTGCCGTTATTTCGGGTAGAAAATCAAATTCAGTTGCTTTGCGTATGAAAAACTTAGGTGTAGAGCTTGTCTATCAAGGACATGAAAATAAAATTGCTGCATTTAATGAGATTATACAAAAACTGTCTCTTCAACCAGAACAAGTTGCTCATGTAGGAGATGATTTGCTGGACTTACCTATCATGATACGAGTTGGGCTTTCTATTGCGGTTAATGATGCTAACGATTCAGTTAAAGAATATGCAGATTGGTGTACTGGAACAAGGGGTGGACAAGGAGCGGTTAGAGAGGTTTGTGATTTTATTATGCAATCACAGGGGACATTTGAAGACGTGTTGAAGCGATATATGCAATGATAACTAGCCGAATACGACTCTATATTGTTCTTTTAGTTTTGGGGCTTTGTTCATGGTTGGCAGCTTATTTCTTAGAAGAGAATCTAAGTACTGAATATACAGCAGAGGGGCATAGTCCAGATTATTTTAGTGTAAATTATTTGAAAAAAGAAACGGATCAAAAAGGATGGTTAAAGAATGAATTATTTGCCGATAAAATGGTTCATTATGCTGATGATGGAACAACTCATTTAACGAGTCCGGTGATGACCTTATATAATTCTAAACAGAATCCAGATGTGGCGCCATGGCTTATAACGGCTGAAGAAGGGTTGCTGGAAGCGGATAATGAACATTTATTGCTAACTGGTCAGGTATTTATAGGTAGAGAAAAAACTAAAAAACATAATATGTTTAAGATTAATACCTCAGAATTAAGGATAACACTTCCAATTAATTTTGCTGAAACAACAGAATGGGCTGAGTTATTAAATGGTAGGAATAGAACAGAAGGCGTAGGATTAGAAGCTACTTTTACTGACCCTATACAGATAAAATTTTTGTCGAAGGTTAAAGGGAGATATGAATTTAATTAGATTTTTTGTTTTTACAATTATTTTTGCGAACAGTTGTTTAGTATTTGCACTTAAAAGTGATGCGGAAGAACCCGTCACTATTGATTCAAATACTGCAAGTTATGATGGTGCTAAAGAGATAAGCACTTATATTGGAAATGTCATTACTATACAAGGAAGTTTGCGTATTGAATCAGATAAACTGGTGATTCATTTCAATCAGGGTGAAATAGAAAAAATGGTTTTTACGGGAAAACCAGTTATATTTAGGCAGCGACCCGCTGAAGGAAAAGAAGAAATTCATGGAGAAGCGTTAACTGCCGAGTATTACCCAAATCTAAATAAATTAGTTTTGACTGAAGAGGCAGTGGTATCTCAGGGGAATAATCGTTCTGAAAGTAGATTGATAGTTTACGATAGTAAAAATTCTGTTATTAAAGCCGGCGAGCAATCATCAGACTCAAAAAGAGTCCATTCTGTTTTTAAACCTAAGACAAAGGGAAAAAACGATTAATGACTCGTTTGGCAGGAAAACATTTGATCAAAAGTTACAATAATAGAAATGTAGTTGATGGTGTCTCTTTGCACGTTGATGCAGGGGAGGTTGTAGGACTACTTGGGCCAAATGGAGCAGGTAAAACAACCAGTTTTTATATGTTGGTAGGGTTAGTTAAGGCTGATGGTGGTGAGGTTTATATTGATGATAAGGAGATAACTTATTATCCAATGCATGACCGAGCTAGGCTTGGTATTGGATACTTGGCTCAGGAACCTTCAGTTTTTCGTAAATTAACCGTTGCAGAAAATTTACGTGCAGTGATACAAATTCATTCAGCTATAAGAAAAGGGCAGGTTGAAATTGTTATTGATGATTTATTAGAAGAGTTTAGTATTTTGCATCTACGAGATCAGGTCGCTTTAGGACTTTCTGGTGGAGAGCGGCGTAGAGTAGAAATTGCCAGAGCATTAGCGACAGATCCACAGTTTATATTATTGGATGAACCCTTTGCAGGAGTTGACCCAATATCAGTAATAGACTTGCAGAAAATCATTGCTCACCTAAAACAAAGGGGGATTGGTGTTTTAATTACAGAACATAAAGTCAGGGCTACACTAGAAATTTGTGATCGAGCGTATATACTTAATGGAGGAACTGTTATTGCAGAGGGAACAACAAAAGAGATTGTTGCTAATGAGGAAGTTAGGAAAGTGTATTTAGGCGATAATTTTAGTCTTTAGGGTTTTAATGCTAACTAAAATGTATTTATCGGATAACCTGAAATATATTTCATGAGGAATAATAGTGAGTCAATTAACTTAGGTTAGAGGTTTAATGAAGCAATCTTTACAGCTACGTATTGGTCAAAGTTTAACAATGACGCCGCAATTACAGCAGGCGATCAAATTGTTACAGCTGTCAACACTGGATTTACAACTGGAAATTCAGCAAGCTCTTGAATCAAATATGATGCTGGAGGTTGATGAAGAAGCAGCGAATGCTGAAGAAAATAATCTGGCTGTTCAAGAAGAATCTAAGGTGCCAGTTGAAAGCGAAGTGACTAGCGAAGGCTCTCAAACGGATTTACCAGATGAATTACCCGTTGATTCTAATTGGGAGGATGTATTTGAAAATACTCACCCATTAACTGCAGCGGCATCTGAGGCTGCTGAATATGAAACACAACATAGTAAATCAGAAACTTTATTAGATCATTTATTACAGCAATTAGAACTACTGTCTATTTCTGAAAGGGATCATGCTATTGCCATTGCTATTATTGATTCTATTAATAAAGACGGCTATTTAAGTGAGTCTATTGATGATATTTATCTTGGCTTACATTCGCAGCTTGATGACTTGGATCAAGATGAGGTGGAAGGAGTTTTACATCGAGTTCAAAATTTTGATCCTATCGGTGTTGCTGCAAAAGATCTAACAGATTGTTTGATGATACAGTTAAAGCAATTGCCAGAAACTGTTTCTTTTAGGAATGAAGCGATTGATGTGGTTAGCCGGTCTCTTGATTTATTGGCGACACATGATCAAGCAAGGCTAATGAGACGACTTGGTTTGTCTGAGGTGCAATTAAAAGAAGTTGTGGTTTTAATCAGAACCCTAGACCCAAAACCAGGAGCAAGCATACAAAGTCTGGAGTCTAATTATATTGTTCCAGATGTTTTTGTAAGCAAACAAAAGGGGCATTGGAAAGTTATTTTAAATCCAGATATTGCCCCAAAACTACGAGTTAATTCAGTTTATTCAAAAATGATAAAAAGGGCTGATAATACAAAAGAAAATGTTACTATGAAAGAACATTTACAAGAAGCTCGGTGGTTTATAAAAAGTTTACATAGCAGGAATGATACTTTATTACGTGTTGCAGAAAGTATTATAGAAAAGCAACAAGGGTTTCTGGAACATGGAGCTATTGCTATGAAACCAATGGTATTAAGGGATATTGCAGAAGAGTTAGAATTGCATGAATCAACCATATCTCGTGTTACCACACAGAAATATATGCATACACCTAACGGTATAGTAGAATTTAAATACTTTTTCTCAAGCCATGTTTCAACAGAGGGAGGGGGAGAGTGTTCTGCGACTGCAATAAGGGCTCTTATTAAAGAGTTAGTAGGAAATGAAAATCCTGCAAAACCATTGAGTGATAGTAAAGTGGCAGATATATTAAAGGAAAAGGGTATCAACATTGCTCGTCGTACAATAGCTAAGTATCGAGAGGCTATGTCTATTCCATCATCAAGTCAGAGAAAACGTCTTTTGTGACGGCATAACTATTTTTATTAAGGAGTTTATTCTATGCAAGTAAGTGTAACGGGTCACCATATTGAAGTCACGGATTCATTAAAAAATCATGTTGAAGAAAAAATAGCTAAGTTAAAGCGACATTTTGATAATGTGACTGATATACATGTGATTTTAACAGTAGAGAAGCTTGACCAAAAAGCTGAAGCTACTGTACAAATAAGAGGAGCAAAGTTATTTGCAGATGATGTTCAAGAAGATATGTATAAAGCGATAGATAATATGGTTGATAAATTAGACCGTCAAATTATTAAACACAAAGAAAAAACAGGAAAGCATAGATAAACATTTTCATTTCGCTGTCTTTTGTTTGAATTTAACGGCAAGTATTTTTTTAAATCAATCAAAAGGCACATTTAAGTCTTAATCTACTTTTGTACACTTTTACCTATGCCATCATCTACCGTAAACCAAGAACATAATGAAAATTTATTAACACAGGTTACCGAATTTTTAGATGCGGAATCCTCGGTTGAAATAAGAAATCTTATTCATTCTTTGTACCCAGCAGAAACGGCTAATATCCTTGAATCCTTAGACATAGAGCAGAGAGAAAAAATCTGGGATGTTATTCCTCCTAGTGTAATGGGAGAAATTTTAATAAGGGTGCGTACAGAAGTCGGTCAAGGATTATTGAAAATGACTGATAGAAAGGATTTGATCAAAGCAACGGAGAATCTTGAATCAGATGATATGGTTGATTTACTTCATGCTTTGCCAGAGCCTCTACTGTCTGAGGTTATGGAATCAATCGGAGTACATGAACGAAACAGACTTGAATCTGCACTATCCTATGATGACCATACGGCAGGTGGGCTAATGTCCCTGGACGTGTTGACGATTCGACCAGATATGACGCTTGAAGTCGTTATGCGTTACTTAAATAAACGTGGTGTGATGCCATCTTCAACAGATAGTTTGATTGTAGTGGACCGTTCTGATCATTTGTTAGGCGTATTATCATTATCAGATTTGTTGACAAATAAACCCGATACAAAAGTTGCTAATGCTATGGATGTAAGGGTAAGAGGGATTCCTTATCAAATGTCAGCAACTGAAGTGGCGATTTTATTTGAACAACGTCAAATGCTATCAGCTCCAGTTGTTGCTGAAAATGGTCGGTTGATGGGGCGAATTACTATTGATGATGTGGTTGGGGTTATCAGGGAAGAAGCTGATCATTCGATAATGAGTATGGCTGGGTTGGATGAAGAACAGGATATGTTTGCTCCCGTTATGACCAGTGCCAGACGAAGAGCTGTTTGGTTAGGTGTGAATTTATTGACAGCATTTTTAGCCTCAGGTGTTATTGGTTTATTTGAAGCAACATTGGAAGAAATCGTAGCACTCGCTGTATTAATGCCTATTGTTGCAAGTATGGGTGGTATTGCCGGGAGTCAAACATTAACTTTAGTTGTTAGAGGATTGGCTCTACGTCAAGTGAGTAGCTCTAATGCGAGGCAATTGTTGGTTAAAGAGGTGTCCGTAGGTGTGGTCAATGGCCTGTTATGGGCTTCTGTTGTAGCAATTATTGCTAGTCTTTGGTTTCAGGATATGGATTTAGGGTTGCTATTAGGAGCAGCTATGCTCATTAATTTAGTTTGTGCCGCAGTAGCAGGAGCAAGTATTCCTATTATTTTGGATAAAATGGGGATTGATCCAGCATTAGCCGGTGGGGTATTGTTAACAACGGTGACTGATTGTATTGGCTTTTTGGCCTTTTTAGGGTTGGCGACCATGTTTTTGTTGTAGAACAAATTGGTTGGTAGGTTGGGCTGCCGTCTCTTTGGCAACCCAACAATAGATACTATCTGACTTGTTTTATGTTTTCTCTTAGAGAGCCGTCTTTTTTACATATAGAGAGGGAAAGAATACAACAATTCCATGTTCCTTAGGTATGATATGGAATCTCCCACAAAAAACTTACCAACCATCGCGATAAATCTTCAGCAAGGCAGAGGCATTTTCTATTAATGGCTCCATTCCATGCTTGTTAAATCTCAAAGCATCTAATTCTGCCAAGCGGTCAGGTATTATTTCCAGTTCGTTAAAATCAAATTGAATTAAAGGGGTTACATGAGATGAGCCTGAATAGGCTTTGCCTGATTCTATAGTATTAGAAACAGGATCATGAATGTCTGCTAGCACAAAGATAGAGTCAAATAGTTCTTGAGCAGTTGATTCACTTGGATAATCATCAAAAAATTCTTCAGGTACTGGCGCAGAGTTAAAAGCAAAGGTTTCTAAGCCTGATGACGCTCCAATGGCTTGTGCTAAAGCACCCCCAAGGGAATGACCTGTTACAGTTATTTTTCGATCTTGGTAACGGTTTCTTACATCTTGAGCAAACTCAAAAGCATGATCAAATTGTTCATCTACTTTACCTACCGCAAGAAGTGCGTCAGCAGCAAGATCCAGGAATTGTTCAGTTAAAGAGCAGGAAAAGAGCTCATCTGCTGGGCAGACCTCAGTTCCTCGAAAGGCTAGGGTTAATTCACCAGTCGCAGAATTTTGATAAACCCCCGCTTGCATGCCAGAATCCCTATCTGCTTGCTCAATTAACTCCCAAACACCAATTAAGGTATTGTCGAAACTATATACAGCATTGGCTAAATGTGCATAAGGTAAAGATCGAGCAAGCAAATCAACACCTCTACGCTCATTGGTGTTTAACATGCCATAAGGTTTCCACGTCTGATTGGTTACATAATTAGGGTTTTGGTAAATATCAGCAGTCGTTAATTTAAATGTCTTAGTATTAGGCTGAAAAATTAATTTGGCAGTGTAACGTTCAGTTCCAAATGATTGAGGTATGTCTACAGTCGATAGAACTAAAACTCCGGTATCAGATGAATATTCAGGGCTATTTTCTTCGGCAGAGCGGTTATCTGGTTCTGCACTAACTAATTTAAAAGACTTAGGTTTTTCTGGTGCTAGTGATTGTAATGTCGCTTTAAATATTTGGGTGCCAGTATTATCTGTCACCTTTATTTTTTCAAGGCAGATAAGTCCTGTCGATTCAATAAAAGTAACGGGGGCCGTTAAACCCTTACATTCCTGTGGCTGGGCTTGTGCAAAGTAAGAGGGGCTAAGTAAACTTGCGAATACTAAAATACGCAAAGGTATTTTTTTAAATTTATTCTCTGCTTTTAAAAGTGGTTTTATCTGGGTTATGTTATTCATTTTGTTGCCTCTACGTACAAGTAAAATTGTTTTTCTGGTCTGTTGACTATATTTATCTGTTATAAATTCAAATAATTATCAAATTCTACTAAACGTTCAGGTGTGCCGATATCAAGCCAGAACCCTTTAAATTTTTCACCTGTTACTTTATTTTGTGTCATGGCCTTTCGTAACAAAGGTGCAAGTTTAATTTTTCCTGTTGGAATTTGGCTAAATAGTACAGGGTTAAATAGACCTATTCCACTATAAGTTAAAGAGGGATTACCTTCTACTCTAGTTATTCCATTTGATGTTAAGTGAAAATCTCCTTCTGGGTGATGTGCAGGATTAGGAATTAAGACTAGATGGGCAAGTTTAAATGATTTGTTGGTTAGTTGAGAAAAATCATAGTTACTAGCAATATCGCCATTAACCACAAGAAAAGGTTCTTTTCCTAAGATTGGAAGTGCATTAATAATTCCTCCAGCAGTTTCTAAGGCATTTTCTCCTTCATCTGAATATGTGATTGAAGCACCAAATTGTTTTCCAGAACCTAAAGTTTCAATAATTTGCTGGCCTAAATGTGCAATATTAATTACTATTTCAGAATATCCAGAAGACACTAGTTGTTCAATAGTATGCTGAATAATTGGTTTTTTACCTGCTTGTAATAAAGGTTTTGGTGTTGAGTCTGTCAAAGGACGCATTCTTTCGCCACGCCCAGCAGCTAAAATCATTGCTTTCATGTTTTTGGTGGCTGATTAATAACAGCGTATTCAGGTGAAATGGTTTTTGTTAAATATTGATTAAAACCTTCAAGTTCAGGGTATAGGCTGCAAATTTGGCTAACATAAGCCATTGTGCGTGGAATATCTTCCAAATAATTTGATTTATTGTCTCGTAAATGTAAGCGAGAAAAAATACCTATGGCTTTTAAATGTCTTTGTAACCCCATTAAATCAAACCACTGCTTAAAAGTAGTTATATCATCAGAAAGTAAGCCTGAGATGGATGTTTTTTGAAAATAGAGAGTCATCCATTGGTAAACTTTTTGCTCGGGCCAGGCAATATAACAATCACGTAATAGTGAGACTATGTCATAAGTAACTGGGCCGATAACTGCATCTTGAAAATCAATAACGCCAAGAGAATTATTGCTTAGAACCATTAAATTTCTTGAATGATAATCACGATGAACACAAACTTGAGGCTGTTCAATTGCAGAAGATATTAAAATTTGATTCAGTTTTTCCTTAATCTTCTTTGGAATTGATAGATTTAGATATTGTTCTAAAAACCAATCATAAAAAAGGCTTAATTCCTGGCTTAATAAAGTTTCATCGTAAAGAGGTAACTTGCTTTGAGTGATGGAGGTTTTTGTTTGCAGTGTTTCCAAGCTATTAAATGCGCTTTGGTAAAAGTCTAAGGCATTGTCATTATTTAATTTATCGAGGAGACAGTTGGAGCCAAAATCTTCCAGCAATAAAAAGCCTTGAGCAAGGTCTTGGTGATAAATTTCTGGAACAGCAACCCCAGAGGCTTTAAATAGCTGAGCGATGCGAATAAAAGGTTCCGTATTTTCTTTATCAGGTGGCGCATCCATGACGATATGCTGCCCATTTTCATGAATAACTCTGAAATAGCGCCTAAAGCTAGCATCGTTAGAAGCTGGCTCAAATTGAATGATTTTTAGCTGAAGCGTATGAGTTAGCCAGTGAAGAATTAGTGAAGCACGATGATCTGTAGTTGACATGATGATTTGAAGACTTTAATTTAAAATATAAGACTAAACTAAGGTAAAATAATAAACTATTCTATTCTATTTATTAGCTTCTCAGCCAACTTTACTCACACGGATCTATGTATTGCCGACTTTTTTTTTTTTTTTTTCTATTTTCTTTTCTAAAACCTGGCTTTGCAAATGATAAAAACTGGGATTGTAAGAACCAGGGAGAAGAAGGGTGGAGATGTGGAGATTTGATCGCACAAAATAAGATAGATAATTCTACGCCGTCAAAACCTACTACAGTAGAAAAAGAAAATCTTCAGATAGAACAAAATTCACAGGAAGAACCCATCGTTTCAAATAAACCGCCCCAGGTGGAGGCTAAAAACTCAGGGTGGAATTGTTATGCAGGAGGTGAAAATGGAACATGGAATTGCAGTTTAAAAGGGACAGACCCAAAAGGTGAAACGAAGTTTGTTGAAGATACTAAGGATTCTTTTAGTTTGTTTTCTGATGCTTTTGATTTGAATCAGGAACAAAAATTTACAATGCTACAGTCCCATTTAAAATATGACCCATGGGAAAATTGCAGTAACACATCGCGAGGTAAGTATCGATATCTTCAAGGGGAAGATACTAGAGATACAGTTCCGATGAATGTGACTGCAGACTATACAGAAGTCTTTGATAAAGAAATCACCAGTTTTTTTGGCAATGTCGAAATTATTCGTGCAGACCAGAGAGTTCTTTCAGATAAGGCCACTTATGACACTGTTTCAGAAACAATGGATGCCCAAGGGCAGGTTATTTATACTGATAATGAGATTTCTTTGTTCAGTGATACCGTCTCATTGAATTTAAAATCGAATGAAGCCCGATTAAGAAATGCTATTTTTATTTCTCTATCTGGTCCCATTCGAGGAAGTGCTGATGTAGTTTATCGTGACAATAAATTTTTATCTCGCTACAAAAATGTTGCATTTACCAGTTGTCGCCCAGGAAATCAGGACTGGGTACTGCATGCAGATAGATTAAAAATGAACAAACAAACGGGAAAAGGGTCTGCTAAACATGCGTGGCTAGAATTTAAAGGTGCTCCTCTTTTATATACGCCTTATATTTCTTTTCCTACTGATGATAGACGTATGACTGGCTTATTGGCACCTTCATTTGGTAGTGCTGATGAAAATGGTTTTGATGTTACATTGCCGTATTATTGGAATATTGCACCAAACTACGATTTAATATTAAGACCAAGGTATATGTCAAAACGAGGTGTCATGATAGGTGGGGAATTTCGTTATTTGACTGAAAAATCAAATGGATTAATAGGTTTAGAATATTTACCTTACGATATTTTAGAGCAAAAGCAACGGTATTCCGGAACTTTTAAGAATCGTACCATTTTTATGCCGGGTTTAGACAGTAATATAGATTTGAATTATGTTTCTGATGATGAATATTTTGATGAATTGAATAATGCTTTGGGTATGTCGAATGATCGGTTTTTACAAAGTCAGGCAAATCTTAATTATCGTCGGGAAGGTGTTTTCTTTACAACACACTTTGAATCATATCAAACGATAGATAAAAATGTGATAAAGGGTGATGAGCCTTATCAAAAATTACCGCAAGTTTTATTAAATTTTGATCATTCTTTTGAGGATTGGCCTGTTGATATTGCCATGGATAATGAATATGTTAACTTCTATAGAAGTGGGCGTGTGAGTGGGCATAGAATAAATGTAAAACCCTCTATTGCTATTCCCATCAAAACCGCAGGTTACTTTTTTAAACCTAAGTTTTCCTGGCAGCATTCTGAATATTTTTTAAATAATCAACTTGATGGAAAGTCGAGCCGTATTAGCCGGTCGTTGCCAATTTTTTCTACTGATAGTGGTTTGATTTTTGAACGAGATATTGAGTTTGGAAATTCAAGTTATTTAAATACCTTAGAGCCAAGATTATTTTATTTGTATATCCCAAATAAAAATCAAGATGATATTCCGATTTTTGATTCATCACTTTATGATTTCAGTTTTAGTAGTTTATTTAGAGAAAATCGTTTTAGTGGAAATGATAGAGTTCAGGATGCAAATCAGATCACTGCGGCTTTAACATCAAGATTAATTGACTCAAAAACAGGGCAAGAACGTTTAAAATTTAGCGTGGGTGAAATTTTTTATTTTAAGGATAGAGAAGTGGTTATAAAAGGAACGCCTGAAAGGGAAGGCTTTTCTAATCCTATAGCCGCGTTGAGTGGCCAGTTAACTAAACAATTATCTTTTTCATCAGATATACATTGGGATCTTGAGGAGGATGATATTGCTCGGGGGCATGTTCAACTGACTTATAGAAATCAGCCAAGCCAAATTTTCAATTTAGGCTATCGTTATAGAGGAGAAGATGAGAGAAGTGCAATTAAAAGTATTAGTCGAATAGATACTTCGATTCGATGGCCAATACTTGATAATTGGTATGGTGTGGGGCGTTTGCAATATTCATTTAAATATCAATCGACTACTGAAAGTTTTATAGGTTTGGAAAAAGATAGTTGCTGCTGGCGTTTTCGTATTATATGGAGAAGATTTGCTAATACATTGAAGGATTCCTTAACGAATGATTTTATTTTAGATGAAAATAATGAAATTGAAATGGATGAGGGGATTTTTGTGCAAATGGAGTTAAAAGGATTAACGAGTTTCGGTGATAAAGTTGATGAATTTTTAGAAAACAACCTAAGTGGTTACCAGAGTCAAGACTAAATCAGTAAAGGTTCGTTTATGACAGATGGATACTTATTTAATATAGTTACTACTTCTTTTGGTGGTTGTAGTGGATCAAAATACAAGTCAGGGTTGAAGAGTGGTTGAGGCCTTGCTGTTACAGAGAATTAAAGAAAAGATGATAAAGTTTTCAGGTTTAATTATATGTGCATTATTAGCGAGTCCAATTGTGCAAGCAGAGCTTTTAGGACAAATAGTCGCTGTTGTTGAAGATGATATTGTTTTAGAGCAGGAATTATCAGCTCAGGTAGCAAGTATTAGAAAAAACCTTAAAGCTAATAATGTGATGGTTCCTCCCATCTTTATTCTAAGAAAGCAAGTTTTAGAACGTATTATTGTTGATAAGTTGCAACAACAACTAGCTGAAAAATCAGGTATTCGTGTAAGCAATGAAATGTTGAGGAGTTCGACACAAGATATTGCCAGAAGAAATGATTTGACTATTGATGAATTTCGTAAAGAACTAGAAGATCAGGGAATGAGTTTTCAAAAGTTTCAAGAAGACATCAAAAAAGAAATTATCATTAACCAGTTGAGAGCAAGAGAAATTGGAACACGTATTAAAGTTACTGATAGAGAGGTTAGCCATTATTTAGAAACACAGGGAGAAATTGGAGAAGAAAAAATACAGTTTCATCTTGGGCACATTCTAATTTCTGTGCCTGAGGGAGCTTCGGCTTCTGTGATTGGTAAAGCACGAGAAAAAGCAAATAACGTGAGGGCTGAGCTACTACTGGACGGAGCAGATTTTCAACAAACAGCCGTTGCTTATTCTGATGGTAATAGTGCGCTAAAAGGTGGGGATTTAGGATGGCGAACTATAGGTGGGATTCCGACACTATTTGTTGATACCGTGACAAAAATGGACAAGGGGGCGGTTGCAGAACTAATTCGTAGTCCTAGTGGATTTCATGTCATTAAGCTTTTGGATTTAAAAGGACTAGAAAAACATATTGTAACCAAAACGAGTGCTCGTCATATTCTAGTTAAAACTAACGAATTAATTGATGATGCAGAAGCTAAAAAGAGATTGCTAACTTTAAAAGAAAGAATCATTGATGGTGATGATTTCGCAACGCTAGCTCGCTCAAACTCTGATGATAAAGGTTCAGCTTTAAATGGTGGAGATTTAGGTTTTGTAGGTTCTGGAGATTTAGTTCCACCTTTTGAAGCAGCGATGAATCAATTAAAAATGAATGAGATTAGTGACCCCATTCAAACTCAGTTTGGCTGGCATATCATTCAAGTTTTGAAACGGCAGGAAAAGGATGATAGTGTTGAACATAAAAAAAATAGAGTTAGGGAAGAAATTCGTAAACGAAAAATAGAAGAAGAAACTGAACTATGGCTACGCCGTCTGCGGGACGAGGCTTTTGTAGATATTAAGCAGGATAGATTGTAATTGTAGTATGGAACAAAAATACAGCAATGAAAGCATGTTGAAACAAAACATTGAGATACAGCTTAAGCATGTAGATCTAAGTCTGCATCAAGACTTAATAAAGCGTTTATCAATAGAACTAGGTGTTAGTATTTTAGAATGTGCAGCTGCAATAAGCTTGATTAATCAGCCAGGCTTGTATACAAAAAAAATTAATGAGAGCGAGGATGCAGATAAAATAAACACTAATTTATCACTTCCGGTTTTACCTAAGCAAAGGGCGGTTAGATATCGGTTAGATATCGGTTTAAAACATCAAGTACAAGTGGATGAGATTAAAACTGTTTTGGTTGAAGTATCAGGTGTAGATAAGAAGAGGATAACAAAGGTAGATATACGTAATCATTATACGTTAGTTGATTTGCCAGAAGGGATGACGGCGGATATTTTTCAGTTACTATCTGAATCTGAAGTTCAAAATAAAAAATTAAATATAAAAAGAGTTAAGTTTCATCGAAGATTTCATCGTAGAAATAATAAAAAAATTCCAGTTAGAAAAAAAGATAGGCTCTTTTGAAAAATGAGACGGTAGCATTGAAGCTATAGGACAACATAGTTAGGGCAATCGGGCTTAAATTTATGGCCAATAAAATCAGCAGGTTACGTTTTTTAAAAACACAATAAAAAGCTATTTTCTTATAAATTTTAAAAAATTAAAACCCAACCCATTGATTTACCTGTAATATTAAAAGTCAATATAATTTAAACCCGATTGCCCTGACAACATAGTGTTGTTATTTGTTATTTCTAGTTAATTGGTTATAAAATAACAGGCTTGTTTGGTAATTCATCAATACTTTTTTGTTCTTTTAAAGGGTAATGTTGTACAAGTTTTTTTGTGATTTCATTTATACCCATTATTACACCAGTTTCAAACCTATTTTGCTTAAATTCTTGTTCCATTAAATGACAAATAGCTTGCCAATCGTCTTTAGATATTTTTTTATTGAGTCCTCGGTCGGCAACAATTTCGACCTTTTTATCAGCTAATAATAAAAAGATGAGTACACCATTATTTTCTTCTGTATCCCAAATTCTTAATTCAGAAAAGATATCGACTCCACGATCGAAACAAGGCGTATTTTGTAATAACTCAAAAAAACTTAGTGAGCTTTCAATAGCAAAGCGAATTTCAGCACTATGGTTTTTTTCTGAGAGAGTAATTGTCTCTTCAATTTTATTCAAGCTTGATAGAGGGAATTTATAATGTACCAACCAGGGAAAGTGTAATAAGTGTTTAAAGAGTCTTGTGATGTTCATATTACCAACCTCCAGATGCTCCGCCGCCGCCAAAACCGCCACCGCCGCCTCGAAACCCTCCGCGGAAACCTCCTCCTCTACCAGACCAGGAGCCTCCAAATCCACCGCCATAGCCACCACGATCACTTGGAAAATTACTTCGGCCTCCTCTGTGGAATAACATAGCTAAAAAGAAAATGGCAACGCCTGCTGTTATGCTGCTAGCGAGGAGAGTAGTAACCGACCAGGTGAAATAGCCAGCAAAGCCCCCAGCAATACTAGAGCCAATAAGTCGGCCAAACATTGAACGTAAGATAGGTGCAAAAAACAAGATGAAAAATAAAACAAATAAAAGTTCTTCAATAGTTGATTGTTGATTTCTATTTGATTGGCTAGGTGGAGGTAATGGCTCCCCGTTTATCAGCTTTGTTAACTGCTGAATGCCTGCAGAAACTCCCCCATAGAAGTCACCCGCTTTGAAGTAGGGCGTAATAATTTCACTAATTACCTTTTAGCAATAGCATCTGGAATAGCACCCTCTAATCCATAGCCTACTTCTATACGTAATTTCCTGTCATTTTTTACAATCAGCAATAACACGCCATCATCAATCCTCTTTCGCCCTAATTTCCATTGTTCAGCTGCTCGAAACGCATATTGTTCAATGCTTTCTGGTTGGGTGCTAGGGACAATTAATATTGCAAGCTGACTTCCTTTGCTAGATTCAAATTGTAATAATTTTTGCTCTAGTCCTTGCTTTTGGGATGGGAACAGTGTTCTAGTTAAATCAGTAACGGGAGATATTAATTTTGGTATTTTCAGTTCGGCATGGACAGAATTAAATTCTGTCGAAGTCAGGAGGAGTAAAGTTCCTAGTATTTTAAGCAAGAAAGTAAAGTACATTTTGTCTGTATCTGACAATGGTTAAATTAAGAAGCAGGCACAGGGGGTTGATTAAAATTTACCTTTGGAGGTGCTGAAATTTCAGCTTCATTTTCAACAGAAAAAGTAGGTTTGGTTGTAAATCCGAACATCATTGCAGTTAGGTTAGAAGGAAATTTTCTTACTGTTACGTTATAATTCTGAACCGCTTTTATATATCGGTTTCTAGCAACTGTGATTCGATTTTCTGTTCCTTCTAATTGTGCTTGAAGATCACGAAAAACACCATCTGCTTTCAACTGTGGATAGTTTTCAGCAACTAATAGTAAACGACCTAATGCTGAGCTCATTTCGATTTGTGCAGCATTAAACTTTTTAAAAGCAGCTTCATCGTTGATTAATTCTGGTGTAGCTTGTATAGCTCCAACTTTTGCCCTAGCGTTAGTTACAGATGTAAAGACATCTTTTTCATGCGCGGCATAACCTTTTACGGTATTAACTAAATTAGGAATAAGATCCGCTCGGCGTTGATATTGATTAAGAACTTCAGCCCAAGATGATTTGATTGATTCATCTGTAGTTTGCAAAGTGTTATATCCACAGCCTTGAAGTGTAATTGTTAGGATTAGGGTTTTAAAGATATTTGTCATGACCTCTCGCCTCTAAAAAATAGTTTTGAGGTTAAGCTTAACAAAATTTTTCAAGTCACAGTGCTTTTTCAGTATAATTAGGACGTCTAAAAGGGTTTTGCATAATATTGAAAGAAACGTATAGAATATTTTACTTGACAATAAAAATGGCCGCAGGCATATATTCCATTCCATGGCGACAGAAACTAAAAAACGAACTAACGGAGTTGCCGTATGAACTATACTTTTTGATTTTTCAAAAGCTCTAAAAACATACGGTAGCCAGTGTCTTATTGAATATGTTATTTTTCTAACAGAGCTAATTTATCAGGTTTCCCATTCCAGTCATCAGCATCGTCTAGTCCATCTTTTACATCAGTGATTACAGGCCAATTAGCGGCCAATTCTGCGTTAATAGCAATAAATTTATCCTGTCCTTCGGGGAGTTCATCTTCAGCAAATATTGCTTCAGCTGGGCATTCCGGTTCACATAATGTACAGTCAATACATTCATCAGGGTCGATGACTAAAAAATTGGGGCCTTCGTGAAAGCAATCTACAGGGCACACGTCAACGCAATCGGTGAATTTACATTTAATACAGTTTTCTGTGATGACAAATGTCATATTGATTATCCGATGTTATTAGTTTAAAAATTCTTGTTGTATATTATCAGAAAAGTAGTGATTGATAGGGAGAAAGTTGATATGTACAGCGAGTAGTTAGGGTTAGTAATATATAAGATCTTGCTTCATTCCTGAGGAGATCTAATCTGATTCTACCCTGGAAAATGAAAATATAGACATAAAGTTATTTCTTCCAGAATCGAGTTTTCTTTGCTGAGTATTTGTTAATGCAGTAAAAGCTTCCTTTTTTAATTGTTCATCTGCGTACTGTTGTTCAGGGCGGCTAGGCGCATTTATAGCGAGTTGAAAATATTTTTGTGCTTCAGCAATTTTATTTTTGGTTAAAAGATAATCGCCATAAAAATAGTTTGAATCAATACTTTTTGGGTTAATTTCTAAGCCTTTTTTGAGTAATAATTCAGCTCTGTTTTGGTCGCCAAATGAAATTGGCCATCCTGGTGTTAAATAATATAGAGTGCCAAGGATGACAAAAGCGGCTCCATCCAAAGAATCAGGACTTAATTGTATTGTTTTCTCAAGTATGCTTTTGGCTGTATTAATTGAGTCAAGTGCTGTAAAAGGACTCTCAAATTCTGCAATTGTTGCAATGATGAGTGCTTCCCAGATTAAGGGTTCAACCGCTTCGGGGTTTTTTTCTGATAATTTCTTTATTTTTTCAAGAAGAAGAGGATAGCCTATTTTTTTTTGGCTGATATTCTGGGCATAGTAAATTCTTGCCCATTGAGACTCTATGTTGTTGATCTCTGACATTATGTTATTTGCTGATAAGCTATTGCTTATCAGTAGCAACATGACAACAATAGTTGTTTTTTTCATACAGGGGAATATAGATCAGTTTTTGCGTAAGATCAATGTATTTTTTTAAAATATGCTTTATCGTTATATAGCTAATTTGTAATGTCTA
>CAZHUE010000033.1:0-14228 GCA_964535875.1 uncultured Methylomarinum sp.
ATGCGGGTGATGTACTTTTAATGAATCCGTTATTATTTCATTCTTCCAGAAAAGCAACAAAGCCGAAGCACCGCAGAGTTATTCATCTTGAATATTCGGCTATGTCTTTACCTAAACCATTGGAATGGTATGAAGGCATTTGAAGACATGTTAATTTAATTGGAGCCAGGGCTTTAGCCCTGTTGTTGGCAAGAGGGACTAAAGTCCCTGCTCTATGTGAAGGTTGGAAATATTAGTTTATTTTAGGTAAATACAATGTCAGAGCAACAAACAAACAATATAGTTGACCAAGCCGTAGCCGAAGGTGGCGCTTATGAAGTCATCCGCAAGCGCTTATCAGAACAAGGCAAAAAGCTAAAACAGCAAACCCAAACGCTAAACGAAGCGCGCCTAACAGAATTTGGCAGTTCAGAAATGGCAGTGGCAGCTCGTGTCAGGGTGCGCACAGAAAATAATTGTGTAGCACGCGATATTGTACAGGTAGGAGACTTGCTATTATTTGGTTATAACGTCTTTATCGGGCTAAAAAAAGAAACCCATATTGAAGATGTATTTTCTCTATTTAGCTTAAAAAAGACTAACGAAACTGAATATGAAATGGAGCAGCAATCGCTGGATAACAGTTTTCTGACCAATACTTCTTTCCAAAACGATTTTGCCGAGCTGTACCGCTACTATAAGCAAACCCAATTGGTAGAATTGACGGCCAAAAACGGCAAACTATTAGCAGGCTTTCAAATTGGCGAACGGTTGGAAGATATTCGAGTTTTCCGCTGGGCGATTTCAGCTGATGGTCAGCAGATTGACTATATTGATAATCGTGGCGAACGTGATATTCAATTGCCCCCCGCCTTTGATTTTGAATGGCAGGAAACCACGCGTGATGATGCCGTTAATGGTCGACACCCTCATATCAATATTCTGGATACCGTGTTTGTAAAAACCATTAACGGTGATTTAACTATTAAGGTAGAAGACAATACTGATGATGGTCTGAGTATTTATCGTGAAGAGGTTGAAGACCAGACTCAATCGTTGGATGATGCAACCATTGCCTATGCCAAGGTAGGTAGTCTAATTTTGCTTAAAATCCTGCCTTATCGCGAACAGCAATGGCGTTTTCTGATTTTTAACAGTATGACGCAAGAGGTATTGCGTCTGGATGCAATGGGTGAATCCTGCGTGCAATTACCTGAAGACCAGGGAATTATTTTCCCAGGCGGTTATTATTTGCAGACAGGCGAGTATAAAACCTACGATACTGAAACGGACGGTTTAAAATTCAGACGACGCATTAATTCGCCTAATGGTGAAGATATTCTGTATGTGTTTTACCAGCCTGACCAGGGAATTGTCGGCCTGTTTGCTTACAATGTGATTGAACAATCCTTGCAAAACCCTATTTATGGACACGGCCACGCCTTATCTGATGAAGGGACGATTGTTATTTTTTCGGCTGAAATGGAGCCAACTCGTGTACATCCCATGCAAATTTGGAATACGCCCTACCAAAGCCAGGAATTTGCCAGTAAAGAACCGACCAATCAATCCTTTTTTGGACGAGTTGGCAATGCTGCTTTAGTTCGTGGTATTGCTGATCTGTACAGCATTGGTCGTTTAATTGATGAGCAAACCGTTTCAGCACGGTTATATGAAGACCTAAGTCAACAGGCGTCAAAAATGCTGGATGCACATTATTGGCTGGAGGATTCTGAATCATTAAAAATTGATGCATCGCTTAAAGAAATAGCCAGTACCGCTGAGCTGGTAATTGATGAATTTGAAAAGGTTGAAAGCATCCGCCAGCAATCGACTAAAACCATGCAGGAAGCCGAGCAGAATCAGGCAGACTTATTGCATTCTATTCAGCCTGACAGTTGGGAAACAGCAGAAGATTACGTCACCGCACTGGATAAACTGCGTCACCAGCGAGGACATTTAGCGACCATAAAAGACTATCGCTATATTAATCTGCAACGTATAAAAGACCTGGATTTGGCATTACAGCAAGCCAGTGAAAAACTTAGCGAACAAACGGGCTCATTCCTGGCTGGTGAAGATGCACTACAGCCTTATCAGCAAAAAATTGAAGACTTTAATCTGCAGGTGGAAAAAGCCCAAACCAACGCTGAACTAACCCCAGTGATTGGACAGATTGAAGCCACAGCCAAAGGACTGGATTTACTGGCTGAATTAATGACCACCCTGAAAATCAGTGATGCCACTATTCGCACACGGATTGTCGATGCTATTTCAGAAGTTTATTCTCAGCTAAATCAAAGCAAAGCCAATGCCCGACATAAACAGAAAGATATGGGTTCGGAAGAAGCCATTGCTCAATTTGGCGCGCAATTTAAACTATTTTCACAAAGCATTGCCAATGCACTAGAAATGGCAAATACGCCAGAACGCTGTGATGAACAGCTGTCACGGTTATTGGTGCAGCTAGAAGAACTGGAAAGCCAATTCAGTGATTATGATCAGTTTTTAAACGACATAATGACTAAACGTGAAGAAATTTATGAATCTTTTGAAAAGCATAAACAGCAATTACTGGATGCCAGACAGCGTAAAGCTCAGTCACAAAGTGATGCTGCTCAACGTATGCTAGTCAATATAGAACGACGCTGCCAGCGTTTTTCAGAAGCAGACGAACTGAATACCTATTTTGCCTCTGATGCGCTTGTTTTAAAGGTACGCGAATTAATCGAAAAATTACGCGAGCTGGATAACGCGGTAAAAGCAGATGATATAGCCTCACGGTTTAAAGCCATACAGGAACAGGCATTGCGCTCTTTGCGAGATAAGGAAGATATTTACGAAGAAGGCGGTAATGTTATTAAACTAGGGCCAAGACATAAATTTAGCGTTAACACACAGGAACTGGATTTAACCATTATCCCCCGTGATGGCGAACTTAACCTACATATCACAGGCACTGATTATTTTGAACCGCTGAATCACCCCGATCTGCATGCGCTAAAAGATTATTGGGAAATGGCACTAGAGTCTGAATCGCCAACAGTCTATCGAGCAGAATATTTAGCCTTTCTTATTTTACAGGCTGCAGAAAACCATCAGCAGAACCTGGATATGACAAAGCTACAGTCTGCTTTGAATGATGAAGATGCATTACAGCCGTTAATTAGGGACTTTTCTGCCCCTCGTTATCGTGAAGGCTATGAAAAAGGCATACACGACCATGATTGCGGGCTAATTTTAAAAAGCCTAATACCTGCTTTAGAAAGTGCAGAGCTATTGAGATACTCGCCAGTGAGCCGAGCACTGGCAACTGTCTTTTGGGCAAACCGGGAATTGATGCCTGATTTGGAATCGCAGTACAGTCACTGGCTAGCACGCGCACAATCAGCAGCACAACTGCATTCCAGCTTTACCAGTGATAAAGCCATTTTATTATTAGCAGCAGAAATTAAACAGGCGTTGCAATTATTTTTAGAACAATACACTATCGGCTTTTCTGAGCTGGAAATACAGCAGGCTGCCAGCTATTTAGTCGCCGAATTAAGCCGTGAACGCTTGCAGTTTATCAGCAGTAAATATGCACAGCAATTGGTTGATGAGCTAAAACGCAGTTTAGATGAAACCACATGGCGGAATTATCAAGCCACCTTAGAAAAGTTGGTACCCAGAATAAATCAGCGTTGGCAATTAAGCTATACATGGCTACAGGCATTGATTGAGCATAAAGAACTGCATCATCTGGAGAATTATATTGCAGAAGCCATTGCCTTATTAAATGGTGGGCAACGGATAGATCGACGCAGTTCTCAGGCAGACCTTGAGTTGAGCGTTGATAAACTGATGGGCGAACACAGCAATATTCAGCAACGCAGTGTTAATTTTTCAGTGGATGGTTTTTTGCAACGGCTACAGCATCACCTGCAAGTTGTTATTCCTGCCTACCATCACTATCACCGGACGCGACAGGATATTATGGCAGAACAGCGTGATGCGTTGCGGCTGGAAGAATTTAAAGCAAAACCGCTCAGTTCCTTTGTGCGTAATAAATTAATTAATGAAGCTTATCTGCCGATTATTGGCGATAACCTAGCCAAACAAATGGGGACGATTGGGGATGATAAACGCTCTGATTTGATGGGCTTGCTGATGATGATCTCCCCCCCAGGTTACGGAAAAACCACCTTGATGGAGTACATAGCCAATCGGCTGGGACTGATTTTTATGAAAATCAATTGCCCGTCTCTAGGACATGATGTGCTGTCATTAGACCCGGAGCAAGCGCCGAATGCAACGGCTAAACAGGAGTTGCACAAACTGAATCTGGCACTGGAAATGGGCAATAACGTGATGCTGTATCTGGATGATATTCAGCACACCAACCCGGAATTTCTGCAAAAATTCATATCACTATGTGATGGCACACGGCGTATTGAAGGTATCTGGAAAAACGTTACCAAAACCTACGATATGCGCGGTAAAAAATTCTGCGTAGTAATGGCCGGCAATCCCTACACTGAATCGGGCGAATTATTTAAAATCCCTGATATGCTGGCAAACCGTGCAGATATTTATAATCTGGGTGATATATTAGGCGGTATGGATGAGCAATTTGCGCTGAGTTATATCGAAAACAGCTTAACATCCAACCCAGTATTAGCACCATTAGCCATCCGCGAAATAGAAGATATCTACAAAATCATCGAAATGGCAAAAGGTGCCAATATCGCCTCTACCGATTTAAGGCATCAATACAGCGGAGCCGAATTAAACGAAATACTGGCCGTTTTCCGCAAATTATTTATAGTGCAGGAACTGGTATTAAAGGTTAATCAGCAATACATCAGCTCAGCAGCCCAAGATGACGCATATCGTTCTGAACCGCCATTCAAGTTACAAGGCAGTTACCGTAATATGAATAAAATGAGTGAAAAAGTCTCAGCGGTCATGAATGATAAGGAACTGATGCAAATGTTGAGTGACCATTATCAGGGCGAGGCACAGTTGCTCACCACAGGTGCAGAACATAATCTGCTAAAACTGGCGCAATTGCGTGGTAATAGTACAGAAGATGAACAGCAACGCTGGAACACTATTGTCACAGATTTTCAGCGCAGTAAAAGTATGGGGGGTGATGATGCCGATGCGGCCACCAAAGTCGCCTCACAATTAAGCTATGTGACTCAGCATTTAGAATCAATCCACCAAGCCATCAGTTCAGATGCTGAACTGACACAACCGATGACAGCAATAAGTAATCAATTACAAGCAATGCATGACTCGATCAGCAATAAAGAAATGGGCGTAAATATTGTTAATCAGCCTTCTGCGGTTATTGAAGAATCAATAGCACAACTGGCAAATATTATTGAAACCACCTTTATGCCCGTGGTTGCCTCTATGGATAAAAAGATTGATCTTGATTTAGCTATTGTACGAAAAGTTAATGATATGTCGGAAGCCATTAATATATTAAGTAGGAGTATTCAACAGGAGAAATAAGGACGGGAGACTATAGATAATTCTGTGTAACTGCACTTTTAAATATAATCAGTTTTGTATATCCACCGCCTTAGGCGGTGGCTTGGACAGATGGCTATGCCGTTTGCCCTGTTGGTCTATTCATGATACCTCTTGTAGTGTTATCCCCATAACATAAACAAGAGATATCATGAGTAGATTTAAAAGATTATCACATGTTATTTGGTGCTGTAAATACCATATAGTATGGATTCCAAAGTACAGGTTTCGTATTTTAAAAGAATCATGCTCACCTGTTGGTATCGATGCCACCAAATTTTACTCGAAGTAAATGAGGGTTTCTAGCTCCTCCCAAACGTAACTGGTAGTGACACAGTAAATCTTGAACAGGTTCTAAGACTTTTTATCCTTAATTATGATACTTATTACTGTGGCATTCCAATAGCCACTTCCTCATCTTTAATCGTCTTTAACAATAGTTTTGCTTTATCTTTTTCGGCAAATTGTCCATTTTGGTTTATACCTAATTCTATCGCTTCCTCTAATAGTATGATTGCTTCTGAATTTCTATCTGATTCATGGAGAGCATTAGCCAAATGATATTTGAATACAGGAACTTCTGGTGCTTTTGTAACGACCTGTTGTAAAACTTCTACTGCTTTTTCTATACTTCCATTTTTAAACAAAGACCATCCATAAGTGTCTAAATAATAAGGTTGCTTAGACCCTTTAAAGCGCTCACTTAAACTCACCGCTCGTTCTAAACTCTCTTTATCCGGATAATGATCTAACAAGATAGAAACCAAATTATTAACTGCAACATCAACCGTTGGCTGTTCATCTATTATGGCCTGATAAATTTTAATCGCATTATCAAAATCTTTTTCCCTTTCATACACACCAGCTAATAACATACTTAATTGCACATTATTGGGTATTATTTCCAATCCGGATTTATAAGTATTAATTGCATTTTCAGTTTCACCCTTTTCATGATAAATCCTGGCCAATGTTTCGTAAAACCGATATTCTTTTGGCCATTGAGCAATGCCTTTATTTAAACTTTCTATCGCTTTATCCCAATCTTTATCTAAACCATGCAACTCGCTTTTATATATTATCGGATAAGCTATATCAGGGTTTTTGGTCATAAACTGCTCAAGATAAGCCTTCATTGCCGTTCTTTCGCCTAGAGCTTCAGAACTAACGAGCATACTTTTCATTGCATCAGAAAGTTTGGGTATCTCCAGCAAGGCTAACTTGTATTTTTCAATTGCTTCCTTATAAAATCCTTGACCTTGTGAAATTTTACCGCCCAAATAACTTGAAAACCCTTGGCCATTTGGTTTTGTTGCAATTAAATCTGCAACTTCTTGCGTACCGGCCCAATCTTGTTTTAATAATCGTACCTGAGCAAGAGCTTGAAGAGCTCCTTCATGATTAGGGTTTATTTTAAGTGCATTTTGAAGTAGTCCCTCTGCTCTTCCAATATCCTCACTTTCAATCATACTGGATACAATAGGTAATACTGCATAAAAATTTCCTGGATTTAGCTCAAGTGCATTTCTGAAATTTTCTATTGCTAATTCGGGCGACTCTTTCATCAGAAAGGCTTGACCCAGCAATACCATCGCCTCATCAGATTTAGCATAATCCCTTAAAATCCCACGTAAATCAGTGATTGCCTCATCATGAGAGCCATTAATCATACTGATCCGGGCTTTTAATAACAAAGCGTCATAATTTCTACCATCCACAGCCAATATTTCTTCAACGATATTTGTTGCTAATGTATTGTCACCTTCTTTTATCGCTAATTTTGCCAAAATTGAATTTGCTTTTATCCCTTTTCTATCATTACCATTATTCTCAACAATCCAGTTCAACGGCTCTTTTGCTTCATCATTCCTGTTCTGTAAAATATAAAGATTAGCAAGCTTAAAGTACAAGTCAGGTTCTGAAGGATTTGTTTCAATAAATTTTTTAATTGCAGGTTCAGCAAGCTCAATATTTTTTTGTAATAAAAAATCTACCAGGACTAATTTTGGCTTTAATTTGTCTTTATTGTTATCTACTACGCTTTGAAGCAAACTTAATGCCTTTGAATCTTGATTAGTACCCACATAAAACTTGGCTAATGCAAAAGAATAATCAAGTTTTTCAGGAAATATTTTTGTTATTTCCAGATAAGCTTGTTCAACAAGTTGCGCATTTTTACTCTTCATATGAATTTGTAGTTTCATAAGGAGTAGTGCTAATTCATTTGGTTTATTTGCTAATGATTGATTGACTTGTTTTTCAGCAGCAGCATAGTCTTCTTCCGCTAAATAAACACCAACAGCCAGCCCAACCGCATCTAAGTGACTTGAGTCTATAGCCAATGCCTTTCTAGCTTCTGCTAAAGCAGAGATTGTATCTCCCTGCTTTAATAAAACAGCACCGTTTAGAGCAATAACATCTGGGTCATCCGCTTTTTTCTCACTTAACAACTTAACTTCTAAAGCCGCTTGGTCAACATTACCCCCTAACAAATAAAGTTTTGCCAGTTTCAATCTTGCCTCATGGTTTTCTGGATCCAGTTTTAAAGTTTGAGCAAGACTGTTATACATTTCTTTCCAGTTTTGCTCTTTTTCACTCACTAATGCCAAATAAAAATAAGCTTCTGATAGTTTTTTATTAATTTGTATAGCATTTTTTAATTCAAGCTTTGCTTTGTCATAATTCCCTTTCTCATAATATGACTTTGCACTGGATAAATACTCTTGCGAACGCTCAGATGGATCACTACAACCTTGTAGAATAAAAGCACATGCTAAAAAGAACAATTTATTTTTATTTCTCATTCAAAATCCTTATTTATTCAGGGATATATTCGGGTAGAACAGGCAATAGATACTGAGCAAAACCAGCTAATCTCTTATCGGCATCGGCCATTGTTTCTGACGGACTGACAATTGTAGTCAAACGCACCATCGCACCATCTGTACGGTTTAAGAGTAAAGCATCTTTAAATAAAAACCATTTCATAAGATATTCGTTTGCAATAAGGCGCCCTCGTTGCTGAAACCAGTAGTAGACTAGTTGCACACTTTGCCCTTTTTTAATAATAATTCTGTTCACTGGAAAATCAGTTAGTTCAATACGCCTAATATCAGATATTTGCCAACCTCCTCCAGGAATACAAACTTTAGGTGAATGAGGAGAAACCCCTTTACGTTGAGACTCGTAATAAGCCACATAGAAATTAACAGGCTTTGAGTCTTGCTTCAAATAGTCTGACATAATGTAATCAGAAACTTGGAGAGTATTTATTACATCAGTATCAAGTGAGCGCTGAACACCAGTCCACTCACCCAACTGAACCGGGAATTCGGTAAATGACTTCCGCTTAGGGATTATTTCCTTTCGAGTATCAATTGACCCGACGAGAATAAAAGAAATGATTATTAGAAAAATTATAGTGATAAATGGATAAGAAACTTTTCTTTCACGACTCTCATCAAAGTCTATTAGCTCATCGGTATAAACGAGTCCAAATACTTCTGATAACGGTCTTGAATCTTTCTTTCCAATTTTAAGCAGGATAAACATTTCTATAAATAAAATGCCCATACATGCCATAAAGACTACCCAGCCTTCAAAATCATGTAAAAAACCTTCTGCCATAGAGATACCCCAAGTATCGACTAAAACACCTATCACCCCAATACGAAAACTGTTCATCAATAATGTAATAGGAATTGTTGATAAAAAAACCACAACTCTTTTCCACAATGCAGTATCAAACATATAGGCACAAATAAAGCCTAAGCTCATCAGTGGAAATAGATACCGCAAGCCACTACAAGCTTCTACAACTTGAAGTTTATACGCACCTAAATCTATAACATTACCTTCCAGATAAACTGGAATATCACACAAGCGAATAAAAGCTACGCCTAACTGCGAAGACAACAATTGTAAATGGGCAGATAAAGAAGCTTCCAGAAAATAAGGAAGAGGAATAGCAAAAACTAATAACAATAAGGGAATTAATACGGGCTTTACTTCAGGCCACCCCATTATAGATAAAGCGATCCCAAACAAAACAGCGACAAGTGAATATTGAATTAATACGAAAAGAGCACTCACCTCCCCTACTAAAAAAATAGCTAATGCAGGGATGACAATAAGTAGACTTAACCATGAACTGGAAAATTCGCTCTGTCTTATTTGATCTTTTTTTAACCAGATAAAGTAAAGGGTAATAAAAGGTAACATATAGCCATGACTATATTCTTCCTGTTTATCCCACCTGACAATCAGCTCACTGATCCCACCCCAATATGTAATCAGGAGAAATACTGTTGCGATAATAAGTAGTGACCAATTCAGCCACCCCATTGTCCATACAGTTACTTTAGTCATAAATTCAGTTTAAAAATAGCTTAGGTTCTTTATGTAATTTAATGTACAAGTGTCATATAAAATCTTCTTTATCCTATGAATTTATATCGGCCTTGCACTATACTTTAAAACAGACTCAAGATATATACTTACCTTACACTTTGAATTATTTTTCATGATAATTCGTGCATCTTATTGATTTCATCAATAGCTTTCGTTTTCCCAACCATTAACACTCTCCACTGATATTTTCTTAAAAACGTTCTAAAGTCTTTATCTCCATACTGCTCCTTTCTTAATAATGCACTTTTTAACCATCCCCAAATCATAGCAAGACTACCAAGGACGTAAGGTTTTTCGTTTACCCTGCTTAACGCACTAGCAAATATAAATAAAAAACCAGTCCCCATAAAATATTGCCCAAAACCATGCCTTATTCTACCTGTATAAACGCCTTGTTGACTTGTTCCCATTGGTCTTAAATGGACAAATCTTAAATCGGGTTCATCCCAACTACAAGCAATCCAGCCTAACATTCTGCAGCGATGATTATCAATTCCATCCCACATAACCTCACGAACAAAACCACCTATTTCTTTAAAACAAGCAACTCTATAAAACTTTGTCATCCCAAGAGAAGTATCATCCCCTTTTCTTTCGCTAATCAAATTTCCATTTTCTTTTATATATGACTTTCCGCTGCATGTTCCTATTCGAGGATTTTTTTCCATCCGATCTACTAATATTTCAAAATATTTTTCTGGTAGTTTTAAATCCAAATCAAGTTTACAGAGGTAATCATAGTCATCTGGATTGATAGAAGAATAGCCTGCATAAAAGGTATCAATAACACCTGGCCCAACAGAACGATGCCCTCTATCTTGACATGTAATAATTTCAATCCATTCATTATTTTTAGCGTATTCAGCAAGTATTTCTGATGTTCCATCAGTTGACCCATCATCAACAATGATCCATTTGTTTGGTGTTACCGTTTGATTTACCATTGAATCAAGTGTTTGTACCATGTATTCAATTTCATTTCTGCATGGAGAAATCACTACGTATTTACTGTTCATACTTTTAACAAAACTCCTATAGACTAACCACTACTTTCATTTCTAAATAAACCTATATTTCCTCTAATGCAAAATATTGTAGCAAACGATCAATATTGACTGCTTGACCGAACTCTTCAACGACATGTTTTTTTGCATTAGCCACTAACTTTTCACATAAACCAGGTGACTTGATTAATTGTTTGATCTTATCAGCAAGATCAGCAGGGTCTGCTGGCTCAGATAAAAGCCCTGTTTCTCCATCTATTATCAATTCCGGGATACCCGATAATTTAGTGGATATAACTGGAATTGATTGTGACATTGCTTCCATCAACACCACAGGAATTCCGTCCATATCTCCATTTGAATCTTTTTTGCATGCTAAAACAAAAACATCCAGCTTTTTCATCCATGCAGAAACGTCTTTATGATCTAAAGCAGCTTCAAAAGAAATAACATCTTCAAGCCCCAGTTCCTCAGTTTGCTTTTCTAATGTTTTAAGTAAAGGTCCATCTCCAGCAATACAAAGTTCAATTTTAGTATCACTATTTCTAATCTCACCAACTGCTTGAATTAAATTATCGATGCCTTTTTTTTCAACTAATCGAGCTAAAGTTCCAATTCGATAGCAATCCTTTTTTATAAACTGTCGTCTTTCGTCAGAAATATGAAAGCTTACTCCGCATCTAACAACAGCAAGTTTATCTTCTGATACATTCCGTGAAATAAGATAGTTTCTATTATATTCAGAAATTGTTAACAATTTAACAGCACGTTGTGCTTTTCGATCCAACAGTAAACCGCGCTCAAAAATATCGTTTGCATGCGCCATTACTGTAAATGGTACAGCTGACATAGCAGAAGCATACATTGCAATTTGAGTCGCAGTATGAGCAAAATGTACGTGTAAGTGCTTACATTGATTTTTAATTAATATTTCTGCAAGCCTACAAGCTACAACATATTGAAATAAAAGTTTCAAACTACTCTTATTAAGTAGCCCAAGAAAAAACATATCAGACATTAATAAACGCACACTACTCTTTTGTCGACGGCCCATTTTAAAAAAAGCACCTAAAGAATATAATAATGTTTTAACTGGATTTTCATCATAAAGAAATTGTGTTCTTTGTAGAAGATCATCATATCCAACGAAATTTTTTTCTGCTCTTCTCACTGAGGTGGGTATAACAGTCAGCCCTCTGTTTTCAAGAGCCAACAATTCTTCATAGACAAAAGTTGACTCCAAAGCAGTAAGCTGAGGTGCAAGGTAACAAATATTCATTTTTTACAGTTAGAAATTGAAATTCGTAAGAATGGGATAGCTTAATAAAGTTAAGGCTTATTTCATCTTTGATAATTTAATGATTTCTTCACTACTTAAAGTAGAAGACCAGCCTAGTCGATCATGCAGTCGAGAGTTATTATATCTCAGAGGTTTTATACGAGCATGTATACTTGCTTCTTTAAGCACCCTTGGCAATATTTTCAGTAAACCAGGCCAGAAGGTAGTAATCACCCCAATACCTAAAGTTACTCTTTTTATTAAAGACCACGGAAGGACAAAGGAGAGAGCAGGCCAAATATCAGTATGCTTTTTTAACAGCGAGATATATTGTTGCTGTGTAGGTAACTCGTCTTCAAAAACGTTGATCGCTTCAAATGCTCCCTTTTTTTTTGTTTCATTTGGCTCAATATAGACATCGCTTATGATGATGCTTTTTTCTGCCGCTAAGACCATGGCTTCTGCACAGTGATCTACAAAAGAAATAGGTAATCTAGCATCTCGTCCTAGCTGCAATGCAAACTTCCTCTTAACAATCCCTAAGCGTGAAGTCAATAATCGCCCAGGCCCAATAATCGCACCTACTCTTAATGCGGTAACAATCAGGTCATTTTTTTGGGCAGCTTTAAGCCCTATCATTTCTTGAGTTATTTTTGCTCTACAATACGAGTCTCGTTGTTTTTGGTAAATTTCAATCGGGGTTGTTTCATCTAATTGACTATTAACAGGCTGCGCCGAATAACCATAGACACTCATAGAACTAACTAAAACCAAGCGTTTAAGCCCTGTTTCAATCATTATTTGAACAATGCGTTCTGTCGGCCTAATTGTTTGAGTATTATGATCCGAATCGTTACCTGTCATAATAGCAGAAGCATGAATTACACTGCTCTCTTTAGACTCTTGAGATGACATCATTTTAAGCAATGACGTTTCAGCTGTATCTGATGCTAAATCAATTTCAAAAACCTCAATATTATCCAGATCGACCCAGGGCATATTTGAAATATCTCGTCCTGGTCGTATAACAACCTTAATTTTATGCCCCTTTTGATGAGCCTTCAAAACTATTTTCTGCCCCAAATAACCCGAGGCGCCCGTAATTATCATTACTTTGCCCATACAAGTGGCTCCATAGTTTCAAAAGTCGTTGTCATTTTATAAGGCATTTTTCCTTGTTTAGCTAAATCACTAGCAAATTGACAAGCTAAAGTTAATTCAGTGATATGCAAAGAGAATTCTGCACCTAGATAAGGATCTCTCCCCTCTTTTTTTGCGATGGCCATATCTGCAATTGCTCTACAGAAGTCTCTTGTTTGTGAACCACGGTATTTAGTAATTTTTTTCTGCCCAGGCGAGGAACAGAGCTTTAGTTTTTTTGATAAAGGCGATAAAAAACGTTTTCTTCTAATTGTGTGGTATTTTTGTAGCCCTATAGAAGAATCGTCGCTCCTTGGATCCTTAACACTTAATACACCTTGGTCACCAAAAATTCGTAATTGATGATCGTGTTCAGCATAAATACCATTCGTCATTCGTACAACGACACCATTTGCAAATTTAATACAGGCAACAGAAAAATCATCAGTTGGTGCAATAATCTGACCCGCTATTTTATTTTTGACAAGTATATCTGAAAAGGCTGTGACCCTCACTGCCGGACCAAAAATAGCAACCAACCATGACATCACATAACCGGCATGTTCTGTAGTACAGCCAGTCTCAAATTCATTAACAGCGGGCCACGCTGTACCCGCCTCATTTATCCATGTACTAACGGGGGCATGAGTAACCATTCCATCTTCCATCTCGGCGTATACTAACCTTACGTCACCCACTGCCTTATCATTCACTGCTTTCCAAAGCGTTTGAGCAACCTCATTCATCAACGTACATGGTGCAGAACTCAGCATTAACCCATGTTTTTTTGCAAGTTCAACTAATGCTTGAGCATCTCCTAAATCCATCGCCAAAGGTTTTTCAGTATAGACATGTTTGCCGGCATCCAGACATGCTCGAGTCGTTTCGTAATGTGC
>CAZHUE010000033.1:14238-19670 GCA_964535875.1 uncultured Methylomarinum sp.
AAATTAAGCACAAGTTCGACAGAGTTATCATTCAGCAAGTCGTCTAAATCTGAATAACATTTCGACTCTGTTAGCCGGGCCATGTTTTCAGAACGAGACCTTTCTTTATCAAATATACCCACTAATTCCAGCTCTGGATGCATTGGCAATGTGAGTCTGTACATATTTGCTACATAACCACATCCAAGAATAGCTAACTTCATTAATGCTCCATTTTATATTTAAAAAACATCAATTAGGTAAAATTCCTAAATTAATAGACAGATTACTAATTCCAACCCCCTACCTTTCTTTGATAGGTAGAATCAACTTCTTAATTTAATTACTTTAGCTGGCACTCCAACGGCAATTTCATTTTTATTTATTTTTCCTGTCACAACGCTATTCGCCCCTACAACACAACCATCATCCAAATAAGCGCCCTTAAGAACAGTTACACCTCTTGCAACCCAACAATTATTTTTAATAACAATTGGCGAATGGTCATGCGGCTGTGTCCTTATTAAATGATTCAGTTTAATACCATGATTTGAATCACGAATACTGCAATATTCGCCAATTAAACTATCATTTCCAATTGTAATTGCTTCATAAGCGACAAGCACTGAACCTTGGTTAATTCTAACATTATTACCCAGCTTGATAATTCCATTCTCTTGAGTTTCAATGACTACATTGCTCCCAATCCGGCAATACTCTCCAAACTCCACTTTTCCTGTGCCAATAACATCGATATAACCATCCAATTGAGTTGAGTTTGGAAGACTACCAGAGACTTTACTTCTCATTAGAGTTAAATGCCACAATCGAAATGTTTTTAATAAAAGTGGATTAAAAAGTCTAATTACTTGTGAGAAGAAGATAGAAATAGAATTTAAAACAGTAACAATTGTTTTTTTCACAATAAGGTGGCTATTTTGAATATTTTTTAATCGATGAGTCTAAATCATCTATGAAAAGTCTAGCAAATAGTTCAATGGTAAGAGCACTTCCTATAAAACTACTAGCATTGATCTTCCCCTCTTGATGTAAAGCCCAAGCTTCTTTTAAAGCATCCATAGGTAAAACCTTTCGATCTATTGTTTTATCCGAAAAAAGAATTTCTTCTGTATATGATTTTAAAGACTCTCTAAACCATACATCAAATTGACTTGGATCTTTACCAGCTAAAAGATGAGAAAGTGGCTCTATTTTGGAAACTCCTCGCTGAACAGCCAGTGAGCAATAAGATAACCAATAAGGAAAAGAAACTGGAAGTGCAGTCCGTTGCCATGGAGCAGAAGCAACATCAGGCGTAAATTTATTCATTACATCGACATAAAACCGATGTCTAATTCTCCATTTATGTGGAATTTGACGAACAGCATTAATAACATCAATATCCATAAACGGTTGTTTAACAATAACTTTAGAGCGGAAAATCTCTGTACCACACGCTGTAATTCGGCGTATTCTGTTATCAAGTAAAAACGCCATACTCTTATCCATGCTCGTTTCACCATCGTACTTCTGATTCATGCTTGAAAATTCACTTTTGGATAATTGATGAAACTCACCCAGACTAGTTTTTAGTGAAAAAGGAGCAAAACCATCATGGCGCCATTGCCATAAATGCTGACTGGCATCATCAAAATTTGAATTATTTAACCATTGCCTACTTATAAAGTTCCCACCCAAAGTTACATCGCCAGCAAAACCATCCAAAAGAACATTCTGGCCATTTTTGTTAACTTCATTAATATATGGCAATACATGAAAATTGGTAACAGGAGCATGACCTTCTGTTAACCATAGACCTTCATTAGCTAATAGTTTTAAATAATTGGAATCAAAAGTATAGGTCTGATGTGGAATATTAGTAATTTCTGTCACTTGTTTTGCATATCTTAAATCACGACAATCTGGTGTACCCCAAGTATATGCATCAATACCCAAACCCTGTTGATTTGCCAAACCAAGCAGAAAGCGAGAATCTAATCCTCCACTCAACGGGATGCATGCGTGAGAATATGATTGGGTTTGTCGCTCTACAGATTTCGTTAAAGCAACCCCCACCTCATCAATCAAATTTTCTCTGTTAGCAGAAAAGTTTTGTTCATGTAGATAATACCAATAGATGGACTGGGTAGTTTCTTTATCAGCTTCAATACAAGTTATACTTGCAGCCGGCAGTGTTGTTACCTCGTTAACTAAAGTTCGGTTACCAACAACTTCACCGATAGAAAGCATCATCGCAATAGAATTTTTATCCAGTGAAACGGAAGGTAAAACACTTAAGATAGATTTTAATTGTGTTGCAAATAAAGTAGCATTTTTATACCTTGCAATATAACAAGGATAACCTCCAAAATGATCTGTTATCAAATGCAATTGCTTTCTCTGTTTATTAATTCTTATAGCAAGAAAACTCCCATACATTTTAGATAATGCTTTTTCTTCCAAATTGAACAGTGCCTTATATTTACTCTTTACCTCTTCTTTTGTTTCAATTTCTCCAAGCAGTGCCAAAGAATAGTCACTTTGATTAATCACCGAAGATAATTTATTGAAGTTTGATACAGAGACGGCTGCCCAATCTTCGTCAAGAACAATTCTGTCATTCTTGTGAATTGGATTTAAAGCATTGCGCATTAAATTCAATGAAGCTTTAGGTAGTTGCTGTTGTGGATCAAAATACCCGACTATACCTGACATTATAAAAAACCTTTTAGATTAACTATTTATTAAAAACTTCAACTCCCCAAAAAAAGTGGGAATTCGTACAAACTGTAGATGAAGCCCATATAAAAGACCATCAATTAACTTTGGTATTCTCTTAAGGTTTTTTATAGCAATTATAAAAGCTCTCAGCAAAAAGATAAGACATAGGACTATTAATCCAAACTCCACTGAAAATATATAGCTAACAAGGCTAAAAATAATCAACCACATCATTGGTTCAATAATATTTCTTAGCATTTCTTTAAACCACAGCTTTTCTTTGGTATGTCGATAACGTAACCCTACCGCTGCATATGCTTTGCCACTAGTTACTCCCCTTTTCCAATACTGCTGAAAAGTATTCATTTCCAGGTCATGCTTAACCATAGGAGCATCTAAACAAAAAATTCGTCCACCACTCTGTCGAACACGATAGCATAAATCCGGTTCTTCACCCGCAAACAACGTTTCATCAAAAAAACCCACATCATCCAAAAAACTTTTTCTCCAAAAAGCATTTCCCCCACATAAACGATATTCACCAGGCGGAATATACCAATCATACATACAAAGCTTAGTGTAAAGATTTGCTTCTGGATGGCTTTCTATTAATTCTCCAAAAACACAAGCAACCTTGGTATTGTTACAAAGATGAGCATATGCTGTTTGCAACCACATTTCATACAAAATACTATCTCCATCCACAAATTGGATAAAGTCACCCTTAGCTATTTTTGCACCAAAATTTCTTGCCTTCGCTGCTGATGGAGAAGAACTATTTAGTTTAAGAGCTTTAACTTGAGGCATTGACTGTGCAATTTCAAAGCTTCTATCAGTTGAACCACTATCAACATATAAAATTTCAATCTCACAAGTCTGCAGTTTTGAATTCAAAATTGCAGACAAAGACTCTTCTAACAAATTTCCCTCATTTAAACCGATTACAACTATCGAAATTAAAGGTCTAGAGTCGCGTTTCATTCTTGTTTTTCCAACGATTAGTAAATAAAGCTTTTAAATCACCCAATAATAAGTCCTGCATAAAATACTTTGGATCATTAGAAATATCCGATTTTAAATTTAAAAAATGCCTTGCTAATAAAGTCAATCGTCCTATAAACCAGCCTACATCGGCAACTAACAATCCAAACAACCCGTAATGCTTACGATAAAAATACCGCCTCGAATCATACCAAAAATGTGGTCTACGAGAAGCAGCTAGCCCCACTCCGGTTGACGATTCATCCTTGTGAGCAATACTCACTGCTGGTTCATACCAAACTTGCCATTGATTTTTATTAGCTCGAAAACAAAAATCAACTTCTTCAAAATAAAGAAAAAAATTTTCATCCATCAATCCAATTTCATCAATTAATGATTTGCTAACAAAAAAACTAGCACCTGAAACCCAATCACATTGCTGGGCTTTATCAGGTGAAGAAAAAGGTACCATGTGTTTAGGAAATAACCTAAATAAAGGCCCAGACCTAGCGCCTAATAAAAGCTCACCAAATGGAGTGAACATATTGAAAGCAGAGCTAACAGGAACTCCTGTACTCATACTTGTCTGTTTTGTGCCAACAATACCTATTTTATAACCATTTTTAAAATACGCCTCAATAAGCTCTATAGGACAACTATTTACAATAGTATCAGGGTTTAATAACCAAAATATATTACTTTTAGGATAGTTTATTAAGCTATATTTTATAGCTTCATTATTTCCATAGGAAAACCCTCCATTTTTTGGAAGAATCAAAAGTTTTATATTTTTACCCAATTTTTCCTTAGTTATATAGTTATTAATAACATTAACAGAGTCATCAGGGGAGTTATTATCAGAAATAACAATTTTAACATTATTAGTTGATATATATTTTCTAAGGGATTCAAGACACTGTAATAATAAATCAGCAGTCTTATAGTTAACTATAACAATTATTATTTGCATTTATTTTTTAGGTGCCTAGCCCCAAATAGAATACAACAGGAAAACCCTGTATTATAAGCCATTGAGTTGATTATTTCAGAAGAAAAAAGATAAATACTGTGTTAATTTGATATTCAAATTACCCTAAAAACCAGTTAAAAGCTAAGTTTTACTACAGGACACATCTATTAAGTTCTGGCTGAACAGTTATGCGCTTAAAATGGTTTGAGAGCCAGGCTAAGATCGCAGTTAATAGCAGGTTATGCTATTAACAAGATTTTTAACGACGTTATGTATTGGGAGGGGCATAGAGTTAAACTGAATAACTAAGGCAACTTTTATTTAATCGGCGATAAATATAAAAATATAGGGGTACTATACTTCGCACGGTTACGGATGCGGTTTTCTATCGGTTGGTTTTTGCCGATAGACTGCGTTGCTGAAAAGGTTGCGTAGCCAGCTATGCGCCCATTTCAGCGCCTTGCTATCGACAAAAATCAACTCGCTATAAAATCCGCATCCGTGACCGCGCAAAGTATATCTAAGCATAGTGACAGCACATAGCAAGCTATGAACGGTCACTACAACAAATAAATTATTGAGTAGGACGTTAAAATAAAGTGCTACTGGAACAACTTACTTAGAAGACCAGAGCTAGTATTTACTAACTAATTTCATACCTGCTCAGTTTCAACCCTCTAATCAAATAAACTATTCCACCAGGTTACAAAGATTTCTATCCAACTTCTCTCTTTTACAACATAATCCTGTTCAGCTTCTCGCTCTTTAAACTCTACACAAG
>CAZHUE010000034.1:0-18896 GCA_964535875.1 uncultured Methylomarinum sp.
TACCACCTAGGTATTAACATCAACAGCATTAGTATTGTTTATGACTTTGCCTGGTCTGTAGGGGTGTCAATAGCTGATCGAGTTGGAGTTCAGGCCTTAATAATTGTAGTTACTATAGGTTGGAGTGAAGCTTTTAGTTATATTATTTTGAAAATCATTGGTTTATTGATTGGTTTGCGTGTAACTGAAGAAGAGGAAGTTGTCGGAAGGGATATCGTTTTGCACGAAGAAACTGGGTATCACAATCTGTAGTCTATTTTTCTGAAACAAAAGTGTAAATTTTAAAAAACTCTAAGTCAAAGAATGAAATTTCTATACCTTGGGGTTTTTTATTGTCATTACTCTGCGCAAACTAGGTGAGATTTCTGTTGGTTAATTTTTACTTTTAGATTTCTTCTAAATTGATGTGTAGCTGTCTATGCGCTCGTTCCAAGACTTGCTGTTGATAAAAATAAACATATCATAAAATCTGTATTAGTAAACAAGCGAAGTATCTCTGGTATCAATGTCTTTATGCAGTATATAATAATGAGTTTTTGAATCAATTTTTTTACTAAATTTCACCGGAAAAAAGCATGCTGGGTAAGCTGGTCAAAGTAATAGTTGGAAGTCGTAATGATAGGAACGTTAAGAAAAAGCGAGTATTAGTTGATAAGATTAATGCTTTAGCAGCAAAATTTAAAAACCTGTCAGATGATAAATTAAAGGCAAAAACACAGGAGTTTCGGCATCGTCTTGAACAGGGCGCAAAACTGGATGTGTTAATTCCAGAAGCTTTTGCGTTGGTCAAAGAAGGCTCATCCCGTGTCTTTGGAATGGAACATTATGACGTACAAATGATTGGTGGCATGATCCTGAATGATGGCAAAATTGCTGAAATGAAGACAGGGGAAGGAAAAACCCTGATGGCAACTCTAGCAGCTTATTTGAATGCTTTACCAGGTAATGGCGTACATATTATTACAGTGAATGATTATTTAGCAGCAAGGGATGCTGCATGGATGGGGAAACTTTATTCATTTTTAGGTTTGACAGTTGGTGTAATTGTTAGTGATTTAGACCACCCTCAACGTAAAGAGGCTTACGCAGCTGATATTACCTATGGAACTAATAATGAATTTGGCTTTGACTATTTACGAGATAATATGGCATTCAGTCTGGAGCAAAAAGTTCAGCGTGAATTAAATTTTGCCATTATTGATGAAGTCGATTCGATTTTGATTGATGAAGCCAGAACACCATTAATTATCTCTGGTCCAACGGAGGAAGGGACAGAAGTTTATCTTAAAGTTAATAAAGTTGTGCCATTTTTGAGTGCACAGGAAATTGTTGAGGATAAAGATGAACAAGAAAGAATGCCAGGGGATTATTTGGTTGATGAAAAAAGCAAACAGATTCATTTAACTGAACAAGGACATGAGCATATTGAGCAGCTTATGGTTGAGCACGGTTTAATGGAAGAGGGAGCAACCCTTTATGATGCAGCTAATATTCGACTGATGCATTACTTAAACGCATCCTTACGAGCACATGCACTGTTTCAGAAAGATGTCGATTATGTGGTTAGAAATAATGAAGTCATCATAGTTGATGAATTTACTGGCAGAATGATGAGCGGCAGAAGGTGGTCGGATGGTCTGCATCAAGCAGTAGAAGCAAAAGAAGATGTAAAGGTTCAAAATGAAAACCAGACGTTGGCATCTATTACTTTTCAAAACTACTTTCGTTTATATGAAAAACTGTCAGGTATGACAGGAACCGCTGATACTGAGGCATTTGAATTAAATAAAATTTATGGATTGGAAGTCGTGGTTATTCCAACTCATCGAGAGATGGTGCGGGATGATAAAGGTGACTTAATTTATCTGACAAAGCAAGAAAAGTATCTTTCAGTTGTAGAAGATATTAAGGATTGTGTACAACGCAGACAACCTGTTTTAGTTGGAACGACCTCGATTGAAAATTCCGAGATTATCTCACAACTTTTAAAACAGCAAAATATTGAGCATGAAGTTTTGAATGCCAAACAGCATGAGCGAGAAGCGCATATTGTAGAAAATGCGGGCATGCCTGGTCAAGTGACAATCGCAACTAATATGGCTGGACGTGGTACTGATATTGTCTTGGGTGGAAACCTCGAAGCTGAACTAAAAGTATTGGGTGAAGAAGCTGCAACATCAGAGAAAGAAAAAATTCGTGGAGCATGGCTGGGTAGACATCAAAAGGTATTAGAAAGTGGTGGATTGCATGTTATCGGCTCTGAAAGGCATGAGTCACGCCGAATAGATAATCAGCTAAGAGGTCGTTCAGGTCGCCAAGGTGACCCTGGTTCAACGCGGTTTTATTTGTCTTTAGAAGACGACTTAATGCGTATCTTTGCTTCTGAACGGGTTTCAAAATTAATGAAATCTTTAGGAATGGAAGAAGGTGAAGCAATTGAACATCCTTGGGTAACAAGAGCAATTGAAAATGCACAAACCAAAGTAGAAGGTAGAAATTTTGATGTGCGTAAAGAAATACTAGCCTATGACGACGTTGCCAATGATCAAAGAAAAGTGATCTATGAGCATCGAAATGAGTTAATGGCAGCTGATAGTATTAGCGAAATGATCAGTAACATCCGCAAAGATGTTCTGAATGATGTTATCACAAAATATATTCCTGCTAAAACCATGGAAGAGCAATGGGATATTCGAGGACTTGAAGCTCACCTTTCTGAAGAATATCTTTTAGAGCTTAAGCTTCAGGGTAAGTTAGATAAGGATACTTCTTTCCAAGAGCAAGATTTAAGAAATTTTGTCGTTGATGCTTTAGAACAAAGTAGTAACGATAAAAAAGAAAAATCAACGCCTGAAGTTATGCAACATTTTGAGAAGTCCGTCATGCTACAAGTGTTAGATAATAGCTGGAAAGAGCATTTAGCATCGATGGATTCATTACGTCAGGGAATTCATTTTAGAGGCTATGCTCAAAAGGATCCAAAGCAAGAATATAAACGTGAATCATTTGATATGTTTACTAGCTTGCTAGACCATATTAAATATGAAGTAACGGGTATTCTGGCAAAAGTGCAGGTAGCTCAAGAAGAAGACGCAGATGCAATTGACGAGCAAAGGCAAACTCCACAGGAAATGAGTTTTGAGCATGCTGAGGCAAATTCTGCTGCAGAAGTTTCAGAAACTCAAGTTATAGAAGAACGCAACGAACCGGTTGAAGCAGAGCAACCTTTTGTAAGAGATGGGGAAAAAGTGGGGCGTAATAGTCCTTGTCCTTGTGGTTCTGGAAAGAAATATAAACAATGCCACGGGAAATTAACCTAGTTTTTGTATTGGTTAAATAGCTTTGGACTTAATCTAAAAGTGCAATTGAGTTCAAGGCGTCTATTCTCCATTTTTAAAGTAAAAAATTATTATTTATGGATTAACTATTATTCGAAGTGATAATCTAGGGGGGCGAGTAACCATGAAAAATACGAAGATGAGAGATTTCCATTTCATACCAATAAGTTCTCATTTTTATAGTCGTACCTTGTATATAATTCTAGTTCATTTTTTAGTTAGGCTTATAGTAATACCTCAATCTTAGCTATCCACAAATCATTCAACAATTAATAACGGTAAAAGTATGCCAAACAGAATCTTTGAAAAAAGTAAACCAAAAGCAAATATCACCACACTTCCTGATTTGGGGATGGATAAAAAGGATTTTGTTGCTGATTTTAAAAGATATTATAGCCATCGATTAGGTAGAGATGCCGCATGCCGTTCTCCACATTATGCTTATGAAGCCTTGTCTTTAGCGGTTAGTGATAGATTAATTGAACGGTGGAAGCAGACCTACAATGCTTATAAGGAGCAAGATTGTAAAAAAGCATTCTATATTTCAATGGAATTTTTGATGGGTAGGGCTTTAAGTAATGCCATGCTAAATCTGGGTGTTACAAATACTGTTGAGAAAGCACTATTCGATCTGGGGCTGGATATGGAAGAATTGATTGATAGTGAGCCTGATGCAGGACTAGGAAATGGTGGGCTAGGTCGCTTGGCTGCATGTTTTATTGATAGTTGTGCAACACTACAACTACCAGTTACAGGCTATGGGTTGCGTTATGAATATGGAATGTTTACTCAAGCCATAGATAATGGCGAGCAGATTGAAAAACCTGATCATTGGTTGCGCAATGGAAATGTTTGGGAAATAGAACGTCCAGAATATACCGTTCGAATTAAGTTTGGTGGACATACAGAAAGACATATTGATGCTAATGGACAAGAGATAGTTAGCTGGATAAATACCAATGATGTACTAGCCGTTCCTTATGATACACCAATCCCTGGGTACCAAAATGGAACAGTTAATACTTTACGTTTATGGAAATCTGAGGCAACAGAAGAGTTTAACTTACAAGAATTTAACGCAGGTGAATATGCAGAGGCCGTTGCTGAAAAAAATACAGCTGAAAATATTACCATGGTGTTATATCCAAATGATGCTAATGAAAATGGTAAAGTTCTGAGATTACAGCAACAATACTTATTGGCATCTGCGAGTTTGCAGGATGTTGTTGCAAATTGGGTCGGCCGACATGGTGCTGATTTTACACATTTTGCCGAAAAAAACTGTTTTCAGTTAAATGATACGCATCCAAGTATTTCAGTGGCAGAACTTATGCGACTACTAATGGATGAACATGGATTGAACTGGGATGATGCATGGGAAATCACCCAGAATACCATGGCTTATACTAACCATACCTTATTGCCTGAGGCATTAGAAAAGTGGTCGGTAGGATTAATGCAATATCTGTTACCACGAGTGATGGAGATTATTTTCGAAATCAATGCTCGTTTCTTAACTGAAGTTTCTGAACACTGGCCAGGAAAAACAGAATATTTGGCAAGAATGTCGATTATTGAAGAGGGGCAAGATAAACAAGTCAGAATGGCTTATTTGGCGATTGTTGGTAGTTTTTCTGTTAATGGTGTTGCAGAACTACATTCGCAATTGTTACGTGATGGATTGTTCAACGATTTCTATCAATTATGGCCAGAAAAATTTAACAATAAAACAAATGGTGTAACACCACGACGATGGCTCGCAGCATGTAATCCTGATTTAGCAGAATTAATTACTAAAACAATTGGTGATGGCTGGGTTACAGATTTATCTCAATTAGAAAAACTAAAGCCTTTTGCTGACAAACCTGCGTTTAGAAAGAAATGGTTTGCATTGCAACAGTCAAGTAAACAACAGTTAATTGATTATAAAGCAGAAGAGTTGGGTGTAGATTTAGGCATTAATGTTAATGCGCTGTTCGATGTGCAAGTTAAACGGATACATGAATACAAGCGTCAAATATTAAATGTTTTACACGTAATTCATTTATATAACAGAATTAAACGTGGGGATACTAAAAACTGGGTATCTCGCTGTGTATTAATCGGTGGTAAAGCAGCTCCAGGCTATGTTATGGCCAAGAAAACAATTAAACTGATTAACAATGTGGCAAATGTAATTAATAATGACCCTGATGTTGGCGATAAATTAAAGTTAGTTTTCTTACCTAATTATCGTGTTTCTGCGATGGAAAAAATTTGTACAGGAGCTGATTTATCTGAACAAATTTCAACAGCAGGAAAAGAAGCATCAGGCACAGGTAATATGAAGTTTATGATGAATGGTGCTCTAACCATAGGTACATTAGATGGTGCAAATATTGAGATTAGAGAAGAAGTTGGTGAAGAAAATTTCTTCTTGTTTGGCTTAGATGAAACTGAAGTTCAGGCATTAAAATCTCACTATAATCCTTGTGCGATGATTGAAGCAGATAGTGATCTGAGAGAAGTTATAAACTTGCTGGAGTGTGGTCATTTCAATCAGTTTGAACAGGGAATTTTTGATGATATTCTTGGGTCATTAAAAAGTCCACATGATCCATGGATGACAATTGCTGATTTCCGCAGTTTTGTCGATGCACAGCAAAGAGTAAGTGAAGCATATAGTGATAAAGAACACTGGACTAAAATGAGTATTTATAATACAGCATCTAGTGGGAAGTTCTCAACAGACAGAACCATTACAGAATATGCTGATAATATTTGGGGACTATCTACTATTAATGTAAAAAAATAAATGCTCGACATTGTATTATTTGAGCCTGAAATTCCGGCTAATACAGGTAATATTATAAGGTTGTGCGCCAATACAGGCGCACAATTACATTTGATTCACCCTTTAGGTTTTGATTTTGATGATAAAAAATTACGTCGAGCAGGGTTGGATTATCATGAGTGGGTAAATGTTCATCAATATGCTTCGTTAGATGATTATGTGCGTAAAATACAGCCTAATAGAGTTTTTGCATTAACCACCAAAGGTACTCGGAATTATGTTGATGTTTCTTATCAGTCAAGGGATGCGTTATTATTTGGGCCAGAAACACGAGGTCTTCCCGATAAGTTGCTTAATCAGCACGACCAAGAGTTAAAGCTTTATCTACCAATGAAGCCAGAAAGTAGAAGTTTAAACCTTTCTAATACGGTATCGATTGTTTTATATGAAGCATGGAAACAGCTGAGTTTTTGTGGCAGTCATGTTATTCAGCCAAGTGACAATAGCTGAATTCACTATTTGCTAGTCAATTACCTAAGGAACGTGCACGAAATATGTTCAACAACTAGCTGGTCTTTTTGTCTGTCTTCGGTGTTGTGGCAAGAGTTGTGTAGCTCGCTATGCACACGTGCTACGCCTCGGTAATTGCTCCTGCATTACTCTATCTACACACATCCATGTGTTAGTTGAAGATAAACAAAAATCCTGCGCCAGTTGACGAACTTATTACGCGCGCGTTCCTAAGGATTAATATTTAGGGTTTTAGCTGAAGAAGAAAATACCTCAGTAGGAACACCTAATGATTGCTTTAGAATAATATCCCTGTCCCAGGGGTTATCAATATTAGATATTTCAAACATCTGTTTAAGAGTAAGGTTTAATGGAAAATAATAGGGTGAGACTAATATCATATTAACCAAGGGAAAATCACTGCCGTATAATAACCTGCCCTTAAGCCGTGGGTCTTTGAGAGCATTAACAAGATAGCCTAGTTTATTAATTTGCGTAAGGCTGGAAATATCAGCATACAAATTAGGATATCGAGAAAACATTGGTAAAATTCGCTGAAAATTGCTTTTATCTTCAGTTTCGCCTGTGGTGGCAATATGTGCTGCAATAACCGTTACTCCAAGAGATAGAGGTAATTCCAATCTTTTTGGGTCAGTATATTCATCAATCGCTGAATGAAAAGAGCGTTCCTGTCCTGTGTGGCTGAGTAGTGGGAGTCCTAATGCTTTCAACTTTTTGTAAAAAGGAATAAGCTTTTTGTCTGCGGGGTCAATATGTTGAATGCTAGGAATCCATTTTATTAACTTAGCACCTTGGCGTTTTACTTTTTCTAATAATGCTAATGAATTATGGCGGTATGGATTGATACTAGCACCAAAATAGAGGGAAGGGTGTAGTAAAGTTTGTTCAGCAACATAATTGTTTGGGATGTAAATTTGAGTTTTGTTTTTATCTAATTTGCCCTGACTATTAATAACTCCATCCATTGCTAACACAATAGCCCCTTGAACTTTATCAGATGCATCAATGGATTTTGCTAAACGCTGAACTAGTAACTGATCCCCTTCTAATTGAAGTTCTTTTCGCTTGACACCAAAAGCACCTAAGTAATAATCAAACTTAAAGCTTTTTTGCATTTCCTCCGAGACGAAACAGCCACTTTCGCCATAACCTAAACCTGCAATGTGGACGTGCATATCGATGATAGGTGTCTTAGGTAATTTTGTCGGTGGGAGGGCTGCTCCCTCAAACATTACTTCTCTAATTATGAGTAAACATACGATAACGAATGTTAAAATAATAGATGTTGTTTTTACCATATAGAGGTTAGATTGATGTTTAAGATTGGTTTATCATTGCGGTCTACTTGAGTTTATTTTTCAACATTTTATTAACTTCACCTGGATTAGCTTTACCTTGAGTCGCTTTCATTGCTTGCCCCACAAAAAAGCCAAATACTTTATCTTTACCACTTAAATATTGTTCAACTTGTCCTGGGTTATCCGCAATTATCTTATCAATAATGGCTTCAATAGCCCCGCTGTCAGTAATTTGTTTAAGTCCTTTTTCTTCAATAACCTCATCGGCTGTCGAGGTGCTGGTCCATAAAGCTTCAAAAACTTGTTTGGCAATTTTTCCAGAAATAGTATTGTCTTCGATGCGTTTTAGAAGCCCAGCTAGTTGCTCAGAATGAATAGGCGATTGATTAATAACTAAATCGGCTTTGTTTAACGCGCCTAATAAGTTGACTGTTATCCAGCTACTACAAAGTTTGGTTTCACAGCCAGATGATTTAACAACCGCTTCATAATAGTCAGCTAATTGACGAGATGAGGTCAGTGTAGTTGCTGTTTCATCATCCTGATTATATTGATCTATAAAACGCTGCTTTTTTGCTGTCGGTAATTCCGGTAAATCAGATTTAACTTCAGCACGTAAGGCATTTGTTATTTCGACAGGCAGCAAGTCGGGGTCAGGAAAATAGCGGTAATCGTTGGCTTCTTCTTTGCTACGCATGGAGCGTGTTTCATTTTTATCTGAATCGTATAAACGCGTTTCCTGTACGACTAAACCGCCACCTTCAATTAAGTCGATCTGTCTTTCTACTTCAATGTTGATGGCTTTCTCAACAAATTTAAACGAATTGATATTTTTTAATTCAGCTCTTGTGCCGTATTCTTCCTGACCTTTTGGACGAATAGAAACATTAGCATCACAGCGAAACGAACCTTCTTGCATATTGCCGTCACAAATTTCCAGATATCGAACTAGTTCGTGAATTTTGCGCATGTAAGCTACTGCTTCTTTAGCTGAGCGCATATCAGGTTCAGATACGATCTCTAATAAAGGTGTTCCAGCACGGTTTAAATCAATCCCTGTTAATCCATGAAAGTCTTCATGCAATGATTTTCCTGCATCTTCTTCTAAGTGGGCGCGAGTCACGCCAATACGTTTAACCTTGTCATCTACTTCAATATCCAAATGCCCAATTCCAACAATAGGCAGTTCCATTTGGCTTATTTGATAGCCCTTAGGTAAGTCAGGGTAAAAATAGTTTTTTCTGGCAAAGACTGAAAATGGTGCGACCTCTGCCTCAATTGCCATGCCAAATTTAACGGCCATTCGGACGGCTTCTTGATTTAGTACGGGGAGCACACCTGGCAAACCCAAGTCTACAGCACAAGCTTGAGTATTTGGTTCTGCACCATAAGCCGTAGATGCAGCAGAAAATATTTTAGATTTTGTTGCCAGTTGGGCGTGAATCTCTAGTCCAATTACTGTTTCCCATTCCATTATACTCTCCTTATTCGAAACCCTTAGGCGTTTGTTGATGCCAGTCTGTGACTTGCTGATATTGGTGGGCGATATTCAATAAACGATCTTCTGTAAAATAATTGCCAATCACTTGTAGGCCAATGGGTTTGTTTTCTACAAAACCTGCTGGAATAGACATGGCCGGTAGACCTGCTAAGTTAACAGCAATAGTGTAAATATCGGCGAGATACATTTCGATTGGATCGCTTGTTTTTTCGCCTATTTCAAACGCTGTGGAAGGTGAAACCGGCCCCATCAGGACATCGACTTCAGATAAAGCTTGTTTGAAATCATTCGCAATTAAACGGCGCACTTTTTGTGCCTTAATATAATAGGCATCATAATAGCCCGCAGACAAAGCATAGGTTCCCATTAAAATACGACGCTTGACTTCGGAACCAAAAGCTTCCCCTCTGGATCGAATATATAAGTCATTAAGATCAGCAGGATCGTCACAGCGATAACCAAAACGAACGCCATCATAACGAGATAAGTTGGCAGAGCACTCCGCAGAAGCAATGACATAATAGGCGGATATTGCCAGCTTCATATTTGGCAGAGAAACTTCTTTGACTTCTGCCCCCATTTTTTTGTATTCATTTATTGCGGTTTCAACGGCTATGGCAATGTCGATATTTAAACCTTCGTTAAAAAACTCTTTAGGTAGACCTATTTTTAATCCATCAAGACTGTTATTAAGTCCAGCTGAAAAATCAGGGACTGCTCGCTCGACACTGGTTGAGTCTTTTACATCAAATCCAGCCATGGTTTGTAATAGAATAGCTGCATCTTCAGCAGATCTAGCCATAGGTCCGCCTTGGTCAAGACTGGAGGCAAAGGCGATCATTCCATAGCGGGAAACGCGACCATAAGTTGGTTTTAAACCGGTGATGCCACATAAAGAAGCTGGTTGACGTATTGATCCGCCAGTATCTGTTCCTGTCACTGCAGTTGCAAGTTGAGCAGCAACTGCAGCAGCGGAACCTCCTGACGACCCGCCAGGAACTGAGCTAGTTTCCCAGGGGTTTTGTACAGCACCATAAAAGCTGGTTTCATTAGATGACCCCATAGCAAATTCATCCATATTTAATTTTCCCAGCATAACAGCCCCGGCTTGATTAAATTTTTCAATGACAGTTGCATTATATGGCGCGATAAAATTATCCAACATTTTTGAACCGCAAGTTGTTTTAATATTCTGGGTGCAGAAAATATCTTTTTGGGCAATTGGGATGCCAGTCAAAAGATTTGTACCGCCTTTAGAAAGCTGGCTATCAGCAAGTTGGGCGCTTTTTAACGCTTGCTCTTCCGTAATGGTGATAAAACAGTTGAGATCAGAGTGTTTTTTGATTCGATCTAAATAAGCTTGGGTCAATTCAATGCTGGAAAATTCTTTAGATCTTAGGCCTTTTGCTAAATCTGTAATTGTTTTGTTGTGCATAATAACTTTTAGTCGAGAACTTTAGGGACTAGATATAAACCGTTTTCTGTTTGAGGGGCAATAGACTGAAAATTTTGACGCTGGTTTTTTTCTGATGCGATATCAGCTCGTAAACGTTGAGTCTGATCCATAGGGTGAGCCATAGGATGAACTGTATCTGTATTAGTTTCGCCCATTTGAGTCATTAAGTCTAACATATTGGATAAGTCAGTGGCATAGGCTTCAATATCACCCTCATTAATGCCTAATCTTGCCAAATAGGCGATTTTTTTTACTTCATCAGAAGATAAGCTCATTTTTAAACTCCAAGTGATAGGTGGTTCTAATTATGATACTTTATATCTTGCTTAAATACCTATTTGATTGTTAAAGTGGTGAGATTTTCTCTTTAAGGGTGCTTGCAAAAGATGTTCGAAAAAATTCGAGGATTATTTTCCAATGATTTGGCTATTGATTTAGGTACTGCAAATACATTGATATACATGCCGGGTCAGGGGATAGTGCTAAATGAACCATCAGTAGTAGCAATTAAGGAAGATAAAGTAAGAGGGGCTAAAACTATTGCCGCAGTGGGGATGGAGGCAAAAAAAATGTTGGGACGAACGCCAGGAAATATTACCGCTATTCGCCCATTAAAAGATGGGGTGATTGCTGATTTTGCTGTTACTGAAAGGATGCTACGTTTTTTTATTGAAAAAGTTCATGAATCTAAATTTTTACGACCAAGCCCACGTATTTTGATTTGTGTGCCTTGTGGTTCAACACAAGTTGAGCGGCGGGCTATTCGTGAATCAGCAGCAATGGCAGGGGCAAGAGAAGTTTATTTGATTGATGAGCCTATGTCCGCAGCAATAGGAGCAGGACTTCCTATTGATGAAGCGCAGGGATCAATGGTGCTGGATATTGGTGGAGGCACTTCAGAAGTTGCGATTATGTCGTTAAATGGAATCGTTTATTCTGAATCAGTCAGGATTGGTGGAGACCGCTTTGATGAGGCAATTATTAACTATGTGCGTAGAAATTACGGCACTTTAATTGGTGAAGCAACAGCAGAAAAAATTAAAAAAGAAATTGGAACTGCTTATCCTGGTAGTGAGGTTAAAGAAATTCAAATAACAGGGCGAAATTTAGCAGAAGGTGTGCCGCGTAGTTTTATCTTAAATAGTAATGAAGCATTAGAGGCTTTGCAAGAACCTTTGGCAGGTATAGTCGGTGCCGTAAAGGTTGCATTGGAACAAACGCCACCAGAATTAGGCGCTGATGTTGCAGAAAGAGGAATCGTCATAACTGGGGGAGGGGCATTGTTGACAGATATTGATCGATTAATTGCTGAAGAAACGGGATTGCCCGTTTATATTGCTGATGACCCACTGACTTGTGTTGCTAGAGGCGGAGGGATGGTTTTAGATATGTTGGATGAAAAAGGAATATCAGCTTTTTCATTGGAATGACAGATTTTTATTATGACCCTGAATGGTTGGGTATATACTTCGCGCGGTCACGGATGCGGATTTTATAGCGAGTTGATTTTTGTCGATAGCAAGGCACTTACATGGGCGCATAGCTGGTGCAACTATTTCAGCAACACAGTCTATCGGCAAAAAGCAACCGATAGAAAACCGTATCCGTGACCGCGCGAAGTATGATTTTATGCTTGGCTATTTTTGTTTATAAAAGTATAAAGAGTTTTTAAATAAAGATTAAAACCAATGTCTTGCGTTATAATTATGGGTATTATGCGTAATATTTTATTTGAGGCTTTACTATAAAACTTTTATTTACTTCTGGCCCTTCTGTGAATACCAGGTTACTTATAGTTGTGCTAGTGTCCATTTTTTTTCTTGTTGTTGATCATCATAGTTCTCGTCTAGATACAGTTCGTTCGGGGCTATCATTTTTTTCTTACCCTATACAGAAGCTTGTCAGTTTTCCTGTGGAATTCGTAAAAAATACAGCGGATACAATTAAGTCTTATTCTGCTTTAAAAAAAGAAAATGCTTTGTTGAAAGAAAAACAGAAAATTGAGCGTGTCAGGTTATTGAAATTTGCTGCATTGGAAAATGAAAACATTCGTTTAAGAGGGTTGCTGGAAAATTCATTTAAATTGGGAGAGCAAGTTTTATCAGCGGAATTACTCTCTGTTAACCTTGTGCCTTATGAGCATGTCGTTATCATTAACAAGGGATCCAAGTTTGGTGTATATGCCAAACAACCTACAATAGATACTAATGGCATCGTTGGGCAAGTTCTTAGATCAATGCCGTTTAATTCAGAAGTTATGTTAATCACTGACCCCAATCATGCTATTCCCGTTCAGGTTAATAGAAATGGTTTAAGGACTATTGCTGTCGGTAGTGGAAAGTTGGATCGGTTGAAGTTACCTTTTTTACCTAATAATGCAGATATTTTACCTGGAGATTTACTGGTTACTTCAGGTTTGGGGGGCGTTTTTCCTCAAGGATATCCCGTGGCAGTGGTTGACAACTTTATCGTTCAACCCGATAAACCTTTTGCAAATATTTATGCAACGCCAAAAGCTAAACTGGATAGAATAAGAGAGCTATTAGTTGTTTGGAGTGACTCAAAGCCGGTACCTCTATCATATTCTGATGAAATAGAAGTTAAAGACACTCAAAAAGTTAAAAAAGAAAATGAATAAACCTCAGAATGTAAGTAGCTATTTTGCGTCAGTTTTTATAGCTATGGGGTTAAAAATTTTTTCTTTTCCTGAGTTTTTTAGAGATTATAATCCTGACTGGGTCTTATTAACTTTAATATACTGGGTGTTAGCTATGCCGAGAAAGGTCGGTGTTTTTAATGCTTGGGGAGTTGGGTTAATCGTTGATGTTTTAACGGGTCGTTTATTAGGGCAACATGCACTGGCTTATTCGTTAACTGCATATTCCTGTTTAAGATTGCATAAACGATTAGGCCAGTATTTGTTAAGACAACAAACTCTTTTTATTTTTTCTAGTTTATTATTCTCCAAGACTATCGAATTTATGATCGAAGATTTTCAAGGAGATGCTAAATTAACATTGACATTTTTATTACCAGTTGTTCTTGGCACTTTTTTTTGGCCAGTTATTTATACCACACTACGGATTTTTCGTGAGCGAATAGGATAGTATGGTTCGAAAATATACAGTTAAAGACTCCTTTGCAGAAAACCGCATGTTTCTTAGTCGAGTTGTCGCTGTTTTTGTTTTTTTTAGTGTACTGATACTTGGGCTGATTGGCCGGTTAGTTTATTTGCAAATTGTTGGCCATGATCATTATTCGATGATGGCAAAATCAAATCGGATAAAAATAGCCCCATTACCGCCTACTCGCGGCATCATTTATGATCGAAATGGACATATTTTGGCTGAAAATGTACCTTCCTACAGTTTAGAGTTGATTCCTGAACAGGTTGAAGACCTTGAACAAACTTTGCAAAAGCTACAACAGTTATTAGCTATTCCGGATGAAAAAATAGAACAATTCTTTAAACAGAAAAAAAGTACAAAACGGTTTTCCAGTATTCCTTTGCTAGTACAATTAAGTGATTTAGAAGTGGCTAAGTTTTCTGTAGTTCGACCTTATTTCCCCGGCGTGGATCTCTATGCACGACTTGTTCGTCATTATCCTTATAGAGAACTAACATCACATGTTGTCGGTTATGTTGGCAGAATAAATGAAAAGGAATTACAGACTTTACCTGTCGCTGAATATAGAGGAACTCATCATGTAGGAAAAGTTGGAATAGAAAAAATGTATGAGTGGCAATTACATGGTAAAACAGGCTATTCTGAAGTAGAAACAAATGCTCAAGGACGAAAGATTAAATCAGTTGCTACAGCAGATCCAGTTCCAGGAGAAAATTTAACGTTGACCCTTGATATTAAATTGCAACAAACAGCTTATGATGCTTTAGAAGGACAAAATGGTGCTGCCGTGGCAATAGAAGTTAATACGGGTAATGTATTAGTTTTTACTAGTAGACCTGGGTTTGATCCGAATCCTTTTGTTTCTGGTATTAGCAGTAAAGCGTATAAGGCATTGCAACAATCAGAAGACCAGCCCATGTTTAATAGAGCTTTACGAGGACAATATCCACCAGGCTCAACTATTAAACCGTTTATTGCATTAGCCGGCCTTGAATACAATGTTATAGGCGTAAGGCAAAAGCTATTTTGTCCGGGCTATTACCAGTTGCCCAGGCTAAAGCATAAATATAGAGATTGGAAGGGATCGGGACATGGACTTGTTAATATGAAGAAGGCTATCACTCAATCATGTGATGTTTATTTTTATGATTTAGCACGAAATCTAGGGATAGATAAGATACATGAATTTTTACAAAAATTTGGTTTTGGAGAAAAAACAAAAATAGATTTAATCGGTGAAAAGGCTGGTTTATTACCTTCAAAAGTATGGAAAAAAACAGCTAGAAACCTGGCCTGGTACCCAGGAGAGACACTAATCACAGGTATCGGCCAAGGTTTTTTGCAGGTAACCCCAATTCAGCTAGCAACAGCAACGGCAACCCTGGCTAATCAGGGGAAGATAATTAAACCACGTTTAGTCAACAAATTTTATGGCCTTGATGAGACTAAAGGTACTGAAACTCAGGAAGAAAAGCAAATTTATCTAAATCAAAAAAATATTGATGACATTATTTCTTCAATGATCAATGTTATTCATGGCGCAAGAGGAACTGCACGTAAACTGCGTAGGGATATCAGTTATCAAATAGCAGGTAAAACAGGAACAGCACAGGTTTTTACTGTAAAGCAGGAAGAGAAATATAATGAACATGAACTTGATTCAAAATTAAAGGATCATGCTTTGTTTATTGCCTTTGCTCCTGCACATGCGCCCCAAATTGCAGTTGCTGTTATTGTTGAGAATGGAGGACATGGAGGATCAGTTGCTGCACCTATAGCAAGTAAAATTATGAAACAGTATTTAGCTGAAACAGAGGTGGAGATCAACTAAATGGAAATTGAAACAAGGGATGAGCAATTTTATCAACCATCAGTCATAGGGACAATACTAAGAAAGCTTCATATTGATATTCCATTATTAATTGGACTTTTTTTAATTTGTAGCAGTAGTTTTGTAATTTTATATAGTGCTGGAGGAGAAGATTTAAGTATTTTGATGCGGCAAGCAACACGAGTGGCATTTGCGTTTGTTTTGATGATTGTACTGGCACATATCAACCCAAGACAATTTCAAAGATATTCTCCTTCATTATATTTAATAGGTGTGATGTTATTGATCTCGGTTTTAATATTTGGGCATATTAGTAAAGGAGCTCAGCGTTGGCTCGACTTGGGTTTTTTTCGTTTTCAACCCTCCGAGATGATAAAAATTACCACGCCAATGATGATAGCCAAGTTTCTATCTGAATATTCTTTACCACCAAAACCAAAACAATTCTATATTGCAGCAGTATTAATTATTATTCCAACCTTATTGATTGCAAAACAACCTGATTTAGGGACATCAATATTAGTTGCTAGTTCTGGTGCGGCAGTCTTGTTTTTTGCGGGCTTGTCATGGACGTTTATGCTAGTAATCGTAGGTGTGTTAGCTTCATTAACCCCCGTATTATGGCATTTTATGCACGACTATCAGAAAGGACGGGTTATAGCCTTTCTAAATCCTGAGTCTGATCCATTGGGAAAGGGGTACCATATCATACAATCTAAAATTGCTATTGGCTCTGGAGGGTTACATGGAAAAGGCTGGCTTGGTAGTACCCAGGCAAAGCTGGATTTTCTCCCCGAAAGTTCAACTGATTTTATTTTTGCCGTATTTGCAGAAGAATTTGGATTGTTGGGATGTCTAGGGTTATTGTTATTGTATTTTTTGGTCATCATTAGATGTTTATATATTGCTGTTCAGGCACAAGATAGCTATAGTCGATTACTGGCAGGGAGCTTAACCTTTTCTTTTTTTGTTTATGTCTTTGTTAATATTGGCATGGTCATCGGCATATTGCCTGTAGTAGGCGTTCCATTGCCACTTATTAGTTATGGAGGAACTTCAATGGTGACTTTATTGGCAAGTTTCGGTATTCTTATGTCGATACATACGCATAGGAAACTTTTACCGACTTGAATTATGAAAAAAATATTTATTCAAATAATATTGTGTAGCAGCTTTTTGTTTAGCTTTAATGTAAAAGCCGCTATAAAAGAAACCGAATTGTTTAACAGTTTTGTTGATAATATGGTCAACAAACATCAATTTGATTCCACTGAATTAAAAAAACTATTTCAGGCCGTTAATATTCAGCAAAAAATTATTGACACTATGAAAAAGCCTGCAGAAGGTTTGGCCTGGCATAAATATCGAAAAATATTTATGACCGAAACACGTATTAAAGAGGGGGTTGAATTTTGGCAAAAACATGAGGCAGTATTAACCTCAGTAGAGGAAAAATATGGTATTCCTGCCGAAATTATCATTGCAATTCTAGGGGTTGAGACCAAGTATGGGCAAAATACCGGGAATGACAGAGTAATAGATGCGCTTTCTACTTTAGCTTTTAACTATCCAAAGCGAAGTAAATTTTTCCTTAGAGAGCTAGAAAGCTTTTTAATACTCTGCCGAGAGGAAAAAATGAATCCCTTGGAGCCGATGGGTTCCTATGCCGGAGCAATGGGGCTTCCACAATTTATGCCAAGCAGCTACAGAGCTTATGCGGCTGATTATGAAAATGATCAAAAAAAAGATATTTGGAATAATCCTGCCGATGCAATGGCTAGCATAGCAAATTATTTTGTGGAACATCATTGGCAAAAAGGTGCGGGGATTGTTTTTCCTGTTACCGCAAAAGGGGATGGGTATAAACAGGTGTTAACAAAAGGGCTTAAACCTGATTTTACCTGGGGGGAAGTACAAGCCAGGCAAGTTACTGGCAAAAATGTAATTAATAATAATGAAATGGTGAAATTATTATCTTTCCAACAAGAACAGAGTCAAGACTTATGGGTAGGATTAAATAATTTTTATGTCATTACACGGTATAATCATAGTCCCTTATATGCAATGGCTGTTTTTCAGTTAAGTGAGGCTATTGTTAAAGAAAAACAACTTAATCAGTCTGAAAAGATGATGGACAAAAAGAAGTAAGATCTTCTTGGTACTTTTTTGAAAATGAAATTTTTTTCCGGACAAGACTATAATTTTTGATACAAAATTTTAATAAAAAATAGATTATTATGAATAAGGGATTGATAGCCTTGATGTTTTTTTTTAGTAGCGGATGTTCAGCTGGCTCAGCTTTAAATGATGAGAATAAAGATAGTGCACCTGTTCATGTCCCTATAAATATATCGTCGGTTGCTGATGCAGTGCCTAAATATGAAAAAAGGACCAGAGCAGGAAACCCTCCTCAATATAAAGTATTTGGTAAGCAATACAAGATATTAAAGAAAAGTAAAGGGTATCAGAAAAGAGGTGTAGCCTCTTGGTATGGAACTAAATTTCATGGAAGAAAAACTTCAAACGGTGAAGTGTATGATATGTATGGCATGACAGCAGCACACAAAACTTTGCCTATTCCCAGTTATGTACGAGTCACTAATCTAAATAATAAAAAAACAATAGTTGTGAGGATTAATGATAGAGGCCCTTTTCATGAAAACAGAGTGATAGATTTATCTTACACAGCTGCTGTGAAGTTGGGGATTCTAAAAATGGGGACGGGTTTTGTCGAAGTAACCGCATTAGAACCAGTTTTAGCAGAAGGTCAAAAAGAAGAAGAGGGTGTGCAATTATTTCACTCACAACAAGGAGTAACGGCCTATCTACAAGTAGGGGCTTTTAATAATCAGGCTTATGCAAAACAATTGCAAAATAAGATAATATCAAGACAGATATTACATTCAAGAATTCAGGTCGATCAACAGCAAGGCGGCCAAGTGTACAAAGTACAGGTTGGACCATTTTATACAACTCAACAGATAGACAATATAAATGAGAAACTGGCTCTAATTGGCTATAAGAATACGAAATTAATTGT
>CAZHUE010000035.1:0-18760 GCA_964535875.1 uncultured Methylomarinum sp.
CCTTCGGCATTGATCGTTAACATGATATATTTTTTTTCATGTTTTGATGTTTCTCCATTTGCTTCTGGCAAATTGATTTTTATCGCTGACTGCTGGTTAAACGTTGTGGTCACCATAAAAAAAATCAACAGTAAAAAAACAACATCAATCATCGGTGTTAACGAGACTTCAATAGGCGTTCTTTTTTTGCTAGAAAAATTCATTAATCTTCCTCTCTATCCCCATCAATCACATCAATCATACTTAATGCTTCTTCTTCCATATTTAATACATATTCATCGACTAAACGCTCAAAATATCGATGAAAAATAAGACTAGGAATAGCAACAGTTAGTCCGGCTGCTGTCGTTATAAGTGCTTCTGAAATTCCTCCGGCTAATATCCCTGGATCTCCGACACCATGCGTCATTAAAGCAGCAAATACTTTAATCATACCAACGACTGTGCCTAGCAACCCTAGTAAAGGTGTGATGGAGGCAATTGTTCCTAGTGTATTTAGAAAACGCTCCAAGTCACTCACAACTTGCCTTCCCGTTTCCTCAATACTAGTTTTCATCATATCTCGGCCATGGTGTCGATTAACCAAGCCAGAAGATAAAATAGCGCCCAATGGAGAGCTTGCTTTTATACGTCTGAGTATCTGTTCATCCAATTCTTTCCTTCTTACCAACTTTAAAACCTGAGGAACCAACTCCGGTGGAAGAATCTTATTTCGCTGCAATGACCAAAAGCGTTCAACAATAATTCCCATAGAACCTATTGAACATATAATGATTGGAAACATTAACCAACCGCCACTTCTTATTAAATCAAACACGTATATAAACCTATTATTTATTTAAATTAATTATTATTTTAGTCTAACATTGCCTGTTTTTCTCGCCCAACCCAAATATAAGCAATAATAAATGCAATTAAGCATGAAAATGCAGCCAATGTATAAACAAACCATGCACCATATAAATCCCAAAAATAGCCACTAAACAAGCTACCAATCATACCACCAAGACCAAAACTTAAACTACTATAAAGTGCTTGTCCTTTACCTTGATGTTGCTCACCAAAATATTTATGTACTAGGTGAATAGCCACCACATGTGAAGATCCAAATGATGCTGCGTGCAATAATTGAGCAAAAATCATAGCAGATAATGACTCGACATAAAAAGCTATTATTAACCAGCGACAAATACTAAAAAAGATACTTAATAACAAAATACTTCTTAAGGAAAACCAGACAAGTATTCGTTTCATAAACACAAATAATAAAACCTCAGCAGCGACACCTAACGCCCATAATAAACCAATCACCGAAGAGGTATAGTTAAATTGATTCAGATAAATAGAATAAAAAACATAATAAGGACCATGTGCTAATTGTAAAAGCATATAGACCACAAAAAATGCAATAACTTCTGGTTGATTTACAATTTTTGACACCCCCATTACATTTTTTTCTTTATGTAAAACAGGAACTTCAGGTGTAATAAGGCTTACTAACCAAATTAAACTCAATAAGCAAACAATCATTTCCGGAAGATAATCTATGCTAAAAAGATCAACAATTCGACCAATTCCTAAAACTGAGAGAATAAACCCTATTGAACCCCAAAGTCTTATTTTACTATATCGATGCGGTTCCTCTCTCAAATGAAATAATGTTGCAGCCTCAAACTGGGGTAATGCCGCATTCCAAAAAAAACTAAAACCTATGGTTACCATTGCAACCCAAATATAATTATCTTTATACAAAAAGCCAACAAAGATTAATGCTGCAAAAAAAGAAGCTATACGAATAATTCGTAAACTTTTTCCGGTATGATCAGCAATCCAACCCCATAAATTTGGCGCTATCACTTTAGTTGCCACCATTAATGCCGAAAGTTCGCCTATTTCTAAAGCATTAAAATGAATATGTTCTAAATAAAGACTCCAATAAGGAAGAAACCCACCAAGTGTTGCAAAATAAAAAAAATAAAAACTGGACAATCGCCAATAAGGAACGCTCATAAACTAAATGGAATATTAATTAATCCAGGCAATAAAAACTGGCTAAGCATATACTGTTACTTCTATCTTAAAAAAGGCAAGCCTGAATCAACATCAATATTCTGTGCCCGATGACGCAATAAATGATCCATTATTGTAATCGCCATCATTGCTTCTGCTATTGGTGTCGCTCTAATGCCAACACAAGGATCGTGTCGTCCTTTTGTAATGACTTCTATAGCCTCACCTTTACTATTAATGCTTTTTCCAGGAAGACGCAAACTGGAAGTAGGCTTTAATGCAATACGCGCCACAATATTCTGCCCAGTAGAAATTCCGCCTAAAACACCACCGGCATGATTGCTTAAAAAACCATCTGGTGTAATTTCATCTCTAAAATAAGTCCCTTTACTATTAACACAATCAAACCCATCCCCTATTTCCACACCTTTAACCGCATTAATACTCATTAAGCTATGTGCTAATTCTGCATCTAATCGATCAAAAATTGGTTCTCCCAAGCCAGGTGGGACATGAGTTGCGACTACTTCAACTTTGGCTCCTATTGAATTTCCTTCTTTTCTAAGTGCATCCATATATTTTTCCATTTCTTGTATTTTATCCACATCAGGACAAAAAAATGGATTAGTTTCTACAACACTTAAATCTATTTTTTCAACTTTAATAGGGCCTAACTGAGATAAATAGCCGTATATTTCTATATTACATTTCTCTTTTAAATACTTTTTTGCAATGGACCCTGCTGCTACACGCATTGCTGTTTCACGCGCAGATGACCGCCCACCACCACGATAATCTCTAATCCCGTACTTATGTTGATAAGAATAATCTGCATGCCCAGGCCGAAAGGATTCTGCAATTTTAGAATAATCTTTAGATCTCTGATCCGTATTTTCAATTATTAGACCGATGGGGGTGCCCGTTGTCTTTCCTTCAAATACACCGGAAAGGATTTTTACCTGATCCGCTTCTCTTCTTTGTGTTGTGTGTCGTGAAGTCCCTGGCTTTCTTCTATCCAAATCAAATTGAATATCTGCTTCTGTTAAAGAAATACCTGACGGACAACCATCAATGGTACAACCCAATGCAAGCCCATGACTTTCGCCAAACGTGGTTACTGTAAATAATTTTCCTATTGAATTTCCAGACATACTAAAGGGTACTTTTAAATTGTTGGTGATATTGCTCAACCTGAGCCGCTGTTAACAAAAAAACCCCATCCCCACCCTGCTCAAATTCAAGCCAATAAAACGGAACTTGAGGAAGCAGTTGTTGTAATGTTTCTGCGCTGCTCCCTACTTCAATGATTAGAACACCTTGCTCAGTTAAAAACTGATTAGCTTTAGATAAAATCTGCAAGACCAAGTCTAATCCATTAATCCCTCCAGTAAAACCCATCTCTGGTTCTTGATGATATTCAGCAGGAAGCGCCTCCCATTCTTGTATAGCAACATAAGGTGGATTACTGACAATGACATCATATTTAGCGTTGGGTAAGGCCTTAAACAAGTCGGATTTAAATAAGCTAATTTGTTCTGATGCATCATGTTTTTTGATGTTTTTGCGAGCAACCTCTAATGCATCATCAGACAGTTCAACAGCATCAACCTGAGCATCAGGAAAGGCATAGGCACACGCAATAGCAATACATGCACTACCTGTACATAAATCCAGTATCTTTAAAGCCTGACTTTCATCAACCCAGGGTGAAAAACGTTGCAAAATTATTTCAGCAATTGGCGACCTGGGAACCAAAACTCTTTCATCTACATAAAAAGATAATCCAGCAAAAATTGCCTCATTCGTTAGATACGCAACAGGTTTTCGTTCTTTTATTCTTCTGTTAAGTAAATAAACAACTTTTTTACGTTCTTCAACAGTTAACACTGCATCTAAATAACAATCATCAAGATTATAAGGTAAAAATAAAACATGTAAAACAATAGTCGCAGATTCATGCAGAGAAGTTGCTAAACCATGCCCTAAAAACACTTTATGTTCAACAAATTGACTAGCCCCCCAACGAATGAAATCTCTTATCGTTCTAAACTCATTAGTTGAATCCATGTAATCAGCAGTCATCTTTTATCTAAGTTTAAAATTTATTGTCAGAATTAATTTTAAACTAAATTCACTTAGTAAGGTCATATAAACGTAAGCATTCTACCATTCAAGATACAGATATTCCCATAACTGCATGAAAAAAAACAAGATAATGTCTTGTAACCTTTGTTTATAACTTTCAAGTCTGTTATCATTATAGATGTTAGTTAAGAAAGAATTGGGCTACAAACAAGCTATACCCTATCTTTCCAATCAGAAATACTGATTTATAAATTTTATACGTAACTTAACAATTTAGGAGCATAACAATGAGAAGATTTTTTCATATTATTCTATTTACGCTTTTCTCAATACAAGTCCAAGCGGCTACGCTAAACTGGGACAGAGCTAATAGCACCATAGAATCGAACGGTTTTAGATCTCAGGAAACCGAGCCAGATAGACAAACACTGACTGGCGGCATTGATTTTAATAGTGAACAAGGCCCCATAACAGACACATGGGCCTTTAACTTAAATGGTGCTGGTGCTGGTGGTATTGCCGTTGACAGCATTGTTATAGAATTCACAAACGACCAAATGGATGTTGGCTCAATTACTCTAGATGGTAATGTTTTTTCAGCTGATAATGGTGTTGTCAATATATGGACTACCGACGCTACTTTAGACGACGGTCAATATTTTGTTGTATTAAATGACATTACAGTATTAGACGAAGCTGCTCAATATGATATAAAAATTTCATTAGGTGACTCAAATGTATCTGCCATTCCTATTCCTGCAGCAGTATGGATGTTTGGTTCAGGTTTTATTGGGTTAGTCGGCTTTTCTCGTCGCAAATCTAAAAAATAGATAAAGATCCTTTTTTTGTACGTTTTTAGCAAGAAGCCTTATACTTTTCTTACGAAAAACGTACAAAATATAACCATATTTTAGTTACCAGCTCCATCTATAAGAAATAAAAATAATACTCGCACTAACTGAATCTTGCCATGACTGACAAATCATAAGTGGTATTATGGATATAGCTCCGCCTTTATTAGTCAAAAAAAGCTTACCAATTCTTTCTGGTAACCCACTGGTTAACTTAAAACTCAATCAAAAGCTTGACGTGCAAGTTGTTAAAAACAACTTAAATACAAAAAATTTAACCTTCAAAATTACTCCTTCTAACATTTCTATTCAAGTAGAAAGCAACATAGCGTTTAATACAAAACAAGGTCAAAATTTTCAACTACTCGTCTCAAAATTACACCCACTTGCTGAATTTAAAATATTAGTCAGTGATACCCAATTAAAATACTCAAACATTAACCAAGGGCAACCTGCTAAAAACTCATTAAATTTAAAAGATATTGTACTAAAGCAATTAATTTCAAATATTTCTGAGACAACAGAAGCATTATCCCTTTCCAGAAAACCAACAGTTTTTACCGCAAAAATAATAACAATCCTTGAAGACAGAATTCAATTAAAATTAGATAAGCCCGAAAAATTAGGCACTCAACAATTATTCCGATTGACTAATCTTAAAATTATTGACAATAACAGCATCATAACGCTTAAAAAAGAAGATATTCTTCCTTCCCAAAAAGGGATTAACCCCCAGACCCTAACATCATTTAATTTTAAATTAGGACAAAAACTACAACTATCGGATTTAAGCAAAGAATATGAGACTAATCCTAAATTTAAAATAATTAACATTACACCAGAAAAACTTAAGAAAGGTCAAATCATTACTGCGACTATCTTAGATACGAAACACAACAAAATACAATTACTCTTACATACAAATAATTCATCTCATAACATTGACTCAACTACTATAACTTTAAATAAAAACCAACTAACCAGCCAAATACTAGATAATAAAAATATTCCTTTAGGTATTAATAATTTAAAAAAAGGAGAATTAATAACATTTCAAGTCGTTAAACCAGGCAATCAAGCAGAATTTAAACTGGTTGATCAAAACCCGTTATTCATTACAAAGCTTAAAATACAAGACACGGTTAAACAAGCACTACCAGCCCAAATCCCACCTTCTGAACTTGTCACCCAACTGGTTAAAAATTTATCTACAATCAATAATAATGACTCTATTCCAGATAACTTAAAACGTTTAGCCAAACAAATTTTAGACAGCATTCCCCATATAAAAAGCAATAAATTTGAGTCAAAAAATTTAAAACAATCTGTGCTTAATTCCGGATTATTTTTAGAAGCTAAGTTGATCCAATCTATTGAAAAAAATGACCTAAATTTACAAACTGATTTAAAAAACCAGCTTGTAAAGCTACACCATACAGTTAAGCAAGAACTTGAAAGTCAGCAAAAAACCACGTCTACTAACATTGAGTTATTACAAGAAATACAGAAAAAAACAGAAGGCTCATTAGCTAAAATAATTCTCAATCAATTAGCTTCGTTGCCTAAAGAAGACGGTGTAAAACAGGCATGGATTCTTGATATTCCTTTTATAAATAAAGAGTTTTCTGAGTCTGCAAAAATTGAAATTGAAAGAGGTCAATATAAAGAAGGAGAAAACAATTTAGAAAACTGGACTGTAACTATTACCATCACCCCTCCGAACTTAGGAACAATTCACTGTAAAGTGACATGTATTGATAAAACTATTAATACTCGGTTTTGGAGCGAGACTGAGCATGTTGTATCAAAAATTACTCATAACCTGGATTATTTAAAAACACAATTTGAAAAAGTGGGAATAGAAACAGGACACATGTTTGCACATACTGGGGCAGATAATAATGATGCAATTCACAATCCAGACAATCAAAATATTTTTGATCAGAAAGCCTAGGCAGCATTAATCTGTTTTTAAAACCAACACAAACTAGTCACCATAATCCAAAAGATTAATCTTATTTAAAATTCCACCACGAAAAATCAATTCACGCATAAGTTTTCTTGGTCCAAAATTGTAAGTCCAGACTTCTATAATTTCAACATTGCAAATGGGAGGGTACATAGAACCTCCTTGATTATTATATCCGTGATCATAATTATAATATTGATAATCATTATTCCTACTATCAATACAATTTATAGGGAACAATCGTTCACGTGTTTCCATAAATACTGGTTCACCACAGCGAGAGAGAACTTTTGCCTTTCCTGCTCCTGTATCAACAAATCTTTTCCCACATCTAAGTGCTAAAACTTGCCCAGAAAAAATAGATAGAATAAGTAATACCATCAATTTTTTAATTACTATGCTCATAATAAAAATCTCCGATAACAAAACGGTATATCATATCAATTACTTATAACTCATAGTGTAACTTAACTATCTGACTAAAATATAAGAAAGATAGTTCACTTAAAGTGATAGAATTCTGTTATGAATATCCCTCAAGCTCTCTTTGATTTTTTATTAGGTCAACATGACGTTACTCGTATATCAGCACCGACCGGAACAATTATCTCCAATACAGGTGACTCATGCCATGAACTTATATTTTTACAAAAAGGCCAGGTTCGGGTTTACCGTCCAGCTAAGGACGGTCGAGCGATTACACTCTACCATGTCTGCCAAGGTGAAAGTTGCATTTTAACCGCATCATGTATTTTGAATACACAAACCTTTCCTGCAATTGCTGAAATTGTCCAAGATGCTGAAGGTTTGGTTATCCCCGCAAAAAAAATGCTTCAATGGTTAAAATCAGAGCCTTTATGGCAACAGTATATTTTTTCCCTATTATCTCATCGCATGTCAGATTTAATTAGCCTTGTTGATGCGCTGGCATTTTCTAATCTAAATGTTCGTTTAGCTAAATGGTTACTTGAACAGTCAAACATTACACTTGAAATTTATACTACGCATCAGGTTATTGCAGAGGAACTCGCCAGTTCCAGAGAAGTTATTAGTCGCTTACTAAAAGAGTTTGAGCGAAATGGCCTGCTTACTCTTCGACGCGGCGCAATAGAAATCACCAATCGAAACAAAATTAATAAAATCAAATAATTCATAAGCTTAGTGACTAAGGTTACATACACTTTTAACTTACATCGCAATAATGTATCCAGCCATAGTTTGCTGGCTTAACTAAAAGTTATTTATGTGGGTAGCCCACATAAATATTCATTCTCAAATTCAACTCAAAAAAAATATGCTTTTAAAAAAAATCTTTTACACATGCTCAATTGCATCTCTAACTTTATTATCTTTTTCAAGTAACGCTGAAACTGACCCTGATTTTACTGATGGCGTTTTAACTATGCCAAGGGTAACTTCAGGCGATACACTATATGAAAAAGTACGTTTACAACTCGACTTTAACAGCAATACATTTTCACTTTTAGAGGAACCAGAATCACGTTCACGATTTAGTTCCCAGACCAATGGTATTGATGAGATTTTAATTGATAATATTTCAAAATACACATGGGTAAATGGCTCAAATGGCTGTAAAATTAATGCGGATGCAGCAATGACTGCAACTTCCGATGCAATTGAACATTGTGAATCTCTTGATTTTTCTGGCCATCAGGACTGGCGCGCACCTACTAGTGCAGAAATATCAGAAATGATTATTAATGCAGACAAACTAGGTGTCACACTTAATTACAGAAACCCTAACTGTCAATTTATGGCGACTAGTGATGGCTTTGTTCAAACTGAAAACAACAGTGAACCAGGAAAAATAGTTGATGCGGCTGTAAATTCTGGCACTCGCTGTATTCGCGACAACTAAATTTTAATTTTAAACATTCTCATGCTCCAGGGTATGGGAGTGCCTTAGGATACTGTAGGCTATTCCCTAATGAATTGAGAACTTGTTAGTGATTTCATAAACGCAACCAAATCAATTTTTTCTTGTTTGTTTAGGTGTAAAGGAAAAATAGCTGGATCAAGAAATCTGTTTTTATTACCACCCTTATCATAATAATCAACAACCTCTTCCAATGTTTTCATACTTCCATCGTGCATATAAGGAGCAGTTAAGCTAATATTTCGTAGAGTAGGTGTTTTATATTTACCTATATCCGAAATAATATTCGTTACGCTAAACCGCCCTAACTCTGCTATTTGTTCAGGAGAAAGCCCTATATCTTCAACTTTTTTTCCTTGTCTCAAAGAAGAAATAATTTCATTTAGTTTGGGTTTTAAATGATTAGACCCAACGCCAATATTATAAAAAAGATTGTCCATAAAGAGTGCATTATCAAAGGAAATCTCATGGCAATTTGCACAATTCCCCTTTCGTCTAAATAACCTAAGTCCTCTAGCCGCACTTTCCGAGAGTTTTGTATGGTCTCTACCAAAATAATATTGATCAAAAAGTGAATTACCAGCAATTAAAGTTCGTTCAAAACTCGCAATAGCTTTAGTTACATATTCCATTGTAATTTGATCCTTTGAAATATTGAATACTTGTTTAAACTTTTGAGCATAATTTGGATCAGAAAGTATTACTTTTATAATTTTTTTATGATTTTTTAATCCATGCTCAACCGGATTAATAAAAGGGCCTAAAGACTGAGCTTCAAGAGAAGGCTCCCTGCCATCTAAAAAATATGATTTATAGAAGGCTGCATTTATGATAGTAGGTGAATTTCGTAGGCCAGATAAATTATTGACTCCTTTTGGTACTTTAAGTCCATCGGTAAATGCTTTGTTACTATGGTGACAACTAGCACAGCTAATCGAATTGTCACTACTAAACCGGGCTTCATTAAATAACAACCGACCTAATTCTATCTTGTCAGCAGTTTGCTTATTATCTTTAGGTATTGATAGAGGAGGCAAACCAAGTAAAGGGTTTGCAAAACAAAAATTTGAAACAAAAATTGCGCCTAAAACAAGAAATAATTTATACATTTCAACTCCCAAAAATAGCCAGCAATATTTAGATTTTGCCGGCTATGGAGAGCGTTCTTACACTTAGAGGGTAATAACGTGTTTAATCCACTTCTGGCATATCCTGAACTTTAAGGACATATGGCTCACCTAATGGCATTTTGTCATGATGCTTTTGGAAATAAATAACTTTACCGTATGTTTCATTGACCGCAGGTAATATTTTTGCCGCTTCCTCAGCAGTCAAATCTGGAAAAGTAGCATGGGCACGAGGAATCTCTTCTTTATGGTAATGCCAGAAATGCTTTTCTTCTTCAGGTAATGCGTTAAATTGTGCAGTTGTAATAATATATTCAAACCCTATTGGCTTATCCTGGTCTTTCATTCCAGTATGGAACATCAAGCATATAAGAGTGTCATCTTCATAAGCTTTACAATGATGGTGGACTATTGTTTGTAAATCCGGATCATGAACATCATGTGTTGCTGGTTTTAAATGTCTAATAGCTTGAATATGTAAATCATTAAAACCTAAATGATTTGGATACTCTTTTTGTCGTGGATTAAACGTTTCGTTATATAGTAAAGGTTTTGCAGCAGTAGCAACTGGTATTTGTGATGAAGCTTCAGAAGCAATTTTATCACCTGAGTTTGTCGCACAACCGACTGTTAATGATAACAGAGCTGCTGTGATTATAATCTTTGATTTAATCATTTTTTTATCCCTCCTTTGGGCTTATATATATGATATTAAAAACATAGTGTGGATCAAAAACACAATATTAGTATATTATAATTTATATTACCAAGCAAGATTATCATGTATCTCCTCTTTCTCTTCTTTTATCTTTTATATCTATATTTTATTTATTTTCAATAAGTTAAAAACTAATTGGTGTTTTTTTATAATCAATAAACCTTTAGTTTATAATCTACAGAGAAATTGTTGTACACCAATAGAAACCAAGGGGAATAATTTGGCTACCTTGAGTACACGGGTTTTTTTATTCGGTTGCGATAACTGGTGTGTATTGAATTAAAATATTGGAACGAATATTTTTCAGATTTTTAACTAGAAACTAAAGACTTCTTTTGGAGTTCTTACTGTACTTTTTTGTGAGAATGTAAATTATTTTATGTAACTGCTTATCCCTCATATTAGAGATTAATAATAAGTAGTTACACTAAATAATTTACATTCTCTAATCTAATTGACTAATAAATCAATCAACATTTGTTCATAAATTTCAGACAAAATCCCCAAGTCGTCCACACCAACATTTTCATTGATTTTATGAATGCTCTCATTTAATGGGCCAAGCTCAATCACTTGTGCGCCTGTTGGGGCAATAAACCTTCCGTCAGAAGTTCCACCACCGGTATCATCAACTGTTTCCATTCCTGTTACATGTTTAATTGCACTGTGAGCTGCTGCAATTAACTCACCTTTTTCTGTCAGAAAAGGGTTTCCTGATAAACGCCATTGCAAATCATATTTAAAATTGTATTTGGCAAAAATTGCTGCGACTCTTTGTTTAATCGTTTGATCATCCAGTTCGGTACAAAAACGTAAATTAAATTGAACTTCAACCTCACCTGGAATAATATTCTCAGCCCCAGTTCCTCCGCTAATATTAGAAACTTGCAGGCTGGTCGGTGGAAAAAACTGATTCCCGTTATCCCACACTTCTTCCGTTAGCTCTTTAAGTGCAGGTGCAAAAGAATGAATCGGATTTTCCGCTATTTCTGGATACGCGACATGACCTTGAATACCTTCGATTGTTAATTTTGCACAAAGAGATCCTCTTCTTCCCACTCGAATAACATCACCTACTTTTTTATCACTGGAAGGTTCTCCCACCAAACACCAATCAATTTTCTCATTTCTTTTTTCCAGCACCTCAACGACTTTAACAACACCATTGGTTGCAATACCTTCTTCATCACTGGTCATCATGACTGCTATAGAACCTTGGTGCTCAGGATGATTCTCGACAAACCGCTCTACAGCTGTGATAAAACAGGCAACTCCTCCTTTCATATCTGCCGCACCACGACCATAGAGTTTGCCATCTCTAATACTGGGTTCGAAAGGAGGTGAATCCCAGCGTTTTAATGAGCCTGGGGGAACAACATCTGTATGTCCTAAAAAGGTGAATAAAGGTTTTTTTTCTCCACGTCTTAGCCAAATATTTTGAGTATCAACAAAATTTAATCTCTCTTCTTTAAACCCGATTTTAGTTAATCGTTCAGCCAAAACATCCTGACATCCTTCATCTTTAGGTGTAACTGACTCTCTTTTGATTAAGTCTTTTAGTAATGCTAATGTTTCACTCATAAAGCTTGTTGATAGAGTTCAGCTGTAAATCCAACAACCATTTTTTTGCCCGTATCTAATATTGGACGTTTAATCAATGTCGGTGACTCTAGCATATATTGCAAAGCCGTTTGTTTTGAAATTTTTTCTCTTTGTTCATCAGTCAATTTAGGCCAACTGGTACTACGCTTATTGAGTATAACTTCCCAGCCTAATTCAGCGTCAAAAGATTTAAGTAAATCCTCAGTTAGGCCTTGTTTACGAAAATCATGAAACTGGTAGTCAATATTATGAACATTCAACCAGTCTTTAGCTTTTTTAACTGTTGTACAATTACTTATACCGTAAAGGGTGTTCATGTTATAACTCACTGTTTAATAATTCTTCAATATTTGGAAGCTGTTTGTCTTTTCTGGTGTAGGATTTATATAAATCAACAAACTCCATAAAAGCTTGCTCTAAGTCAGACAATATTTCTTCTTCATTGCTCCTATCTTCCACCAAAATTTCTGGGGAATCCAAATACTCTTTTTGCAAACCAATCTCACTATTTAAAGATAAAATTGCATAAATAATTGCGTTACTTGATAAAGGTTCTGACATGAGTGTATAAAATATAAGGAAAACGTTAATTTTAGAAAGAGAGGAGTTATACTTTACCCTTCCCTTGATTCGGTAAAAACCAAAACCATAGTTCAATAATAACTATGCCACCAAAACAGAAATACAATAATACTCCTGTTTAAGCAACAAAAACCTCTATTATTTAATCACGTAATAGCTCATTTAATCCTGTTTTACTGCGTGTTCTCTCATCAACCTGTTTAATAATAACAGCACAATACAAACTATGAGTTCCATCTTTTGATGGTAAGTTCCCAGGAACAACGACTGAACCAGCAGGTACACGGCCATAGATAATCTCACCAGTCATACGGTTATATATTTTCGTACTTTGCCCTATATAAACACCCATAGAGATAACAGAACCCTGTTCAACTACTACGCCTTCAACGATTTCTGATCTAGCACCGACAAAACAATTATCTTCAATAATGGTAGGGCCTGCTTGTAGTGGTTCTAAAACACCTCCAATACCTACTCCACCAGATAAATGTACATCTTTACCAATTTGCGCACAAGAACCTACAGATGCCCATGTATCAACCATTGTACCACTGTCTACATAACCACCAATATTAACAAAAGAAGGCATTAATACTGCTCCTGGTGCAATATAAGAACCATGACGCGCTACTGCATTAGGTACAACACGAACGCCACCTTTAACGAAATCTTCTGGTGAATGAGTAGAAAACTTGGCTTCAACTTTATCGTAATAACGTGTGTTTCCACCTTCAATCACTCTATTTTCGTTAATTCTAAAGGAAAGTAAAACAGCTTTCTTCAACCATTGATTAACCACCCATTCGCCAGTTGTTTTTTCTGCAACACGAGCAGTTCCAGCATCCAGCATATTGATCGCGTCTTCAACGGCTGAACGTATTTCAGCTGATACTGTTGCTGGAGAAATATTTGCACGGTCTTCAAAGGCTTGGTTAATAGTGTTTTCTATGTTTGACATATGTTTTTAGTCGATTGTGTTAATAAATTGTTTAATTCGGTTTGCTGCTTCTATTCATTCATCTACAGAAGCTACTAATGCGATACGAACATGATTTTCCCCTGGGTTTTTATCATTAGCATGACGAGATAAATAACTCCCAGGTAAAACAGTGATATTTTGTTGCTTAAATAATTGCTGAGCAAATTCTGCATCATCTATTGATGTTTTTAACCAGAGATAGAAACTAACGGATGGCTTTTTAATGCTACAAACACCACTCAAAATATTTATAAAAGCTGTAAATTTTTCTCTATACAAAACTCTATTTTCCTTGACATGAGCTTCATCATTCCATGCTGCAATACTTGCATATTGCGTCTGTATAGGTAATGCACATCCCTGATAAGTTCTATATTGAAAATATTTTAGCATCACCAGCAACAAAACCAGACCTTAAACCTGGTGCATTTGATCGCTTGGATAAGCTATGAAAAATAACACAATGCTCAAATGTTTTATTACCTATTTCATAAGCAGTTTGTAGCAAGCCTTGTGGCGGATTATTTTCATCATCATAAATTTCTGAGTAACATTCATCCGAGGCAATAATAAAGTCATGCTTTTTCAGCTAAAGCTATCAATTTTTGATGGCTTTCTTTTGATATAACAGTACCTGTTGGATTCCCCGGTGAACAAATAAAAATAAGCTGACAGCGCTGCCAGATTTTATCGGGTACTGAATCAAAATCAGGTAAATAATCAGATACTTCGGTAGTATTTAGATAATAAGGCTCTGCACCTGCCAATAATGCTGCACCTTCGTATATCTGATAAAAAGGGTTGGGTATAATAACAACAGGGCTCTTAGAAAAACCCACCACAGCCTGAGCAAAAGAAAACAACGCTTCTCTCGTCCCACTTACAGGTACAACCTGAGTTTCTATATCAAAATCTTGATTAGAAATTTTAAAACGTTGACTTATCCAATTTGCGATAGTCTGTCTAAGTTCTGGTAACCCTTTGGTTGTTGGGTATTTAGCCACTCCATCAATCTGATTCACTAAGGCTTGGTGAATTAAAGCTGGTGTCTTATGTTTTGGTTCACCAATAGATAAAGCAATATGTGCTTTATCTATTGGTGGTACTATGTCTTGTTTAAGCTGTTTAAGTTTTTCAAAAGGATAAGGGTGTAACTGGTCTAAATTCGGATTCATTGCCTCAATACTTATTTTTTACAACGAGGAATTTTACCAATTGATTGAGCCTGTTGATAAAATTTCATTACTTTAGGCATATGGTCTGATAGCTCTTTAATACGCGTATCATGTGATGGGTGGGTAGACATAAACTCTGACGACTCTTTTCCTTTACTGGCTCCCGCCATTTTTTGCCATAAATTCACACTTTGTCTTGGGTCAAAACCAGCTTTTGCCATTAATTCCAGACCAATAATATCTGCTTCACTTTCATGGGTTCTACTAAAAGGTAAAATTATCCCGTACTGAGCCCCAAGACCTAATGCGCCGATAGCAAGTTGTCCCACCGCAGACGTTGGATTACTAACAGCAGAAACCAATGCAACACTTTGATTAACAGCCGTTTTTTGAGACATTCTTTCATTACCATGACGAGCAAGAACATGACCTACCTCATGCCCTATTACAGCCGCTAGCTGATGTTGATTATCAACCAATTCAATCAAACCAGTATGAACGCCAATTTTATTTCCAGGCAAAGCAAAGGCATTCAGTGAGTCATCTTCAAATACAACAACTTCCCAAGCACCACCAGACTCACGTGTTATCGCTTCGGCAATACATTCAACAAATTTGGTATGTTTAGTATTCTTGCTTAAAGGTCTTTTCGTTTTTAAATCTGTAAAAGCCTGTAGACCCATTTTATTTACCTGCTCATCAGAAAGGTAAATGAATTGAGTTCTACCTGTTGGACTGGTTGCACAGGCAGCTAATAAACAGCTAAGAACAACGGGAATTATTTTATTTAACATAAGACTATTTTTAGATTAAAAAAGTATTTTAACTTAACTTGTTGGTGAGTTATAGTATAAGATGATTTGAAAGCTTAAACTTTCTTCCTCATTTACTAAAATTTTCAAAAATGAGGAAAAAATTGATTTAATTTTTTAAAAATATTCTGTACTTGAAGAAAGATTAAACATTTAATTTAATCCAGCTAATTTGTTCTTAACGTATTTCTGATAATTTATAGAAATTTTTAGCCCAGCAAATCGCCCTGCCATCTTTATCAATTCGTTTGTTGTCTTATTAAAAGTTAATTTAATATCACTTAATGTTCTATCCTCATAACCTTTTTCAACATTGTCAGTTTTTAGTAGGAAATGATAGTGATAAATTTCATTATCCCCTGCGTCTTCAATTTGTAGTGGTTCACCCAGTTGATTTAAGACCTGAAATTTTTGAGGCAAATCTACATCAATTTTTTTAATAGAATCTGTATCAGCCTTTAACTGCCTTTTCTCTTTATTAATTTTAGCCCCACCTATTGACCGTATGGAAATTTCAAGAAACTCTGCTGGAGCAAGCTGAAGAAATAAAGGCGAAAATGACCAGCGTGTTAAGCGATCATCAGCATTAAAATTTAAATCAAAATAAAATTTAATTTCCGGATTAATAACCTCTCCTTGCTCATCAATCTTTCTAAACCAATAACGCCAAACTTTGCCTGAACTGAAGGGTTTCGATTCACTGGGCTGAAGTTTTGACAAAGAAACAAAATCATCACTATAAAGTAAAGGGTCTTTAAAGTCCCAATTAAACTCTTCACTGGCTTCAATAACAAAGTTTTGGTCAAAATCGTTCATCTGCAAATAAGTTTGATAGGCTCGAACCCATGTAAAGCAGCCCGTTAACGTAGCAACCAAAAATAACAATAAAATCCATCTAAAAAATTTCATCACCTTTTTTTCCTATCTAACTTATAGGAACGCGCACGGAATAAGTTCGTCAACTGGTGCAGAATTTTGTTTGTCTTCAAGGCGTGGCAACGGGTGCATATCAAGCTACACAACCGTTACCACAACACTAAAGACAGACAAAAAGACCAGCTAGTTGTTCAACTTAATTCGTGCATGTTCGTTAATGAATGGTTTTGGAATCATTTTGTGAAGAGCATCCAATAAGAATGTTTTCAATATCAATTTTATCAAATTGGTATTGTTTACCACAAAATTCGCAATCAACTTCGATTGATTCTCTTGTTTGCAAAATAATTTCCAGTTCCTTCCTCCCTAAACTCACCAAGGTATTTTCTATCTTTAACTGAGAACAAGCACATTCAAATTCTACTGATTCGGCTTCAAACAACCTGACTTTTTCTTCATTGAATAGTCTGTACAACATTTCTTCACATCCTAGCGAAAGCATTTCATCTTTTGTCACGGTGTTTGCTAATGTTGAAACCCGTTCCCAATCAAGATCATACCTATCTTGTGCTGGCAATTCCTGCAAAAATAACCCCGCCGCATAAGTTTCATTTGCAAATAACCAAACGCGAGTTTCTAGTTGCTCTGATTGTAAAAAATAATTAGTTATTACTTCTGCTAGATCAGTGCCTTCTAATGGTACAATTCCTTGATATGGCTCACCTTTTTTTGGCTCTACCGTTATAACTAATCGACCTTCTCCCATCATCTCAGATAAAGTACAAATAGTTATCGGAACACTCCCTCTTGCCAAGCCTCGTATTTTTCTATCATGAGTTGATTGTGCCACCAATGTTTTTAAAGATCCTTCTCCCTGTGCTTGAATAACCAACGAACCTTCAAATTTAATCGTTGCAGATAACAAAACGGCGGCTGCCAATACCTGTCCTAATTGCTCTTGCACTTTATCAGACATTTGTTGGTGCTGTTTAGTTTCATTCCAACTTTTTTGTAGCCTAACCCACTCTCCTCTGACACCGAGCTGTTCAAATATAAAACGTCGCAAACAATCTTGTTCTTTCATTTATATTTCGTTTACCTTTATGAGAAATTAGTCTTATTATAATCATAATTAGTCATTGATGCTTTTATTGCTGATTCCTTTATACTACAAGCCAACACAGTTAAAACAATCTTTTAGCAAACGATACCATGTCTGAGAATAGAGCTCCAATGCAAGTTTCCCCAAATCACTTTGTTACTGGGAATACAATCATTCCACCCTTTCCTCCACATTTGGATCAGGTTGTATTTGGTTTAGGGTGTTTTTGGGGGGCTGAACGAAAATTTTGGCAACAGGATGGTGTTTTTAGTACAGCTGTTGGATTTACCGGAGGTGCGCTGCCTCACCCCACTTATGAAGACGTATGTACTGGCTTTACTAACCATAATGAGGTTGTAAAAATTATTTTTGACCCGATAATTATTACTTTTAAACAACTACTTGTTATTTTTTGGGAATCTCATAATCCAACACAAGGAATGCGACAGGGTAACGACAGAGGAACACAATATCGCTCAGGAATATACACTTTTGGTGAAAAACAACAAGGTATAGCAATAAAATCAAAAGAACACTATCAAGAACAATTATTCGTAGCTGGACTGGAGAAAATAACCACAGAAATACTAGATACACCAGACTTTTACTATGCAGAAGACTATCACCAACAATACTTAGCTAAAAATCCACAAGGATACTGTGGCTTAAAGGGACTTGGGATTTCAGCAAAATAGCAAAGAGTTATAAAAAACTACAGGCAAAAAAAAAGCAGTTAATAAACTGCTTTAAAGTAATTTTAGGAATAACATAACGCAACTTTTACTGTACTGCTTAACCACTAGAGCCCCAAAAGTTAACAACATATTAGCAAGAGATTTGTCAAGTTTAAATGTGACATTTTGTCGCACTATCAATATTTTATATTTTTTTCAAGACTTAATTGGCGCAACCCATTAAAAAATAAGGCGTTAAATACTTTTATCTAGAAATAAAATAAGATTTAATTCCTAA
>CAZHUE010000036.1:0-18378 GCA_964535875.1 uncultured Methylomarinum sp.
TCAGGCCTGTCCTTTTATTTTTTAAATTCAGGTATAACGTGGTGAAACTATACAAGTAGTTTAATACTCAATCTTTACTCACTTACTTGAAATGAGAGCATCTTAGTTATGTTAATTAATGATCACGATTGATAATATAAAAGGATAAATCACGCAATAAATCAGCTTCAGTTCCAAAATTACTTAGGCTCTCTATAGCTTGCTCATGTAACTGTTGTGCTTTTTCTTTAGCCTCTGCTAAACCTAATAAAGCAGGATAAGTAGGTTTGTCGTTATTTTTATCTTTCCCTTGAGTTTTTCCTAAAGTTGTCGTATCACTTTCTTCATCTAAAATATCGTCTTTAACTTGAAAGGAAAGGCCAATACATTTGGCAAAGAGATCTAGTTTTTTAGCAACAATTGGGTCTAACTCAGGTTTAGCCAATGCGGCCATGTTTACGCTAGCACGAATTAATGCGCCTGTTTTGTGGATGTGCATATTTTCCAGCTCAGGTAAAGTCAGTTTTTTACCGATTGATTCCAGGTCTATTGCTTGTCCTCCAACCATGCCTTGAGAGCCACTGGTTTTAGTTAAAGTAGTGATCATTTTTAAGCGATGGCTTGAATCTATTTTGATAGTAGGATCGTTAGCCAATACTTCAAAAGCTAAGGCTTGTAAGGCATCGCCAGTTAAAATGGCGGTTGCTTCATCAAAGGCAATATGACAGGTTGCTTTACCGCGCCTTAAATCATCATCATCCATAGCAGGAAGGTCGTCATGAATTAATGAGTAAACATGAATTAATTCTACAGCACATGCTGGTCCATCAAGGTTTTCAACAGGGATGCCGAGTAATTTACCTGTACAATAAGTCAGCATTGGACGCATTCGTTTTCCACCGTCTAAAGCACTGTACCTCATAGCTTGATGAAGTTTTATAGGTAAAATATTGGCATCAGGCAAGCGGGAATTAAGTTCATTTTCTACTCTGTCCTGGATAGAAATAAGATATTCTTTTAAGGCATTATTCATCGTTAAAGGACTCCAAGGTATGTTTGCCGTTTTTGTTTAATAGAATCTGGACTTTTTGTTCTGCATTTTGCAATGCTTTTTGACAGGTGGTAGTTAGTTTTACGCCGCGTTCAAATGATTTTAAAGATTCTTCAAGAGAAAGATCGCCTTGTTCCATTTGCTCAACTAATTGTTCTAGTTCTTCAAGTGAATCTTCAAATACAGTCGTGCTTTTTTTTCTAGTCATTATTTATCATTTGCTGAGTGTATTTATCTTGTCACAGCTTGAACAAGATAAATAACATGTTAGGATGATCAGTTAACTATTATATCTTAAAAATTAGGGCGTATGAGTAGCGAATATAATGCAGCAACGATTGAAGTTTTAACTGGATTAGACCCTGTGCGGAAACGACCTGGGATGTATACGGATACCACAAGGCCAAATCATTTGGTTCAAGAAGTTGTTGATAACAGTGTTGATGAAGCAATAGCTGGTCATGCGGATTCAATCGAAGTCGTTTTGTTTTTGGATGGTTCAATTTTAGTTAAGGATAATGGCAGAGGGATGCCGGTTGATTTGCATCCAGAACAAGGTATTCCTGGGGTTGAGGTTATTTTGACCCAACTACACGCAGGTGCAAAGTTTTCCAATAAAAATTATCAGTTTTCCGGGGGCTTGCATGGCGTTGGTGTTTCAGTTGTTAATGCGTTAACAACAAAACTTGAAGTTGAGGTAAAACGTAATGGAAAAGTTTATCAGATGGGGTTTGCTAGTGGAGAGAAGCAAACCGATTTAATTGAAACAGGCACTGTTGGTAAATCCAATACGGGAACAAGTATTACCTTTTCACCTGATGCTAAATATTTTGATTCAAATAATATTTCAATACTCAAACTTAAACATGTTTTGCGCGCAAAAGCAGTATTATGTCCTGGATTAAAAATTTCTTTAAAATCCGAATCAACAGAAGAAGAGTGGGTTTGGTTTTATCAGAATGGATTGAAAGAATATTTGCTTGATCGTTTAGGTGATGCGCTAATTGCGCCTGAAATCCCTTTTATGGCGGAATCAACAGCAACAACTGAAGCCGTACAATGGGGTGTGGTCTGGACTGAAGACAGTTTGCCAGAAGCGGTTACTGAAAGTTATGTCAATCTTGTTCCTACAGCCCAAGGAGGAACCCATGTAAATGGATTGAGGGCAGGGTTGACTGAAGCAATGCGTGAATTTTGTGAATTTAGAAATTTGTTGCCGCGTGGCATTAAAATTACCCCCGAGGATGTTTGGGAAAATTGTCATTTTGTGTTATCTGTCAAACTGGAAGACCCTCAGTTTTCAGGGCAAACTAAAGAACGCTTAAGTTCAAGAGAGTGCGTACCCTTTGTATTAGGTTTTGCAAAAGATAGTTTTAGTTTATGGCTAAATCAGCATCCACAGGAAGGTGAAAAAGTAGCAGAAATAATCCTGGCTAGTGCTCAAAAAAGGCTTAGATTAAATAAAAAAATAGTTAGAAAAAAAATTACTTCTGGTCCCGCTTTGCCGGGAAAACTAGCGGATTGTTCAGCGCAAGATATTTCTAGAACTGAATTGTTTTTAGTGGAAGGCGATTCAGCAGGGGGCTCGGCAAAACAGGCGAGAGACAGAGAGTTTCAGGCAATAATGCCGTTAAGAGGGAAAATTTTAAACACTTGGGAAGTGGACTCGAGCCAAGTGATGGGGTCTCAAGAAGTGCATGATATAGCAGTGGCTTTAGGTATTGAGCCTGATTCAAATGATTTAACAAACTTACGCTATGGCAAAATTTGTGTGTTGGCAGATGCTGATTCAGATGGAAACCACATTGCAACATTAATTTGTGCTTTGTTTTATAAGCATTTTTTATCTTTAGTAAAAGAAGGGCATGTGTTTATTGCTATGCCACCTTTATATCGAATAGATATTGGAAAAAAAGTCTTTTATGCGCTAGATGAAGCTGAGAGGCAAGGCGTGTTAGCAAGAATAGAGACTGAAAAATTGAAAGGGAAAATTAATGTGCAGCGCTTTAAAGGGTTAGGGGAAATGAATCCTGGTCAGTTGCGGGAAACAACAATGAATCCTGATACAAGAAGACTGGTTCAATTAACGATTGAAGATGAAGAAAGCGCAACGGAACAAATGGATTTGTTGTTAGCAAAAAAGCGATCTGCTGACCGAAAAGAATGGCTTGAAACCAAAGGAAACTTAGCTGAACTATAGGGCTGATATGGTTTGTGATGATATTTTGGATTAGTAATCTTTATGTCGTTTAAAAGTTTAAAAGAGAATGTAAATTATTTTGTGTAACTGCTTATTATTAATCTCTAATATGAGAGGATAAGCAGTTATGAATAAAAAAGAACTTGAAGCTTTTGCACGCGAAGCGGCAAAAAGCATAAAAACAGAAAAAGACCTCGGTAATTTCACACAAATGCTGGCTAAAGTAACGGTTGAAGCGGCTTTAAATGTTGAGCTTGAGGCCGCAATGGCTTTTCCCGCAAGACCTTAAGAACAGAAGAAGGTCAGTTTGACATTGATGCCCCGCGTGATCGCCTTACCCAGCCAATACAATAGGTATTTTGTTTTTTCTCATGGCCTTTCTGCTGTGTTTGATGGTCTTCTTCTAATCCCAGTTCCAACCCTTTTTGATGTAAAAATAATGTTAGATATTTTTCCTTATTCTTTGGAGAAAATGGTCTTGACATTGGGGGCCACTTTAGTTCTCTCGTTCATTAGGATTTTACTTAATAGATCTTGAACAGGTTCTAAGGGGTTATTTGAAAAAAAAGTGAAGAGAATGGTTCCTATAATCTCTGTTTAATATGGTCTTTGTAAGGGAGTGTAATAACTTCAGCTGTTTTCATCAAGTCTTTGAAACCTTTAATGCAAAATTATTTCTATTACTCTTTTAATGATATGTTGTTCACAAATGCGATGGATAACGCTGTGTTTTTTTTGTTTCTATATATTCTTAACCCATAGGATTGGTACTCTATAAGAATTTCATGTTTTGTGAATATTAAAGGTTATTATTTAAATCAAGCATTTGTTTTTCTGTATTTACTGTAATAAATTAAATTAAGGGATCGTTTTGAAAATCATCAAATTCTAGTTTTTTTAAGGAATTAAGATTGTAAAACTGTTCATTAAGGAGCGTGTACGAACTTATTCGGTGCGCGCACCTAAATTTAAAAGGAATGAAAATGAGTGAAATTACTCCACAATTATTGATCAAGGATTCTTTACAGTTATTTTCTCTTCCAGATATTTTTTTTCAAATATCTGAAATGATTAATGATCCAAGATTTTCAGTTAAAGATATAGGTCTAGTTATAGGAAAAGACCCTGCCTTGTCAGCTCGGTTACTAAAAATCGTTAATAGCTCGTTTTATGGGTTTCAGTCCCGAGTTGATAGGGTTTCTCGTGCAGTTACAATTGTTGGTGTTGAAGAATTAAAAAACTTAGTACTAGCAACTTCTGTTGTGGCTAAATTTAATAATATACCAACAGAACTTGTTGATATGACAGATTTTTGGTTACGAAGTGTAAAGTGTGGCCTGATAACAAAATTTTTGGCTATAGAAAATTCAGTATTACATCATGAACGACTATTTTTAACGGGTCTTTTGCATAACCTGGGGTCATTGGTTTTTTATTATAAATTACCAAATAAATCACTATAGGTCTTAGTGGCTGCTGATCATGATAGACTCTTGGTTGGTGGTTTAGAGCAAAAAATAATAGGCTTTACTCATGCTGAGTTAGGTTCTGTTTTAATTAAGTCCTGGGGGTTGCCTGAATCTTTGTTTGAGGCAATTGGTTGTTACCTTAGTCCTGAATTGGCACAGGTTCATAAATTCGATGCTTATCTGCTAAATTTAGCGTCGCGTCTTACTGATTTATCTTTGCACAACAGTTCTGTTAGTGATGTTTTAGCTGAATACTCTGAAGAGGAAATGCTTATTTTGCGCTTAAATGTTGAACAACTTACGAGAGTGTTGCAGAATGCCGAGGAGGAGTTTTCGCAGGTGTTTGAATTAATAGCGCCTGATAAAAGGTTTCATTAATATTATTTTGAAAATAAATTAAGGTTGCATCTATATTTCTTCTATTAATGTAGATGCACTTAAATAACTTGAATGCCAAATTTATCTAGTATTACAATTAGTTTTAATAAAGTAAAGCCAATCAGTGCGTTAGGGTCTTCTTCAATTTTGTTTAATAATGCAATTCCTAAACCTTCCGGTTTAAATCCACGTAGTTAATAATCTACTGCAGAGCCAGTTTTTTGAAATGTATAGTACATTTATCAATATTTATCGGTTTCATTATATAACTTTAATTTCATTAAATATTGACGAAAATATAAACTACATTTAGAATTGTTCAGTTATGTTAGATCGACTACCTATTTCTATACGGCCAATAAGTTTCTCTGATAGAGGAAAGAGGTTGTCAGGTGTATTTGAAATAAGTACTTTAACTCGTTTGTCTGATATGTTGCAAGATACTGCTGGTATAGTAGAGATTGATGTATCTTTTGAGAAAAAGGGAAGAGTACCTACTATTCAAGGAAATATCAAAACTAATTTAAAGCTTGAATGTCAAGTTTGTTTAAGTCAGCTTGCCTTGTCAATTGACAGAAACTTTAAATTAGGTTTTGTAACATCGCTGGAACAAGCAGATAGGTTAGCAAATGATTGTGAACCTTTTATCATGGAAGCTGAGAATATTTCTCTCGTTGAGCTTATTGAAGATGAGATATTGATAGCACTGCCTGATATTCCTAAGCATGATTATGAATGTGTTAAGCGAGAGGAAGAAGACTTAGCGATAGATAATGAGCAACAACAGCGATCTGACAACCCATTTTCTGTTTTAGCTAAACTAAAAAATACTGGAGATTAATAATGGCTGTACAAAAAAGTAAAGTAACACGATCAAGACGTGGACAGCGTCGTTCACATGATTCACTAACGAGCAAAACATTGTCTCAAGATCCAATGACAGGCGAGACCCATTTGCGCCATCATATGACCCCTGATGGTATGTTTAAAGGCCGTCAAATCGTATTAAATGATGAAGATTGAATAAGCTAATTAAAGTGTTTAAGAGTGTACTTTAGTTAGATGTATTTATAACCGACCATAACTTTATGACCGGTTCTTCTTAAATATTCCGGAGTTAATTCTAATTGTGAGTTCAATAATTGCAATTGATGCTATGGGTGGGGATTTTGGTCCTAAAGTAACTGTCCCTGCATCTTTGGAATGCTTAAAGGCAAATCCAGACTTAAAACTTATTCTCGTTGGCGATGAAGTTGTTTTAAATGAATGGCTGGCTCAAGATCATGCCGAGTATTCAGAACGATTGACCATTCACCATGCTTCACAGCAAGTTGAAATGGATGAGTCTCCTCAGAAAGCATTAAGAGGCAAAAAAGACTCTTCAATGCGTGTAGCGATTAATCAAGTGCGGGATGGTCATGCAGATGCTTGTGTGAGCGCAGGAAATACTGGTGCGTTGATGGCAATTGCTCGATTTGTGTTAAAAATGATTCCGGGTATAGACCGCCCCGCTATTATCTCAACACTTCCATCAATTTTTGGGCATACTTATATTTTGGATTTAGGTGCAAATGTTGATTGTACAGCTGAACACTTGTATCAATTTGCAATTATGGGGGAAGAGGTTGTTAAAGCAGTAGAAAACATTGCTGAACCAAGAATTGGTTTGCTGAATATTGGTGAAGAAGATATGAAAGGCAACGGGCAAGTCAAAGCGGCGGCAAAGTTACTTGAAGCTTCTTCGTTAAATTATATTGGTTATGTTGAAGGTGATTCCATTAATGCAGGAAACGAAAAAGTAGATCTGATTGTTACAGATGGATTCGTCGGCAATGTTGCACTAAAAGCAATTGAAGGTGCGGCAAAAATGATTGGAACAAAACTGAAAAGTGCTTTTTCTAAAAATATTTTTACAAAATTATCTGCAGTTATTGTTTCCCCTGTTTTAAAAATATTTAAACAAAGTGTTGATCCGAGGATGCATAACGGTGCAAGCTTTGTTGGGTTGCGTGGACTGGTTATTAAAAGTCACGGTGGAGCAGATATTTTGGCATTTAAGACAGCTATTCATTTGGCAGAAATTGAAATTGCGCAAAATATGACTCAAAAAATAAGTACGAAAGTTGCTGCTACTATGGAAAATAGAGCGTAATTATGACAGCACGTTGCGCAAAAATTATAGGGACTGGAGGGTACTTACCTAAAACCGTTCGCACTAATGAAGAAATTTCACAACTAGTTGATACATCAGACAGCTGGATCGTTGAACGGACAGGAATTAAAACACGACGGATAGCTGGAGCAGATGAAACTGCTTCAAGTATGGCAGAAATTGCAGCAATACAAGCAATAGAGATGGCTGGGATTGAAGCGGGTGAGATTGATTTAATTATTGTCGCAACGGGTACTCCGGATAGAGTTTATCCAAGTACTGCTTGCTTACTACAACAACGGCTTGAAATTCAAAATTGTGTCGCATTTGATATTCAAGCAGCGTGTTCAGGATCAATCTTTGCACTTAGTATTGCTGACCAATATATAAAGTCGGGTGCCGCAGATAAAGTTTTAATTGTAGGAACTGAAATTTGTTCTCGGTTAGTTGACTGGACAGATCGAGGAACTTGTATTTTATTTGGTGATGGTGCTGGAGCCGTGCTTTTGGATTCAACTAATGAGCCGGGTATTTTATCAACCCATATCCATTCTGATGGTGCCTTTGAAGATTTACTTTATTGTCCTAATCCTCAGGCAGCAGCTGAAAAAAATGATGAACAAGGCGTTATCAATATGAAAGGTAACGAAGTTTTTAAAGTCGCAGTAAATACTTTAGGACGAATTGTTGATGAGACTCTGGCAGCCAACGGACTGGACAAATCTGATGTTGATTGGTTGGTTCCGCATCAAGCGAATACTCGGATTATTGCTGCCACAGCAAGAAAATTAAAAATGTCTATGGATCAAGTTGTTTTGACCTTGGAAAACCAGGGAAATACTTCATCAGCATCAGTATTATTAGCTTTAAATGAGGCTGTGCGTGATGAACGAATTAAACGAGGGCAGATCATTTTATTGGAAGCATTTGGTGCTGGTTTTACCTGGGGTTCAGCACTTATTAAATATTAACTATGGATGAGAAAAATTAATAGAGGTGCCTTTAAATCAACCATTCATCAATAATTGGAAGAAAATATGAGTGAGAAAAAAAATAATCTAGCTTTTGTTTTTCCAGGACAAGGATCTCAGTCTATTGGGATGTTGTCAGAATTAGCAGAAGTTTACCCAATAGTTAAAGAAACTTTTGAACTAGCTTCAGAGACCTTAGCGTTCGATTTATGGAAATTAGTTCAACAAGGAGCTGTTGAAGAATTGAATCAAACTTATAATACACAACCAGCAATGTTAGCCTCTGACGTAGCAATGTGGCGTGTATGGTGTGAGCAAACAGCGATAAAACCTGAATGGATTGCTGGGCATAGTCTTGGTGAATATTCTGCTTTAGTTTGTTCTAATGCAATTGAGTTTGAAGAGGGGATTGCTCTAGTCGCGGAAAGAGGTCGTTTGATGCAAGAAGCAGTTCCTGCCGGTGTTGGTGCTATGGCAGCTATTATTGGACTGGAAGATGATTTAGTGATTAAGGCATGTGCAGATAGCGCAGCAAAAGAAGTGGTCGCAGCGGTCAATTTTAACGCGCCTGGACAGGTCGTTATTGCAGGGCATGATATGGCCGTTGAAAGAGCAATGAATGCGGCAAAAGAGGCTGGCGCGAAAAGAGCAATAAAATTACCAGTTAGTGTACCTTCTCATTGTCAATTAATGGAATCTGCTGCCGATAAATTAGCAGAAAAACTTCAGCTAATTAAGGTAAATATTCCTGACATGGCATTAGTTCATAATGTGGATGTAGCTATACATGGTTCTGTTAATCAAATTAAGAACGTATTAAAAGAGCAACTATATAAACCTGTTCGGTGGGTTGAGAGTATTAAGTATCTGCATAATCAGGGCGTCTCTGATTTTGTTGAATGTGGCCCAGGTAAAGTATTGATGGGGCTTAATAAGCGAATTGCAAAAGGCGCGAATCATATGACAATGTATGACCCAGTAACATTAGATAATGTGTTGGAGCAATTGAATGGATAAGAAAGTAGCGTTAGTAACAGGAGCTAGTCGAGGCATAGGGAGAGCAATAGCTGAACAGCTTGTTGAAGATAATTTTTTTGTCATAGGGACTGCAACCAGTGATGGAGGTGCTGATTCTATATCTTCATATTTGGGAGAATCAGGAAAAGGTTTAAAGTTAAATGTTGCCGATTCTGAGTCAATTGTAGATGTTATAAAAACAATTGCGGATAGCTATGCCCCTCCAGCTGTATTAGTCAATAATGCTGGAATAACGCGTGATAATTTATTAATGCGGATGAAAGATGAAGAATGGGATGACATTATTAGTACCAATCTAACTTCAATTTTCAAAATGAGTAAAGCGGTTTTAAGAGGCATGATGAAAGCAAGAACTGGAAGGATTATAAATATTTCTTCAGTTGTTGGCTCAACAGGAAATGCCGGACAAGCAAATTATGCCGCTTCTAAGGCCGGAATGGTAGGCTTTGCAAAATCTATGGCTAAAGAAGTTGGTTCAAGAGGCATTACAATTAATACTGTTTCACCTGGCTTTATCGATACAGATATGACAAAAGAGTTAGCAGAGGAACATAAAAATGCTCTGCTGAGTTCAATCGCCTTAGGGCGGTTAGGAGACCCTAAAGAAATTGCCCATGCAGTTTCTTTCTTGGCCTCAGAAGGTGCCTCGTATATTACTGGCGAAACTATTCATGTCAATGGTGGCATGTTTATGTCATAGGTGTAGTGACTTTTTTGTAATATCAAGTATAATCCACCCCCGTTCGTCTGGGTTATAGCCAGTTGACGGAATTTATAATATCAATAATAAAATGCAGTTAGTGTTATTTTAATCAATACACGTGCATAGTAAGAGGAAAATAAAATGAGTAACATTGAAGAACAAGTAAAAAAGATTGTTGCAGAACAGTTAGGTGTTAAGGATGACATTGCAAGTGATGCATCTTTTGTCGATGATCTTGGCGCTGACTCTTTAGATACAGTTGAACTTGTCATGGCACTTGAAGAAGAATTCGAATGTGAAATTCCAGATGAAGACGCTGAGAAAATTACTACAGTTCAACTTGCTATTGACTATATCAATAAAAATTTATAATTTTTGAAATTTTTGAAACTCCGTCAGTTTTTTCTTAATTGGTACATGAGTGGGTAAGTTTTTCTCAGTAGCTGTTCGATAAGTTTTTATTGACAGAGTTTTAAAAAATATTTTTATCAAGCCTTATTTAATTCTTATTTTACTTTTTTATTCTAACGGATATTACTTTGAGCATGCGTCGAGTTGTAATCACTGGCTTAGGTGCCGTTACCCCTTTAGCTAATAATGTCGTTGATACCTGGGAAGGTATTGTTAACGGTAAAAGTGGTATTGGTTCGATTGATTCTTTTGATATTTCACCTTTTGCAACAACATTTGGTGGTGTTATAAGAGATTTCGATATTAGTGAATACATTCCTGCAAAAGATGCAAAAAGGATGGATGGATTCATTCATTACGGAATTGCAGCTGGTTGTCAAGCGATTGAAGACTCAGGACTGAATGTCACTGAAGAAAATGCTGAACGTATTGGTGTTGCTATTGGAGCAGGTATTGGTGGTATAACAGGAATTGAACAGTGCTATGATACTTATAAAACAAGTGGGCCACGAAGGATTTCCCCTTTTTTTGTTCCGGGTAATATCATTAATATGATCGCTGGTAATCTTTCCATTAAATATGGCTTAAAAGGGCCAAATTTTTCAATTGTTACGGCATGTAGTACAGGGACTCATAATATTGGTGATGCTTCTCGATTAATTAAATATGGCGATGCTGATGTTATGCTTGCCGGTGGAGCAGAATGTTGCACAATATCACCTACTGCTGTGGGAGGCTTTTCATCGGCAAGAGCATTATCACGAAGAAACGATGATCCTCAAGGTGCAAGTCGGCCATGGGATAAAGATCGTGATGGTTTTGTATTGAGTGATGGTTCAGGTGTTGTGGTTTTAGAGGAATTAGAACATGCTAAAGCGCGTGGAGCTAAAATTTATGCAGAAGTTATAGGTTATGGAATGAGTGGAGATGCTTATCATATGACCATGCCTTCAGAGGGGGGAGAAGGTGCTGCACGATGTATGAAAAATGCTTTACGTGATGCAAAAGTAAATCCTGATCAAGTTGATTATATTAATGCCCATGGCACCTCCACGCCTTTAGGTGATATAGGTGAAACTCAAGCGATGAAAACAGCACTGGGCGATCATGCCTATAAAGTGGCGGTGAGTTCAACCAAGTCTATGATAGGGCATCTTCTTGGTGCAGCAGGTGGTATTGAGGCAGTCTTTTCAGCTTTGACGTTAAAGAATCAAATTGCGCCTCCCACCATTAATTTAGAAACACCAGATCCTGAGTGTGATTTAGATTATGTGCCAAATACTGCAAGACAAATGAAAATAGAGTTTGCAATTTCAAATTCATTTGGCTTTGGTGGGACTAATGGAACATTGGTCTTTAAACGTTTTGAATAATTAAGTTATTGCTTGCCGATGTATCTGCTCAATGGTGAAAATAAACACTGTATTGAGTTTTCTGACAGAGGGTTTCAATATGGTGATGGTTTATTTGAAACGATTGAAGTATTCAATGGTACCCCTCTTTTTTTTAAGCAACATTTACAAAGGTTATTTAAAGGCTGTGAAAAGCTACTAATCCCCTCTCCTGATCCAGAAATACTCATAAAAGAGGCTTTTCAGCTTTCACATGATTCTGCTAATGCTATTCTTAAGCTAATTATTACACGAGGTTCAGGAGGAAGAGGGTATCGTCAACCTGATCATATTTCACCCACACGTCTTTTTTCACTTCACTCTTTTCCAAATCACCCTGAAGACTATAAAAAACAAGGGATAAAAGTTAGGTTTTGTAATAATACTTTAAGTACAAACCCTGCTTTAGCCGGTATTAAACATATGAATCGCCTGGAACAAATTATTGCAAGGGCAGAATGGAATTCATTAGAATTTCAGGAAGGACTCATGATGGATATTAATGGGCATGTGATTGAAGGAACGATGAGTAACTTTTTTTTAGTAAAAGAAAATGTCGTATATACACCAAGGATTGTTCAATGTGGGATAGAAGGGGTGTTAAGAAATATTTTAATTGCTGTTGCTAAAAAAAATAAAATAAAAGTGATTGAAAAGCTGATTACAAAAGAAGAGGTTTTAGTGGCTGATGAACTTTTTGTGACTAATTCAGTTATTGGAATTTGGCCTATTAAGCAATTAGAAAAAAAACAATTTGATGTTGGGGTGATAACTACAAAACTGCAGCGTTGGTTTTTGGAATTTAGACAAAGAGAAATAGAAAATGCTGGTTAAACTTGGAAGCGCAGTATTATTAGTTATTAGTCTTGTTTCGATTAAATTGTGGTTTGAATATGAGCAAGCATTAACTGAATCAGTCGTTTCAGGGAAACCTAAGTTGATAGAGATTGAAAAGGGTGATAGTTTTAATGAAATTACAGAAAAATTGATTCAACAGAATATTGCTATTAAGCCTTTGTGGTTTAAGTTAATGGCTTATCAAAAAAAAGTGAGTAATAAGCTTAAAACTGGAGAATACGAATTACAGGCGGGATTAACAATGCCTGATATTCTATTAAAGTTAGTTGAAGGTAAGTCTTTGCAATATTCAATAACCTTTCCAGAAGGGTGGAGTTTTAAACAGATTTTTCAAGAAATACAAAATAACCCTAATATTGAGCATACCTTAGAAAAGAATGATTATAAAAGTATTATGGCTGAACTGAATTCTGAATATGAGCATCCAGAAGGATTGTTTTTTCCAGATACTTACTATTTTGAGAAAAAAGCAACGGATCTTTCTTTATTGAAAAAATCTCATGCCAAAATGTTATCGGTTTTAAAGACAGAATGGGAAGCGAGAGAAAAGGATTTACCCATAGAAAGTGCATATCAGGCATTAATTCTTGCTTCAATTATAGAAAAAGAAACGGGAGCAGCGGAAGAACGAAAGAAAATTGCAGGTGTTTTTACTCGAAGATTAGAAACAGGTATGCTACTACAAACTGACCCAACGGTAATTTATGGCATGGGTGATGAATACAAAGGAGATATAAGGTATAAGGATTTAAGGGAGCCTACACCTTATAATACTTATGTTATTAAAGGGCTTCCTCCAACCCCTATAGCGATGCCCGGTAAAGCAGCTATTCATGCAGCTTTACATCCAGCCAAAGGTAAAAGTGTCTATTTCGTAGCAAAAGGAGATGGAACTCATGTTTTTTCTGAGACGCTTCGAGAACATAATAATGCTGTCAATAAATATCAAAGAAAAAAATGAATGAAGGAAAATTCATCACACTGGAAGGTGGCGAGGGTGTAGGTAAATCAACAAATTTATCCTTTATTAAAAAACAGTTAGAAAAAAAAGGAATAAATGTTATAACGACCAGAGAGCCTGGTGGAACAACTTTTGCCGAAAAGATACGAGTCTTGTTATTAGAAAATAGAGAGGAAAAAGTATCAGAACAAACAGAACTTTTGTTAATGTTTGCAGCTAGAGCGCAGCATATTTACCATATTATTCAACCAGCATTAAGCCAGGGAAAGTGGGTGTTATGTGATAGATTTACAGATGCAACCTATGCATATCAGGGTGGTGGGCGATCTATGGATATGCAAATGATTAGTTGGCTGGAAGATAAAATACAGGGTACATTAAGGCCTGATTTAACTTTATTATTAGATGCACCAATAGATGTCGGAATAGACAGAGCTAACAAACGGGGAGAGCTTGACCGTTTTGAGTCCGAGAAAAGAAGTTTTTTTGAAAGGGTTAGAGAGGTTTATTTACAACGAGCACAAAAATTTCCTGAACAGATTAAAGTCATTAATGCTAATCAAGCTTTAGACAAAGTACAGGGCGAAATCAGTTTTCAAATTCAGAAGTTACTAACAGCGTAATGAATGGAATTCAGCAATCTTTTCCTTGGTTACAGGCTAGTTGGTTACAATTATGCAATTATATTGATCAAAAACGAATTCCACAAGCACTGCTTATTACAGGAGTTAATGGACTAGGGAAACAACAGTTAGCAAATTGTTATGCCCAAACTCTTTTATGCAATGCTCCACAAGAAAATGGGGTGTGTTGTGGAAAATGTCAAAGTTGTTTATTATTTAAAGCAGACACACATCCAGATTATCTTTTAATAGAGCCAGAAGAGCAGGGCAAGTCGATTGGTATTGCAGCGATTAGGAAGCTAACATCAATATTGACATTAAAGCCTCAGTACGAAAATTACAGGGTTGTTATTATCAACCCTGCTGATAGTCTTAATCATGCCTCAGCAAATGCTTTTTTGAAGTATCTGGAAGAGCCAACAGAACGAACATGCCTCATTCTTATCACAGATAAACCTAATAAATTACCGGCGACAATTAGAAGTCGCTGTCAAAAATTATTTATACCCCAAGTATCTAATCAAGAAAGTTTAGAAACATGGTGGAAACAGAATGGTATTTTAGACAATCAAGATTTACTGTTTAATTTGTCACAAGGTGCGCCTTTATTAGCAAAACAATTTTATGAAACTAATCTATTAAAAGAAAGAAAAGATTATTTTAATCACTGGATAAAACTTTCTACTTCTAAAGAAAACTTTATTACTGTGGCAGAGCAGTGGGCAAAATTAGACAATACGAAAATTAGTTTATTAATCGTCTGGATCATAAGCTGGGTAGTTGATGCCATAAAACTGACATACGTAAACCAAAATATTAACTTATATAATCCAGATTTAGTCACAAACTTGCAAGAAATAGCAGTTAAGCTAGACTTAAAGAAAATGTATAAATATTATGATTTTTTATTGCTTAGCCAACAAAGGTTAGAATCCCAATTAAATAAGCAATTAGTATTTGAAGAAATCTTAATACAGTGGTCAAAACTTAATAGCAGATAAAAACAAATGGCAGAGCAAGAGTCAGAAAGTCCAAAAAAAGGAATATTATCCCTTTCAATCAAAGATAAAAATGCGCTTTATGCTGCTTATATGCCTTTTGTTAACAATGGCGGTTTGTTTATACCAACAGATCGCGAATATGAAATGGGAGAAGAGGTTTTTATTTTGCTAAACCTGATGGGTGAAACAGAGCGGCTTCCTATTTCTGGAAAAATTGTATGGATAACCCCAGAAGGGGCAGAAGGCTATCGTGCTGCAGGGGTTGGTTTGCAATTTAGTGATAAGGATGCAGGGGTTGCAAGAAATAAGATAGAAACTTTTCTGGCAGGAACTTTAGAGTCTAGTCGATCGACACATACTATGTAAAAAATTTAGCATTGCTAATTTAGTATAGTTTTATGTTAGCATTAAATTTTTGATTTTTCTAAAGAGAGCGTGAAACCTAATGGAATGTCCTAAATGCAAATCTAATAAAAACATCAAGGATGGTATCGTAAAACAAAAGCAGCGTTACAAATGTAAAGAATGTAATTTTCGATATACTGTTGCAAGTGGCTCGGGAGCCAAACCATTCTATTTAAGGAAGATGGCTCTTCAATTATATCTTGAAGGATTGGGCTTTCGTTCAATTGGTCGGGTTTTGAACGTAAGCAATGCCAAAAATTTCACGAGGTAATTAGCTATGATTTCTTTTAGTCAATTTTGCTAATTGAATGTCTCGTTGTTTATCATCCAATCCCCTTGCAGTTGTAAAAATCAAAAAGAGATAAATTTAACTTTCGTGCTTGCGTAGTAAAGTATAATTGTTATTTATTTGAGTCCATTCCTTATTCCATGTTTATTGATTCCCACTGTCACTTAGATCGCATAGATTTAAAACCCTATCAAGATGATTTTAACTGTTTTATGAAAGAAGCAGAAAAAAGTCAGATAGATCATATGCTTTGTATAGCTATTGATTTAGAATCCTACCCTGCAATGGTTAAGCTGGTTAAAGGTTATGATTCTATTTCATTATCCGTAGGTGTTCACCCAAATGTTAATGAAGGTCATGAGCCTAGTGTTGAGGAATTAATAGAGCTTGGGGAAAATGAAAAAGTGATTGCCATTGGTGAGACAGGGCTGGATTATTTTCGTAGTGAAGGCGACTTAGAATGGCAGCATCAACGGTTTAGAAACCACATTCAAGCAGCAAAAGCTCTCAAAAAACCATTAATTATCCATACTCGAGAAGCAGGGCAGAATTCTTTAGATGTATTAGAAAAACAAGGGGCAGAGGAAGTTGGAGGAATTATTCATTGCTTTACAGAAGATTGGGCGTATGCAAAAAGAGCTTTAGACATAGGGTTTTATATTTCTTTTTCAGGAATTGTAACGTTTAAGAATGCTCAAGACATTAAAGACACAGCAAAAAAAGTCCCTGCTGACCGTTTTTTGATTGAAACAGATTCACCTTATTTAGCCCCCGTTCCGCATAGAGGTAAACCTAATTATCCAACTTATGTTCGCTATGTTGCAGAGCATATGGCAGAACTACGCGATACAACAATAGATGAGATTGCTAAACTTTCTACCGATAATTTTAATACTTTATTTAAAATAGATTGAGATAGTTTTTTTAATTAAGTGAGAATATAAATTATTTTGTGTAACTGCTTATTATTAATCTCTAATATGAGAGGATAAGCAGTTATGAATAAAAAAGAACTTGAAGCTTTTGCACGCGAAGCGGCAAAAAGCATAAAAAAAGAAAAAGATCTCGGTAATTTCACACAAATGCTGGCTAAAGTAATGGTTAAAGCGGCTTTAAATGTTGAGCTTGAGAGCATTTAGGCTACAGTAAACATAACACATCAAAAGCAGAGAATAGCCGCATTCGCCGGCTCCACATCCAGTTGCTCGGTGACGTTTTCGCCAATTTTCACCAGGTCTTTACCGCATTGCCCACATTGGCAAGATTCAGGTTCGTGGCGATGTTCAATACGGGGAAGATGAGCCGGCAGTGGCTGGCGTCCAGCGCGTGAGCGTTTAGGTTTGCCGGCGGTGCCTTGCAGTTGATCGCCAGCCAGTTGTTCAATTTCTGCTTCTATTGTAACCTGATCCGACTTCCAGCTTTCTTCAAACAGGTCACGTTGCAATGGCGCCAGGCTTTCATTTTTGACCCCATAGCGAATCCGCCGAAGATGGGCAAGCTCATAGGTCAGCGATTGAATTTTGAAGTCTTTTTGCTGTATTTCATTGTCTTTAATTTGTAGCTGCCTGACATCCTGCTCTGCTTGCTTAAACAGTGATTGAAGCATGCCTTTGCCCTGTGTTTTGGTAACAGGGTCAAGGTTTAATTTGGCAAGTTCAGCAAGCTGTTTCATGCCTTGTATTGCACCTTAAAAAATCTCTAAAAGACCTTTAAATACTAGGTTTTTAACGATTACAATCACTTTTTAAAAAGGCCATTTATACCTGCCAATGTGCCTTGGGTTCTGCCGATAATCGTTGCCAATCCACACCTGAAATTAACCACTGCCATTGCCTTGAACTGATCAAAAAACAGCTTTCTCCTGTCTTCGGCCAGACAAATCGTCCCTGATGTAAGCGACGCTGACATCCCCTGAAAGAAGGGAATGGTCTTCACGTTCAGCCATTGCTTGCATCAGTTTATGATGCATCAACCATACTGTTGGATAGCTAACTCCTCAATATCGTTTCAGAGCCAAAGCAGACAACCCTAGGGCAATCGGGCTTAAATTTATGGCCAATAAAATCAGCAGGTTACGTTTTTTAAAAACACAATAAAAAGCTATTTTCTTATAAATTTTAAAAAATTAAAACCCAACCCATTGATTTACCTGTAATATTAAAAGTCAATATAATTTAAACCCGATTGCCCTGCAGACAACCCTGTTTTGGCTTGACTAATAAAATAAATTGCCAAAAACCAATTGGTGTTTGATAATCTAAGCTTTGATGCAATCGCTCTTGATTATAAAACTCGAAATAACGTTTTAACCCAGACTGCAAATCCGGCACAGTCTGGTAGTCATTCATATAAATATTCTCATATTTCACAGTTCGCCATAATCGCTCTACAAAAATATTGTCTAAAGCACGACCACGCCCATCCATACTGATCTTAATATCCTCAGGGCTAATTTGTTCTACAAGCAGAACCAAGACCCAATATAGGATTGATACATA